>CALZIL010000111.1 GCA_945787495.1 uncultured Afifella sp. | reverse complement strand
ATCGTCGTCGCGCTCTGGGTGTTTGTGCAGCAGCCCGAAGGCGCGTTGCGCCGGCGGACGACGGCGGCTGCAGGGCGGCTTGGCGAAATCACCTTCACGGCCATCCCCGGCTATGTCCGCGAGGCGGTGTTCATCGGCTGCGCCGGTTTCATCGGCACGCTCGCGGCCAAACTGGTGCCGGCGGCCGATGTCGCGGCCCAGATCGGCCTTGCCGGACTGCCCGGCTGGCTCGTCCTGTGGGCGCTGACCGTGACCGTCTGGGTGTTCGGCCAGGTCGGCATCAGCCCGATCGCCATGGCCGTGTTTCTCGGCTCGCTGGTCGCCGAGCTGCCGGACCTGCCGGTCGACATCACGCTCGCTGCTCTGGCCATCGCCGCCGGCACTGCGGTGGCCTCGACCGGCGCGCCGTTTTCCTCAGGCGCCCTGATGCTGGCGCGCGCCACCGGCCATTCGTCGTTCACGCTGACCTGGCGCTGGAACGGCGCCTACACGCTGGTCGCCATGGCGGTGCTGGCAGTGGTCTATGCGGTGCTGGCCAGCATGTGACGAGGCATTGGCGGCGCGGGCCATCGGGATGCCAAATCTCCGCCCAATTTGGCCGGTTTTTTACCCCTTGCACGCCCCATTGCCGTCGCACTGCCGTCGCGTTCCGGGCCAAACATGACGGACGAATCGGGCGGGCGGTGCCGACCACCGGCAAGAATCGCCGCCTGCAAGAAATCATGGAGAGCTCACGTGACATACCGTACCGTCCTGCCACTCGCGCTTGCGGGTATGCTGGCCGCCGTATCGGCGGTGGCTGAGGAAGACAGTTCCAAGACCGGACCGAAGACCATGGCGGCCGCAACGACAGACGCGACAGCCGAGGCCGGTTCCATGGCGGCGCCGGCGGTTTCGAAAACGCCGGACAAAGGCCCGGTCAATGGCCGCATCATCCACCAGACCAACGGCGGCGAGAAATTGTGCATCGGCGGTGTTCTGTGCTCGAAATTCTGCGCGCCCGAGACGCGCGAATGCGAGCCGACACCGAGCCTGACCATCAAGCTCGACGAACCAACCCAGATCAACACCATCCAGCTCAGTGCCCATGACAATATCGGCAAGACGCGGCGCTCGCGCCTGGTCGTCAAGGTCAACGGCAAGGAGGTTGCCGACACGCTGGTCTACAAGCTCGGCTCGACCTTGAGCATCGATGTCGGGCAGACCGGCGAGCTGATCACGATCGAATCCGCGCACCAGTACAACGGCTTTTTGCGCGGTGGTGAGGAGGCGGTGATCTGGGATGTCTATGTTTTCGGCGAAAACCAGACCTGAGACCAAACCGGCCCTCTCAATCCTGCACCAATACGGACATGGACAGGTGTTTATTTGTCCGCGTCCGAGTTTCGCGGTACCGCGACGTTGTCGATCAGTCGCGTTGATCCGAGCCGGGCGGCAACCAGCGCACGCAGTGGCTCCGTTGCCGGGTCGCTGACCGGTTCCAGCGTCCGGGCATTGCGGACAGTCAGATAGTCGATGTCAAATCCGGCCCGTTCAAGGTCGCCGGTAGCCTGCGCCGTCGCGTCATCGATGGCTGCGCCACCGCCGATCTGGCCGGCGAGTTTGCCCAGCGTTTCAAACAGCAATGGCGCGGCAGCCCGTTCGTCGGCTGACAGATAGGCGTTGCGCGATGACAGAGCCAAGCCGTCCGGCTCGCGGATGGTCGGGCAGGCGATGATGGTCGTCGGGATGTTGAGGTCGCGCACCAGCTTCTTGACGACCAGCAATTGCTGATAGTCCTTTTCGCCGAAGGTGGCGAGATCCGGCAGCCCGGCAAGCAGCAGTTTGGTGACGACGGTCGCAACGCCGGTAAAAAATTGCGGCCGAGTATCAGATTCAAGGCCGGACGAGGGCCCGCCGACGGAGATCGCCGTATCAAAGCCCTGCGGATAGATTTCCTCTGCCGATGGGGCAAAAACGATGTCCGGATCAAAGGGGCGAAGCTTTTCAAGATCGCCGGCTTCGGCGCGCGGATAGCGGCCGAGATCCTCGCCCTCGGCAAATTGTGCAGGATTGACGAATATCGTTACAATGATGCGATCGGCGCTTTGGCGTGCGGCCTCCACGAGGGCCAGATGGCCGGCATGCAGGGCGCCCATTGTCGGCACCATGGCAATGCTCTCACCCTTGCGGCGCCAGCGCCGGACGCTATTTCGCAATTCAGCGATTTGACGAACAGTCTGCGACATGATGACGGTTCCGCTTGACCCACTGCCTTTGGCGATAGCGGCTAAAGCTCCGAAAAGGCTTGCGCAAGCCCCTTTGCAGCCCACATTCTGGGGCAGGAGTGAATATGGCTGAGAAGAAGGACATCACTGCGCGCCCGGCAAATGCCGGCAAAGCGGCAAAACAGGCGTCGCGATCGGATATTGAGGCGTTCTTGAAGCAAGCCTCGCAGCTCGATCCCGTGTCCGCCGATGCGCGCGGCCGGTTGATCTTTGCGCTCGATGCGACAATGAGCCGGCAGCCGACATGGGATCTCGCCTGCACACTGCAGGCCGCGATGTTCGATGCCGCCGGATCGATCGGCGGGCTGAACGTTCAACTCGTCTATTTCCGCGGTTTCGGCGAATGCCAGTCGTCGAAATGGGTCAGCAACACCAAGAGCCTTCGTGACCTGATGGTCCGTATCGACTGCCGCGGCGGCCAGACCCAGATCGGCAAGGTTCTGGCGCATGCCAGGCGGGAGGCGCAAAAGAAACCGATTGCCGCACTGGTCTATGTCGGTGATGCCATGGAGGAAAATGTCGACCGGCTGTGCCAGATGGCCGGTGAGCTCGGCCTCTTGAACATCAAGGCGTTCATGTTCCACGAAGGTCACGATCCGGTTGCCGAACGGGCGTTTCGGGAAATCGCCCGGCTGACCAGCGGGGCTTATCTGCCATTCAATGCCGCCGCCGCGTCGCAACTCAAGGCGCTTTTGGGCGCCGTTGCCACCTATGCCGCGGGCGGGCGCAAGGCGCTGGAGACCTCCAAAGCGCAGGCCGCGCGGCTGCTGTTGTCGCATCTGAAATGATCCAGTCGCTGTTCCTCCTGATCGCCGCTATTGCCGGCATTGTGCTGCTGGTCCGCGCCTTCATGACCGTGCCGCCAGCGACGCTGGCCCGAACCATCCGCAACGGTGGCGGTTATCTGCTGCTGTTGGCTGCGGTCGGACTGGCCCTGCTGCGGCAATTCGCGTTTGCACTGCCGCTGGCATTTTTGGCTTTCGCGGTGCTCAGGCGTGGCGGTTTCGGTGGCGCGAGACCGGCCGGCGGCGGTGCCTCAAGCGTGCAATCGGCCGGACTGGATATGCGGCTCGACCATGACACCGGCGAGATGGACGGACAGGTGCTTGCCGGGCGCCACGAAGGCGCGATGCTGTCGGATCTCGACCTGGAAAAGCTTTTTGAAGTGGCGGAGGATTTTCGCGACGATCCAGAATCACTGCGCCTGCTGGAAGGATATCTCGACCGGACATTTCCCCGATGGCGCGACGACCTCCAGGACGACGCCGACAGGCGGGCTGGACCGTCGCCGGGCGCGGGCGCCATGAGTAAAAAGGAAGCCTATAATATTCTGGGGCTTGAGCCGGGCGCCGGCGACGCGGAAATCCGCAAAGCTCACCGGCGGCTCATGAAGCAGGTCCACCCCGACCACGGCGGTTCTGCCGCTCTGGCGGCCAGGATCAATGAAGCGAAAGATACGCTGCTCGGTCATCACAGTTAGGACCCCGTACTCATTCTCAAATTCGGGCTTCAGTTCGGCACGGCAAGACAGGAAAACGACCGGCGTTTCAGGTTGGCGCAGGCTGTTCGCGCCTCCTGCTTGCCGGTAAAACCGGCAAAGCGGGCACGGTAGAGGACAGCGCCATCCTTCTTGACCGGTTCGGTGAAGGGATCGGCGGAGCCGAGAATGTCGGCGGCGCGGCTGCGCGCGTCGGACAGGAGCCGGCGCGCCGCTTCCTCGCTTGGCGCCGCACCGATCTGGATATGCCAGCCGCCGGGCGGCGGTGACTCATCCTTGATGGCCGCCATTTTTGCCGACGGCACCCGGCCGCCGGATCCGGACCCTGCGACAGCGCTCGCCTGACGGCGGGCGCTGACTTCGACAAGCGCGGCAAGTCTGGCTCTTTCGGTGCTGTCGGACCGGGCATAACCGAGTTCAGTGATATTGGCCGTGCCGGCGATCCGTTCACCGATGGGATCGCTCAGGCTGTGAGCGGCAGAACCGGGCTTTGATCCGGCAACCGTTGCCGGCGGGACCGCGGCATTGGCGACGACGATCGGCTCGGCAGTGTTGACCGTGCCGGTTTGCGGGCGGCTTTTGGGAAGCGAAGGAATTCTGGACGACGCGCTTGCCACCAGCAGCGGCGCCGTGCGCTTGCCGCGTTTTGCATTGCGCAGATAGCGCGTGATCAGCTTCTTCATCTGGGCGTTGCGGCTTTTGCCGGTCCGTCCGCCCATGACAACGGCGACGATCTTGCGTCCGTCCCGGTCGACGGAGGTGACCAGGTTGAACCCCGATGCGCGGGTATATCCGGTCTTGATGCCATCGACGCCGCGAACCGCGCCAAGGAGCCGGTTTGTGTTGCGGTATTTCTTCTTGCCCCAGGAGAAACGGCTGGTGCTGAAATAGCCGTAATATTGCGGAAACCGGTCCTGCAGGGCCCGGCCGAGAAGGGCCATGTCGCGGGCCGTGGTCTTTTGCCTGGCGTCGGGCAGCCCGGACGGATTGCGGAACGTTGTCTTCTTCATGCCGATCGAGCGGGCCGTATGCGTCATCCGGCTGGCGAAGGCGGAAACCGATCCGGAGACGTTTTCGGCGACAACGACGGCGACATCGTTGGCAGATTTGACGGCCAGGGCGCGAATGGCCGAGTCGACCCGGATCGTCTGGCCGGAGCGAAGGCCGATCTTGGTCGGCGGCTGGGCGGCGGCCTTCTTGGAGACTTTCAGCTGTGATTTCTTGTTGAACCGGCCGCGCTCCATCTCCTCAAACAGGACATAGAGCGTCATCATCTTGGTCAGCGAGGCCGGATAGCGGGCCGCGTCGGCGCTGCTTGCGTAGAGCGTCTTGCCGGATTTGGCGTCAACGACGATGCCGGCATATTTGGCATTGGCGAATGCCGGCTGCGGCGCGGTGAAAACGACCGCCGCGGCCAGCGCCGCAAAACAGGCGAAACGGACCAAATGCCGTGAGAATTTAAGCGACTTACAATGGATGAGCACTTTGACCCCGCCGGAGCACGCCTGACAACAATTCCCTGGCGGGTACGCATCGACCTCACCACGCGTAATCAGGCTAGGGTGGACGCCGTTACTTTTTGGTAAAACGCGGCGGGAAAATCCGATCCAGATTCGTCACAATCCGGGAAAATGGTGCAGTGCAAAATAATTCTTGCATTTTGCTGCAGTGCATATATATTGGTGTTATCACCGGATGCCGGTGGCCATGATTCACTGCGGCTTAAGAGGATGACGACGATGATTAGCGGATTTGAAGAGTATCAAAAGGCCAGCCAGGAAGGCCTGAACAAGACGATGGAAAGCTTCGGCACCTGTTCCAAGGGGCTGCAGGCGATCGCCGTGGAAACGGCCGATTACTCCAAAAAGTCGTTTGAGGCCGGTGCAGCCCATGTTGAAGCCCTGGCCGGCGTGAAGTCGCTGGACAAGGCGATCGAGGCGCAGAGCAAGTTCGTCAAGACCGCCTATGAGGGCGCGGTTGCCGAGGCAACCAAGCTGGGCGAGCTTTATGTCGACCTCGCCAAGGATTTGGCGAAGCCGTTTGAGGCCTTCATGCCGAAAGTCACGAAGTAAGCCTTCATCGCTTTTTCGGTTACGGAACGCCCGGCCATTGGCCGGGCGTTTTTGTTTGTCCGCCTTTTCGCTGCCGCTTTAAGGCTGTGAATAGGCAATTGGTGCTATGTGCCACTGACAAGCCGGCCGAGACTCCCTACATTGGTCGGGAGCAAGGCGACGATTTGATTCACGGATCTGTTCCGGACATGGCAAATGACAAGGACAATTACGGCAATGGCGGCGAGGATGGACGCACTGCGGTCGTTACGCGCAAGAAGCGCAAAACCAAGCGGCCGGATCTTTACCGCGTGCTTTTGCTCAATGACGACTACACGCCGATGGAATTCGTTGTCCACGTGCTGATGCGCTTTTTCCAGCAATCGCAGGAAAGCGCGATGCAGATCATGATGCATGTTCACAATCATGGTGTCGGCGAATGCGGGGTCTACACTTATGAGGTGGCGGAAACGAAAGTGACTCAGGTGATGGATTTTTCCCGCAAGAACCAGCATCCTCTGCAATGCGTCATGGAAAAGAAATAGACTGAAAGGTTCAACAGTGCCGTCTTTTTCACGCTCTCTGGAACTCGCCCTGCACACCGCCCTTGGCCTTGCCAATGAGCGCTCGCAGGAGTTTGCGACACTTGAACACCTGCTGCTGGCGCTGATTAGCGACAATGACGCAGCCGCTGTCATGCGCGCCTGCAATGTCGATATGGACCGGCTGCGCGCCGACCTGAGCGAATATGTCGACACCGAACTCACCAATCTGGTCAGTGGTGACGGTGAGGAAGCCAAGCCAACAGCCGGCTTTCAGCGTGTCATTCAGCGCGCCGTCATTCATGTACAATCCTCCGGCCGCGAGGAGGTGACGGGGGCGAACGTTCTGGTGGCGATCTTTGCCGAACGCGAAAGCCACGCGGCCTATTTCCTGCAGGAGCAGGACATGACGCGCTACGATGCGGTCAATTACATCTCCCACGGTATCGCCAAAAGGACGGGCGCGGACGAGCCACGGCCGGTCCGCGGCGTCCGCGACGACCACGGCGAAAGCGAGGGCGAAGAGCCGTCGGGCAAGGAAAGCGCGCTTTCCGCCTGGTGCGTCAATCTGAACGAGAAGGCCAGGGCGGGAAAGATCGACCCGCTGATCGGCCGCGAGGCGGAATTGCGCCGGACGATCCAGGTTCTGTGCCGGCGCTCGAAAAACAACCCGCTTTACGTTGGTGATTCCGGTGTCGGCAAAACGGCGATCGCGGAAGGGCTGGCCAAGCGGATCGTCGAGCGCGACGTGCCGGACGTTCTCCACGATGCGACCATCTTCGCGCTCGACATGGGCGCGCTCTTGGCCGGAACGCGCTATCGCGGCGATTTTGAGGAGCGTCTGAAGCAGGTCATCAAGGAAATCGAGGACCATGACAGCGCCATCATGTTCATCGACGAGATCCATACGGTGATCGGCGCCGGCGCGACGTCGGGCGGGGCAATGGACGCCTCCAACCTTCTAAAGCCGGCTTTGGCGTCGGGCACTTTGCGCTGCATCGGCTCGACGACCTACAAGGAATATCGCCAGTTCTTCGAAAAGGACCGGGCGCTGGTGCGCCGCTTCCAGAAGATCGACATCAATGAACCCTCGATCCCCGACGCGGTCGATATCCTGAAAGGTTTAAAGCCGTATTTTGAGGACCATCACGAGGTCCGCTACACCAACGAGGCGATCAAATCGGCCGTCGAACTGGCGGCGCGTTACATCAGTGACCGCAAATTGCCGGACAAGGCGATCGACGTGATCGATGAATCGGGCGCCTCGCAAAAACTGCTTCCCGAAAGCCGCCGCAAGAAGACGATCGGGGTCAAGGACATCGAGGCGACGATCGCCACGATGGCGCGCATCCCGCCCAAATCGGTGTCGAAGGACGATGCCGAGGTACTGGAACACCTCCAGACCAACCTCAAGCGTGTCGTGTTCGGTCAGGATGCGGCGATCGATGCGCTGACCGCGGCGATCAAGCTTGCCCGGGCCGGTCTTCGCGAGCCGGAAAAGCCGATCGGCAATTACCTGTTTTCAGGCCCCACCGGTGTCGGCAAGACCGAGGTGGCGCGCCAGCTTGCCGACCTCCTTGGCGTCGAACTGCTGCGCTTCGACATGTCGGAATATATGGAGCGGCACACGGTTTCGCGGCTGATCGGCGCGCCGCCGGGCTATGTCGGCTTCGACCAGGGCGGCCTGTTGACCGACGGCGTCGATCAGCATCCCCATTGCGTGCTGCTTCTGGACGAGGTGGAAAAGGCCCATCCGGACCTGTTCAACATTCTCCTGCAGGTCATGGATCACGGCTCGCTGACCGACCACAACGGCAAGAAGATCGATTTCCGCAATGTCATCTTGATCATGACGACGAATGCCGGCGCCGCCGAAATGGCCAAGCTGGCGATCGGCTTCGGCAGTTCAAAGCGCGAAGGCGACGACGAGGAAGCGATCAACCGGCTGTTCACGCCGGAATTCCGTAACCGGCTCGACGCCATTATCGGCTTCAACGCCCTGCCGCTGGAGGTTGTCTACCGGGTCGTCGAAAAATTCGTCCTGCAGCTTGAGGCGCAGCTTGCCGACCGTGGCGTAACCTTTGAGCTCGACGAGGCCGCGACCAAATGGCTTGCCGAGGAAGGCTATGACGATCGCATGGGCGCGCGGCCGCTGGCGCGGCTGATCCAGCGGGTGATCAAGACGCCGCTGGCCGACGAGGTGCTGTTCGGCAAGCTGAAGAAGGGCGGCGTCGTCAAGGTGTCGACGCAGACCAATGACGCGGGCAAGGTCGAACTGAAGCTTGAGTCCATTCCCGACGAA
>CALZIL010000110.1 GCA_945787495.1 uncultured Afifella sp. | reverse complement strand
ACGGAAGCGGCCAGCGGCGTCTTGCCCTTCGGGTTGAGGCGGTTTGCCGCTTCGGCGATCTGCGCGGCGGTTGCCGGAGCAGCCGGGACGATCAGCTCGATATCGTCGCATCTGCCCTTGGCGCGGTGGCCATAGGCGATCAGGCCGAGTTCAAGATCGCCCGGCACGGATTGCAGGACGCCGCCAAGCGTCTCGCGGGCGATCTCGATCTTGGTCTTGCCGCTGATCTGGCCCCACATGGAACCGGACGCATCGAGCACGATAATGGCGCGCTCGGCGGCAAATGCCTGGCCGCCGGCCGCGAATGCGACCGCCATAAGTACTGTTACGAAAAGCCGGATCATGTCATCCCCCACTTGCAGACATCAAAACAACCGCGCCGCCGATATGCCGAAACAACACCATAGCAAAACCGGTGGTGCGGATCACCCTTTGACGGGATGAGGCGATCAAAGGTTCAATGCGAGCCGATCCCAGCCTGCGAGCGCTTCCACCGTTGCCGGCACATCGGCAAGCCGGCGGATGACGGTCAGGGCGCCGGCCTCCATCAGCGCTTCGCCATGGCCCGGCCAGCTGTGCGAGGCACCGATAAAACCGATAACCCCCATGCCGGCGGCGACGGCGCCAGCCACGCCATGGACGGAGTCCTCGACCACCAGCGTCTGGTCGATAGCGAATTCCAGCTCTTCTGCCGCATGCAGGAAAACGTCCGGCGCCGGTTTTTCGCGGCCATCGCGAACCTCGCCGGCGGAGAAAATATAAGGCCGGAACCGGTCATAGAGGCCGGTGCGGTCAAGTGTGATCGCCAGCCGCTCCATGCCGGAATTGGAACAGATGCAGCGCGCCGCATCGAGCACGTCGAGCATCTCATAGGCGCCGGCGACGGCTTCGACCTCGCCGGCCAGCCGCCGGTCGATTTCTGTTTCGGAGCGGGTGCGGATCTCGTCGGGGATGGCGCGGCCCATTTCAGCCTCGGCGGCGCTGTATATCTGCTCACCGCTCGATCCGGCGAAACGGATGGCAACCTCCTCGGCGGTAATCGGATAACCGGCTTCGGTCAGAAGCTGCGCATCGACCCGCGCGGCGATGATTTCAGAATCGACGAGCACGCCGTCGCAGTCGAAGATAACCAGCATATCGGGGTCCTGATGGATTGTTTGCCCGGCAGAGTGCCCGGGCGGGGGTTAATGTGGCGGATCGCCGTTGCCGCGGCAACATCTGTGGTATGGGGCGCTTGCCGCCTTTCAGGCCGACATATAGTGTGCCGGCGTCGATGGCCAGGAGCCAGTCAATTTGCGTTACGTATCAACACGCGGCGAAGCCCCGGCCCTCGGGTTCCAAGATGTCATTGTCACCGGACTGGCGCCCGATGGCGGGCTTTACGTCCCCGATCAATGGCCGGTTCTTTCAGCCGACGAGATCGCCGCCCTCGCCGGCAAACCCTATGCGGACGTGGCGGCCACGATCATCGGCCGGTTCACCGGTGGCGAGATTGACGGCCCGGTGCTCAACAGCCTTGCCGATGACGCCTATTCGACATTCAGGCACAAGGCGGTGACACCGCTCGTCCAGATCGATGCAAACCACTTCCTGCTGGAACTGTTTCACGGCCCGACGCTTGCCTTCAAGGATGTCGCCATGCAGTTCCTGGCGCGGCTGATGGATCACGTCCTTGCCGAAAAGGGCGAGCGGGCGACGATCATCGGCGCGACATCGGGCGATACCGGCGGCGCGGCGATCGCGGCCTTCGGCGGCCGTGAGCGGGTCGATATCGCCATCCTCTTCCCCGACGGCCGCGTGTCGTCGGTCCAGCGCCGGCAGATGACGACGGTGAGCAAGGCCAATATCCAGGCGATCGCCATCGAAGGCACGTTCGACGACGCGCAGGCGCTGGTCAAATCGATGTTCGGCGACGAAGCGTTCCGCCGCCGGGTGGCGCTGTCGGCCGTCAATTCGATCAATTGGGGCCGGATCGTCGCCCAGACCGTCTATTATTTCGCTGCCGCCGTGGCGCTCGGCGCACCGCACCGGCCAGTGTCCTTCACCATCCCGACCGGCAATTTCGGCAATATCTTCGCCGGCTATGCTGCGGCGCGGATGGGGCTGCCGATCGAGAGGCTGGTGATCGCCACCAATCCCAATGACATCCTGCACCGGACGCTGACGTCGGGCCGCTATGAGGTTCGTGGCGTCACCGCGACGTCTTCGCCGTCCATGGATATCCAGATCTCGTCCAATTTCGAGCGGCTGCTGTTTGAAGCGACCGGCCGCGACGCCGCCACGGTCCGCCGCGCCATGGCCGGCCTGGCGCAATCGGGCGCCTTCACGATCGATGCGGACAGCCAGCAACGGATCAAGTCGCTTTTCACCTCCGGCTCGTGCACTGAGGCCGAAACGGCCGCGACAATAAAACGGCTGCTCGGCGAGACCGGCATCCTTATCGATCCGCACACGGCGGTCGGTGTCACAATCGCCGAACGGCAGGCGGCAGTCGGCACGCCGATGGTGACGCTGGCGACGGCCCATCCGGCGAAATTTCCCGACGCGGTAAAAGCGGCTGCCGGCATCCATCCGGACCTGCCGGAATGGACCGGTGACCTGATGGATCGCGAAGAGGTCTACAGCGTCCTGCCCGCCGATCTTGCCGCCATCGAGCAGGCGATAGAGGACCGCTCGCGCGCGGTTCATCCGGCCTGATGCGGACCAGACCAATGCAACCAGAACCACTGCCGATCACGCCGATACAGGCCGGCGCCCTCGTCGATGGCACCGAAGTCCGGCTGACCAGGCTGGACAGTGGCCTGACCATCGCCACGCAGGCGATGCCGCATCTGGAAAGTGTCGCACTGGGCGTGTGGATCGGAACCGGATCGCGCAACGAAAAAGCCAGCGAGCACGGCATTTCGCACCTGCTTGAGCATATGGCCTTCAAGGGCACCAAAAACCGCAGCGCCCGCGACATCGCCGAGGCGATCGAGGCGGTCGGCGGTGAGGTCAATGCCGCCACCAGCGTCGACAACACCGCCTATTACGTCCGCCTGTTAAAGGACGATACGGCGCTCGGCATCGATGTTCTGGGCGATATCCTGACCCATTCGGTGTTCGATCCGGAGGAACTGGAACGCGAGCGGCATGTGATCGTCCAGGAAATCGGCGCCGCGCTCGATACGCCGGAAGACCGGGTCTTCGACAATTTCCAGTCGGCGGCCTATGGCGATCAGCCGATCGGCCGGTCGATTCTGGGCACGATCGAGTCGATCCGTTCGTTCGACCGCGAGACCTTGCACGATTTTCTGCGCAACCATTATTGCGCGCCGCAGATGGTGCTGGCCGCAGCCGGCCATGTCGATCACGACGAGATCGTCAAGCTGGCGGACAACGCTTTTGCCGACATTGCCCAAAAACCGCCGCCAAGTGCCGATAGAGCGCGGTTTGCCGGTGGCGAAATACTGGAAGAAAAAGCCTTGCAGGAAGCCCAGATCCTGATCGGTTTCGATGCCCCGGCGCTGCGTGATCCGGACCATTATGCCGGCCGTATCCTGGCGACGGTCCTGGGCGATGGCATGGCGTCACGGCTGTTCCAGGAAGTGCGCGAGGCCCGCGGCCTGTGTTATTCGATATCGGCGTTCCACTGGCCATTTGAGGAGACCGGACTGATCGGTATTCATGCAGCGACCGGCGAAGACGATCTTGCCGAACTAATGCCGGTCATCGTGACCGAACTTGCCAAGCTGGCCGACAAGATCGAGGCCGGCGAACTGGAACGGGCCAAGGCGCAATTGCGGGCAACGCTGCTGATGGCACTGGAGAGCCCGGTGGCGCGCGCCGGGCAGATGGCACGGCATATGCTGATTTACGGCCGGCCTCTTTCAGTTGCCGAGATCGTCGAAAAAGTCGAGGCGGTGACTGCCGCCGACATTACCGGGCTGGCAGGCCGGATATTCGGCGGTCCAAGCGCCCTTGCGGCAATCGGGCCGATCGCGCCGCTGCCTGACATTGGCGACATCACCTCGCAGCTTGCCGGCAATCTTGGCAGTCAGGGCTAGCGGCAATGGTGTTCCTTCGCGTTCCCGTCAATCAGGAGCCCGGCCCGGTCATTACCGGCGAAGGGATTACGCTACGCACACCGAGCCTTGCCGACTACAGCGACTGGGCCACGGTCCGCGCCGAAAGCCGCAGCTTCCTGACGCCTTGGGAACCGACATGGCCGCCCGACGATCTGACGCGCGGTGCGTTCCGCCGACGGATCCGGCGCTATCATGCCGAAATCCGCGACGACCATGCCTATCCGTTCTTTATCTTCCGGCTCGCTGACGGTGCCCTTGTCGGCGGATTGACATTGTCAAACGTCACCCGGGGCATGACCCAGTCGGCGACGATCGGCTACTGGATGGGCGAGGCCTATGCCTCTCGTGGCTATATGTCGGCAGCGCTGAAAGCGGTCATACCCTTCGGCTTCGACACGCTCGGCCTGCACCGGCTCGAAGCGGCATGCCTGCCGAGCAATGCGGCTTCGATGCGGCTTCTGGAAAAGCTCGGCTTCCAGAGGGAAGGACTTGCCCGCGGACTCGTGTGCATCAACGGCCGCTGGCAGGACCATTACGTCTTCGCGTTCGTGGCGACCGATCCCCGACCTTGATCACCGCCCGAGCACACCAAACACATGCGCCCATCATATCGCCGCTTTGTGTCGGCAATTGCGACGTTGTATAGAACCCGTTGGCCCGCTAGAGCCTTTTCAAACATTTCATCGGGGCCAGCCTTGCGCGCACGCCACCTCAACAAGTTCCTGATTTTCCTGCTCTTCGCGGGCATGGGCATCACATCTGCAGCGGCGCTTGAAGCCATTTCCGTGCCGCTCAACGCGGCAACGATCGATCTGACCATGGTCGTGGAGCGCCATGCCGATCAGGGCGACCGGATTCAGGTTTCCACGGCTCCAGCCGCCGACGGGATCGTCCGCCGTATCGAAGTGCGATCGGAAAATCCGGCGAGCACATCAGATTGGGCCGTATTCGCGCTGGCCAATACGTCCGACGAGCAGATCGACCGGCTGCTCGTTGCGCCGCATTACCGGCTTGTCGGTTCCGGGCTGTTCTGGCCGGATCTGGGCACGGCGCGCCTCGTTGCGGTGACGCCGAGCGAGGGCTTTGCGCCCGACCGGCTCAGAAGCACCGATTCAGACATATTCCGCATAACGCTCAATCCGGGTGCGATCGTCACCTTCATCGCCGAATTGCGTTCGCCGAATTTGCCGCAACTGCATCTGTGGGAGCCCGAGGCATTTGAGGAAACGGTCAACAGCTATACGCTCTATCGCGGCATCGTTCTGGGCATAGCCGCCCTGCTGGCGCTGTTTTTAACGGTGCTGTTCGTTGTGCGCGGTTCGGCGATGTTTCCGGCGACAGCGGCGCTGGCCTGGGCGGTGCTGGCCTATATCTCGATCGATTTCGGCTTCTGGGGCCGGGTTTTCAGCCTCGCGCCATCCGCCGGACCGTCGTGGCGGGCGGCGACGGAAATCATGCTGGCGGCGTCCCTGCTTGTTTTCCTTTACACCTATCTGCACCTGCATCGCTGGCACATCCGCTACTCTCATGTCGCGCTGATCTGGTTCGTCGGCCTCATCGTGCTGCTTGGCGTCGTCATCATCGATCCGACGGTCGCCGCCGGCGCAGCACGCCTGTCGCTGGCCGGCACTGCCATTGTCGGCCTGTTCATTGTCTTTTACCTGTCGCTGCACAATTATGACCGCGCCATCATGCTGATCCCGACCTGGCTGGTCCTTGTCTTCTGGGTCGGCGCGGCCTGGCTGGCCATATCCGGTCAGATCGACAATGCTACGATGCAGCCGGCGCTGGCCGGCGGCCTCGTTCTCATTGTCATGCTGGCAGCCTTCACCATCATGCAGCATGCCTTCGCCGGCGGCGCTCTGGCGCAGGGCCTGATATCCGACGCCGAACAAAAGGCACTTGCCCTGGTCGGCGCCGGTCACGCCATCTGGGACTGGGACGTGGCACGCGACAGAATCGAGGTCGGCCATGACATCGAAGCCATACTGGGACTGAAAAACAAGGTGCTCGAAGGCCCGGCACGGGACTGGCTCGAACTTCTGCATCCGGCTGATCGCGATCGCTACCGCATCGTTCTTGATACGGTCGTCGATCAGGGGCGCGGACGTGTAGACCAGGCGTTCCGGATGCGCGCCCATGACGGCCATTATCACTGGTTCTCGCTCCAGGCCCGGCCGATCGTGGGGACCGACGGCGAGGTCATGCGCTGCACCGGCACCATCAGTGACATTACCGATGTCAAGACAGCGACCGAGCGCCTGTTGCATGATGCAATCCACGACAATCTGACCGGTGCGCCCAACCGCAAGCTGCTGCTGGACCGGCTTGACCAGCTACTGGTGCGGGCGGAAAGCGCTGGCGGGCCGGCGCCGGTTTTGATCGCGGCCGATCTTGACCAGTTCAAGGACGTCAATGAGGCGTTCGGCGTTTCCGTCGGCGATTCGGTCCTTCTGGCGGTTTCGCGGCGGCTGTCGCGGCTGTTGCGGCCGCAGGACACCCTGGCCCGCATTCACGGCGATTCCTTCGGTATTATCCTGCAATCGGAATCGGACGGCCCGGCAGTAGAGTCGTTTGCCGCCGAGATCCTGAAAGCGATCAGAGCAGCAATCACGATAGGCGACAGCACGATCCATCTTCGCGCCTCGATCGGCGTGGCGATGCCGGGATCGGCCGACAATGCCGAAGACCAATTGCGATTTGCCGAAGCCGGCGCCTTTGAAGCCAAGCGAACGGGCGGCAACTGCGTTGTATTGTACCAGGCCGCACTCGGCCGGCACAGCGACAGGCTGGATCTGGAAACGGCGCTGCGCGAAGCCCTGGACAAGGGACTCATAGACGTCGCCTATCAACCCATTGTCCGCCTGTCAGACAATGCGGTTGCCGGCTACGAGGCACTGCTGCGTTGGGACCACGCCAAGCGCGGGCCGATTTCGCCGGCGGAAATCATCCCGATCGCAGAAAATTGCGGGCTGATCGCGCAGTTGGGCAACTATGTGCTGGAACGGGCGGCCCGTGACCTTGCCGCATGGCAGAACGAGACGGCGGGTGGCGAGCTGCCGTTTGTTTCCGTCAATGTCTCAAGCCGCCAATTGATGCGTCATGATCTGATCAATGACGTCAAGACGGTTCTGGCGCGCAGCGGCGTCGCGCCGGAAACATTGAAACTGGAGATCACCGAATCGCTGGTCATGCAAAATCCGGAGTTTTCCGCGCAGATGCTGTCACGCATCAAGGATCTGGGCGCCGGCTTGTCGCTTGACGACTTCGGCACGGGCTATTCCTCGCTGTCCTACTTGCAGCGATTTCCGTTCGACACGATCAAGATCGACCGGTCCTTTGTTAATCCCAACGGCTCAAGCGCAAGGCCGGTGATCCTGCGATCCATCGTGGCGCTGGCCCATGATCTCGGCATGGCGGTAATCGCGGAGGGCGCTGAAAGCGAAAACGACGCATTGGAGCTTGAGCAGATCGGCTGCGATTTCGCGCAGGGTTATGTATTTGGCCGGCCGGCAACGGCGAGCGCAATTCTCCAGGCGATCCGCAGCGATGCGAAAACCGAAAAAGTGGACGAGCCGACAATTCTCGGCATGATCCGCCGCCTGAAAAGCTGAGGCGGTAAAATTTATCGGGCGGTCCTGATCGTTTTCACGGCGCCCGGAAACTGGTCAGGCATGCCCGGCATCAACGGACAGCATGGCAGGATCGACGCCGATCTTCGCCAGCGCGCGATCATATTTGCTGTCGACATCATCGTCGAACAGGATCGCCGCATCGGCTGGTCCATGCAGCCAGCCATTTGCCTGGATTTCGGCTTCCAGCTGGGTCGGGGCCCATCCGGCGTAGCCGAGCGCCAGGATCGCCTCATGGGGACCGCTGCCGCCGGCAATGGCGCGCAGAATATCCAGCGTTGCGGTCAGGCACACGTCGTCGGTGATCGGCAGGGTGGCGTTATCCAGAAAATAATCCGCCGAATGCAGAACGAAGCCACGCCCGGTTTCCACCGGGCCGCCGCGATGGATCTTGATCTCCTCAATATCGGCAGCTTCGGGATCATCCTGATCCTTGAATATTTCGAGCTGGATCAGGAGGTCGGCAAAGGCAATGTCAGGGGCGGTCTTGTTGACAATGATGCCCATGGCGCCTTCTTCGGAATGGGCGCATACATAGACAACCGCCCGGGCGAAGCGGTCGTCCTGCATGCCAGGCATGGCGATGAGAAGATGGCCGTCAAGATAGGGGCTGTCCGGGTTGGTCTGCATGGCCGCATGGTAACAACCCGGCGCCGGCTTGAACAGGCGAGACGCAGTGCCAAAATGATTTGGCGGCCGTGATCCCGTATCACACAAAAATGACAGCGATTGACCGGCCGGCCAAGGCGGCGTTCAGAACTTCGCGCTATGATGGCATCATGAGATCAACGGCTATTACCATTCTTGTCGCCGGCATAATGTCCGGTCTGGCTATTCCTCTGCCCGGCGAATCTGCGGCCCGGTCGCGCCTGCTTCTGGTGGCCGGCGAGGAAACGGCGCTGCAAGGCGGGCTGGAAATCGCCATGGAGGAAGGCTGGCATACCTATTGGCGGGTGCCGGGCGATGCGGGCATTCCCCCGCAGCTCGATTTTTCCAGCTCCAGCAATCTCGCCAATGTCACCGTGTCGTACCCCTTTCCCGAGCGCTATCATGACGGATCCGCCCTGTCGCTTGTCTATTGGGGTCATGTGACGCTGCCGCTGACGGTCGAGCCGATCGACCCGGACCTGCCGGTGACG
The DNA here is from genome assembly GCA_945787495.1 of uncultured Afifella sp. Taxonomy (GTDB): domain Bacteria; phylum Pseudomonadota; class Alphaproteobacteria; order Rhizobiales; family Afifellaceae; genus CALZIL01. Next base: position 4,325 of record CALZIL010000110.1, on the reverse strand, counting down.
CTGGCCGTCAATGCGCGGTTCGGCGTCTGCGATGTCATCTGCATTCCGGCCAAGGCGACGATGTCGGTTACGCTAGCGCCGCATTCGGGCGACGATCCGCGGGCGCGGGTTGCCATCGAACAGGCCCAGCGCAAGCTGCCGGGTTCACCGCAAGCCGGCCGTTTCGACGTGGAAAGCGCGACGCTCAAGGATGGCAATCTGGAAATCGCCGTGCGGATTCCGGACGCCGATTTCATCGACCTTTTCGCTGAAGGCCCGCAGGACTGGTTTCTCGGCCAGCCGCAGCTTGTCTCGCATGATGGCGCCATTGCCCGTTACCGGCTGCCGCTTGACGGGATGCCGGAGGGTGAAACCGTCAGCGGACGGACATTCACCTTCGTTGCCGTCGCCGACGGTAACGCGATCGAAAAAGCTGTGCCGATCAAATAGACCCTGCCCGTACAAGACGGTCCGGTCAGCGCTGGTACGGCGCCATGCCTTGCCGTGCCAACTCGTCGGCGCGCTCATTTCCGTCATGGCCGGCATGACCCTTGATCCAGTGCCATTTGACATCGTGGCGTTGCAGTTCTTCGTCCAACGCCTTCCAAAGATCATCGTTCTTGACCGGCTTTCTTGCGGCCGTGCGCCAGCCATTGCGCTTCCATTTGTGGATCCACTGGGTGATGCCCTGCCGGACATATTGCGAGTCGGTATAAAGATCGGCGGGGCAGGATCGCTTCAGCGCCGATAAGGCCTCGATCGCGGCTCTCAATTCCATGCGATTGTTCGTCGTTATGGCCTCGCCGCCGCACAGTTCCTTTTCCCGGTCGCCGTACTCCAGAAGAACACCCCAGCCGCCCGGTCCCGGATTGCCGGAACAGGCGCCGTCGGTGTGGATGACGACGCGGTCGGTCTTACCCGTCTTGCCGGCCGTCACAGGTCGATCCCGTATTCGCGGGCATTGGTCACCTTCTGGTGAAAGCGCAGCTTGCGCACATATTCCAGCGGGTCCTTGGGTGTGACCAGCGCGCCTTGCGGCACCGTCAGCCAGTCGTAAAGCCGGGTCAGCAGGAAGCGCAAAGCCGCGCCGCGGGCCAGAACCGGCAGCGCGTCACGCTCGTCCCGCGCCAGTTTGCGTATGCTTTCATAACCGACCATCAGCGCCCGCGCCTTGGTGACGTTGAAACTGTTGTCAGCCTCGAAGCACCAGGCGTTGAGGCAGACGGCGATGTCATAAGCGAACATGTCATTACAGGCGAAATAAAAGTCGATCAGGCCGGAGAGTTCATCATTCAGGAAGAACACATTATCCGGAAACAGATCGGCGTGGATAACGCCGCCGGCGAGATTGTCGGGCCAACCGGCTTCCAGGTCATCGAGCTCGGCGGAAATATAGTCTGCAAGCCCGGCTTCGACGGTGTCGGCGCGGCCGCGCGAGGTGTCAAAAAGCGGCCGCCAGCTTGCCAGCGACAGGGCATTGGCGCGGTGTATCGGAAAATCGCGGCCGGCCAGATGCATCTGCGCCATCGCCGCGCCCAGAGCCTGGCAATGGCCGGCTTTCGGGCGGCGCACCCAGATGCCCTCCAGAAAGGAGATGATCGCCGCCGGACGGCCGGCAAGACGGTGCAGCGCCGTGCCGTCACGGCCCTTGACGGGCAGCGGGCAGGCAATGCCGCGCTCGGCCAGATGGTCCATCAGCCCGATGAAGAACGGCAGGTCGGCCTCAGCGACGCGTTTTTCGTAAAGCGTCAGGATGAAATAGCCGGCCTCGGTGTGAAGCAGAAAGTTGGAGTTTTCGACACCTTCGGCGATGCCCTTGAGGGCCAGCAGGCGGCCAAGATCGTAAGCCTTGAGAAACTCTTCCAGCTCGCTGTCGGTGACGTCGGTGTAAACGGCCATGGCGGCGGTTCAGGCCACGGCGTCGCGGAGCGACCGGGGCAGCATGAAGGTGACGTCCTCTTGCGCCGTGCGCACAAGTTCCACTTCGACATCATATCTGGCGGCAAAGGCGTCGATCACCTCTTCAACCAGCGCTTCGGGCGCCGATGCGCCGGCAGTGATGCCAAGCCGGCCTATACCGGCAAAGTCGTCCCAGGCAATATCGGAAGCGCGCTGGATCAGCACGGCCCCGGCGCAGCCGGCGCGCTCGGCGACTTCGCGCAGGCGCTGGGAGTTCGACGAATTGGGCGCACCGACGACGATCATCCGGTCAACTTCCGGCGCGACCGCCTTGACCGCTTCCTGCCGGTTGGTGGTGGCGTAGCAGATGTCGTCCTTGTGCGGGCCGAGGATGGCCGGGAAGCGCCGCGTCAGGACGGCGATGATGTCGGCGGTGTCATCGACGGAGAGCGTTGTCTGGGTGATCCAGGCGAGGCGCTCGGGATCGCCGGGCTGAAAGGCTTTGGCGTCGGCGACGGTCTCGATCAGAGTCGCGGCGCCATCGGGCAGCTGGCCCATCGTGCCTTCCACCTCCGGATGGCCGGCATGACCGACAAGCACGATATGACGGCCACGCCGGTGATGCAGAACGGCTTCCTTGTGGACCTTGGAAACCAGCGGGCAGGTCGCATCCAGAAAGTTCAGGTTGCGGGCGCTGGCCGCTTCCGGAACGCTTTTGGGCACGCCATGGGCGGAAAAAATCACCGGTTGTGCGGTGTCGGGGATCTCCTCAAGCTCGTCGACGAAAACGGCGCCCTTGGCCTTCAGTCCCTCGACGACATAACGGTTGTGGACGATCTCGTGGCGGACATAGACCGGCGCGCCGAAGCGGACCAGCGCCTCCTCGACGATCTGAATGGCCCGGTCGACGCCGGCGCAAAAGCCGCGTGGCGCACAAAGCCGGATTTCAAGTTTGGGCTTGCTGCTCATTTGCACGCACTTAGGAAGCCACGCCGGGGCCCGTCAAGCCGTCGCTGCGCAGGCGCTTGAGAACAAAAGCGATAAAGACACCGGCCGCCGCCAGTGCCAAGCCGTACCAGGTCAGCGCATATGACAGGTGATTGCTGGTAAAACGGATGCGGGTCTCGCCGGCCTGCGGCAGACCGCCGGGCGGCGTGAATGAGGCTGCAAGGTCGATGGTGAAGGGGGCAAGCGGCGGCGCGGCGCCCTTGGCCGCCGACAGGACGGCAATATTGCGCCGGTAAAATACGTTGGTTTGCGGCGAATCGTCCGGCGTGAAGAGCGAGCGCGTGTCATCGGGCCGCAACAGCCCGATAATTGTCCGCGGCTCACCGGACAGCGTCTCGCCGCGCGCCGCGGCTTGGTGGCGGCCCTGCGGGGCAAAGCCGCGATTGACCCAGACGGTGCCACCACCTTCCAGGACCAGCGGCGTGACAATCCAGTATCCCGGACCGCCTTCGGCTCCTTGCTGCTCGGAAAGGCTGGTGAAGACCCAGGCTTCGCGGCCATGATCGAAGCGACCGGCCAGGCGAAAGCGCCGGAACTCCAGCGCCGCAATATCGAGGCCGGACCATTCATCGGCGGCGGGCAAATCGGCAACCGGTTCGGCAGGCCGGGTCTCAGCGCTGGCGATCAGGGCTTCTTTCCAGACGAGCCGGCGCATCTGCCAGTTGCCCAGCGAAACAAGAATGGCGACAACGACCAGCGTGAAAACGGCGGGCAAAACCAACCCGCGAAGCGCCGGAGACATCAGGCCTTCGGCTCGGTGTCGGTCCTGATTTCGCCTCTGATTTCGCCGGGCCGTGCCTGATTGACGAATTGCAGAGCGATCATGACGCCTTTCATCGGCCGTAACAGGCCAAGCGAGAAAATCAGCACCAGCGGCGGCCACAGAACCGCATGCAGCCAGATCGGCGGTGCGTAGGCCAGTTCCAAGAGCAGGGCGCCAGCAGCAATGACGAATCCGATGATCAGGATGACGAAGACCGCGGGGCCGTCGCCAGAATCAGCAAAATCGAAATCCAGACAACAGGTCTGGCATCGCTCGTTGAGCGTCAGGAAACCGGCAAACAAGCGGCCTTCACCGCAGCGTGGGCATCGCCCCCTGATGCCGGTCGGCACCGGTTTCTGCCGCGGATAATGCGCACTATCCCTGCTCATTGCGTCTTTTTCAGACAAAGCGGAGCGCCGAAGCGCCCCGCACACGACCGTCAATGGACGGCGGCGCCGGCCGATCCCCAGACATAGATGCAGAAGAACAGGAACAGCCAGACAACGTCGACGAAATGCCAGTACCAGGCGGCCGCTTCGAAGCCGAAATGCTGCTCGGGCGTAAAGTCGCCGCGAACCGCGCGGATCAGGCAGACGGCCAGGAAAATCGTGCCGACCAGAACATGAAAGCCGTGAAAGCCGGTCGCCATGAAGAAGGTGGCGCCGTAGATGCTGCC
>CALZIL010000109.1 GCA_945787495.1 uncultured Afifella sp. | reverse complement strand
TTTGACGAAGCGGCCTGCACGGCGACCATCGCCTATGGCATGGAAGCGGTCGCCGGCGGCATCGACCTTTTGTGCCTGGGTGAGATGGGGATCGCCAACACCACGGTCGCTGCGGCGATCTGCCATGGCCTTTACGGCGGTGCGCCGGACGACTGGGTCGGCCGTGGCACCGGTGTCGATGATGATGGTATCAGACGCAAGGCCGATGCTGTCAGGCTGGCCGTGGAGCGGCTTGGCGGCGAGGGCGACGCCCTTGAAGTGCTGCGGCGCATCGGCGGCCGCGAAATAGCCGCCATGACCGGCGCCATCCTGGCGGCCCGAACGGAGCGCGTGCCGGTCATCATCGACGGCTTCGTGGCGACGGCGGCCGCGGCGATCGTCCATGCCCTGGCGCCCGATGCGATCGCCCATTGCCTGTTCGCCCACAGATCGGCCGAAGCGGCGCATGACAAGGTTCTGAAGGCTGTGGGTCAGAAACCGCTTCTCGATCTCGGCCTCCGGCTGGGGGAGGGAACCGGAGCCGCGCTGGCCGCCGGTCTCGTGCGGGTGGCGGCCAGGACCCATGCCGGCATGGCGACATTTGCCGAAGCCGGCGTTTCCGGCAAGTCGGAGGGATAGACTCTGGCTCAGGCGCTGCGTCGCAAGCGGCCTGCGCGGCGACTTGCTGACTGCATGGCCAACTGCCGTCCGGCATCCTCTTCCGTGACGGCCGACACGACCCGTTTTGCCGGCAATGTCGCGATCGCCTCGGTGCCGACGCCGATCTGCGAGCGCAGCGTGAAATTGCCGCCATGCAAATGGATAAGCGCCTGCACGATGGGAATGCCCAGCCCCGTGCCCTGTTCGGCGTTTTTGATCGACACCGACCCCTGTCCGAATGCGGATAGCACGACAGGAATTTCTTCCTTGACGATGCCGGGACCGTTGTCGCGGACCGAAACATACTGCCCGCCTGATTGGGTGCGGCCGACCTTGATGATGATCTCGCCGCCCCGTGGCGTGAATTTGAGCGCATTGGAAAGCAGATTGAGCGCGACCTGACGTATCGCCTGCGAGTCGACGACGATGCGCGGCATGGTCTCGTCATAGACCTCGGCGATTTCGATATCGCGCTGCCGGGCCTTCAGGTCGAGCAGGCTGCGCGCTTCCTCGGCGATCGCCACCAGCGAGATCAGGTGCTCGTTTAGTTCGCGTTTGCCCGCTTCGATACGCGACAAATCGAGGATCTCGTTGATCAGCTTGAGCAGGTGCTCGCCGCTGTGATGGATGTCGTCGAGATATTCCTTGTAGGTGCTATTTTCGATCGGCCCGAGCATCTCGGTGCACATGAATTCCGAGAACCCGAGGATGGCATTGAGCGGCGTCCGCAATTCGTGGCTCATTGTCGCGAGGAACTGCGACTTGGCCATGTTCGATGCCTCGGCCCGCCGGCGCGCTTCGTCGGATACCGCCTTGGCCTGTTCCAGTTCGGCGAAGATTGCGTCTTTTTCCGCCCGGAACCCAAGGCTCATCGCATGCTGGTCGTAAAGATGGCGAGTCAAATAGAGGAAGAAGATCTCCGCGCCCATCGTGCAAAGGGCGACCAGGACGCCGAAGAATGTTGGATCGAGCATATGGACCACCGCCATTGCAATGGCGATCGGCATGGTACCGCCGACGGCCGCCGCCGGGATCGGCGAGGACAAAAGCGCCCCCACCGACAGGACAACGACAACCGTGGCAAAGCGGACAATGTCGAGGCCGGCGACCAGTTCCGGACCGACGTCGGTGGGAAACAGCAGCGGAAAGATGCCCCATGACAGGCCGTAAAATGTATCGCGGATGACAAAGCGTCGCCGCCATGTCGATAATGTCAGCCGCCCCGGTTCCTCCTGCAGGAATTTCCTGCACGCCTTGATCACGAAACTGTGGCTGAGGAGCGTCAGGCTGCCCCAGGCGGCGGCAGCCAGCGGATCGGTGACGACGCCGACAGCGATGCCCATGACCAGGACGAGGACGGGAACGACGATGGACGACGACAACCGGTTCTTGGCGAACTGGTCGACCATCTCCTGCTCGAAGTGGAAAAGTTGCGTGCGCGGGTCGTTGGCGGCACGTGAATTACCGAGCAACGCGCGCGTTATCAGCCGCCGGCGTGCGGCCCGCGATGTCGTGGCTGTCGGACGAGGCCGGATATCATCCGGAGCGTGTACCATTGCCGTCCCGATTTAATCTCATATCACTTCAGCAAATCCGATAGCGTTTCCAAGTTAAGATGGGGCCAGCGAGCATGGTTAAGAGAGTGCTGAGATCGGTGGCGTTGCAATGAGTTTGCGGACCCTGCGCTCGTGGGCGGTGATGCTCGCGCTGTTCGCCGCAATGGTCGCGGCGAACGTCTATCTGGGCAGCGGACCCGGAGAGACATTTTCCGGTAAGGCGCGGGCCGTCGACGGCGATTCCTTGGAACTCGGCGGCCGGCGCGTCAGGCTCTACGGCATCGATGCCCCCGAATTCCGGCAGACTTGCGAAAAGGCCGGCGGGACGACGCCATGCGGGCAACGGGCCCAGGCAGAGTTGAAGTTTATGATTTCTGGAAAAAATGTTGAATGTGAAAGCTTTGGATTTGATCGCTATGATAGAACATTAGCCAAATGCCGGGCCGGTGAGGCCGATCTCGGCGCGGCCATGGTCCGTGCCGGTTGGGCCATCGCCTATGGCGATTATCGCAGTGAGGAACGGGCTGCGCGACGCGCCGGGGCCGGCATCTGGGCCGGCGAGTTCATCGAGCCGGCTGACTGGCGTGTGCTCAATGGCCAGGCCGCCGCCGAAATCAGTCTCTGGAAACGCTTTATCTGGCCATACTGTTGCGCGCCGGCTACGCCCGTTATTGTTCGGCACTGAAAGGATTTTTGCATGAAATTGATCGATGGCGGCCGGGCGCCCAATCCGCGGCGGGTACGGATCTTTCTGGCCGAGAAGGGGATCTCGATCCCCACAGAGACCGTCGATTTCATGAACCGCGCGCATCACACGGAGGCTTTTAAGAAGATCAACCCGATGCAACGGGTGCCGGTGCTGATCCTCGATGACGGCACGGCCATTTCAGAATCGGTCGCGATCTGCCGTTATTTCGAGGCGCTACATCCCGATCCGCCGATGTTCGGCACCGACGCGAAGGAGCAGGCTGTCATTGAAATGTGGAATCGCCGCATGGAGCTCAACCTTTTGGCGGCAATCATCACCGTCTTCCGGCATGCGCATCCGGCCATGGCGGAACTGGAAGTGCCGCAGGTGCCGGAATGGGCGGAGGCCAGCAAGCCCAAGGTGCTGTATTGTCTGGATTGGCTGAACGGCGAACTGGCAGGTCGCGAATTCATCGCCGGCGATAAATTTTCCATTGCCGACATCACCGCACTTGTCGCCGTCGATTTTCTCAAGCCCGCCAAACTCTCGGTCCCCGATACGCTGGCTGATCTCCTGGGCTGGCATGAAAGGATCAAGGCGCGGCCGAGCGCCGCCGCCTGATCGCCATGGCAAAGCCGGCTGCGCCTTTTAAACGACTGCAGGCCGAGATCGCCGCCTGCCGGATCTGCCGTGAGGCGCCGGAGGGCCCGCCGCTGCCGCACGAACCGAAACCGGTTTTCCAGATCTCCGAGACCGCCCGCATCTGTATCGCCGGGCAGGCCGCCGGCACGCTGGCGCATCAGTCCGGCACGCCGTTCACCGACCCGTCCGGCGATCGCCTGCGCGCCTGGCTCGGCACCAGCGAGGAGGAATTCTACGATACGGTGCGGATCGCCATCGTGCCGATGGGGTTCTGTTTTCCCGGCCTTGACGCCAAGGGCAGTGATCTGCCGCCGCGGCGCGAATGCGCCCCCGCCTGGCGCGCCCGGGTTTTCGCCGCCATGCCGCAGATCGAACTGCTGTTGACGATCGGCCAATATGCGCAAAGCTGGCATTTGGGGCCGCTCCGCCAGGCCAGTCTGACCGCGACCGTTGCCGATTGGCAAAATATCTGGTCGGCGACGCAGCACCCACGGGTGCTGCCGCTGCCGCATCCCTCATGGCGCAACAATGCCTGGCTGAAGCGCCATCCCTGGTTCGAGATCGACGTGCTGCCGGTGCTGCGGGCGGAAGTGCGCCGGCTGCTTGGCTAGATCACTTTGTTGACGGGCATGGCGCGCCGCATGGCGCGCAGGCGACCTCGCCGGTGCCTTGCGAGGCGTGCAGCGGCGGCGACAAAAGATGATCGGCGAAGGCCAGGACCAGCCCGGCAATCATCAGCGCATAAAGCAAACGCCGTCCGGTCATCGCTCAGTCCCGAAATCCAAAGACCGGGCGCAGGCGGATGCCGGCCAGCGTGCCGGCAAAGGCGAAGACGAACCAGATCCAGCCATGCAGCGATCCCGACGCGATGCCGCCGAGAAATGCACCGATATTGCAGCCGAAGGCCAGCCGCGCGCCATAGCCCATCAGCAGGCCGCCAATGACCGCCGCCGCGAAGAACCGTGGCGTCAGGTTGAGCGGTTTGGCGAAGGATCCGGCAAGGCCGGCGGCCAGCATGGCGCCGAGGATCAGGCCGATATTCATCACGGAGGTGACATCGGCGAAGACCGAATTTTCGAGCGCGGTGTGGCCCTTGGCCCATTGCCAGAAGGCAAAGCCCGACATGTCGATGCCAAGCGCCTGCGCGCCTTTGGCGCCCCACAGCGCAAAGCCATAGGTGATCGTCCAGGGATGTCCGGCGATGAGGAGCGTCGCCACGTCAAGTACGGCCAGCGCGATCGCGGCCCAGAGGAAGGGCCATGGCCCGCGCAGATAACCGCCTGCTCGCGCTGCCGGCGCCGCAAAACCGCGGCTGATTTCATGGCGCAGTGACCAAAAGGCGAGTCCACCAAGCAACGCAGCCTGAAGGACAAGCGCGCCCGGCACGCTCAGATAAGCGGCCAGATTAACAGGATCATAGCCCGGCCGGGCCAGCCACCAGGGCAGATGCATCGATCCGATGACTGAGCCGATGATGAAGAATGCCAGCGTGACGGCCATTCGCGCCGAGCCGCCGCCAAGCGTGAACAAAGTGCCTGATCCGCAGCCATTGCCAAGCTGCATGCCGAGACCGAACAGGAACGATCCGACGATGAGCGATGTGCCGACCGGGGCGATTGCACCGATGATATGGTCAGGACCATAGCCGTTGATCAGCGGGATGAAGGCAAGCATCGCCAGCGCGATGACCAGAAGCTGCGCCCGGAAGCCACGGCCGTCGCCCCTGGTGACAAGATTGCGCCAGCCGGCGGTGAAACCGAACGCGCCGTGCAGAAGCGCAAAGCCGAGACCGGCGCCGATGACGAACAGCGTCGCCATGCGCACTGAAACCTCCGCGCCGATAAACAGCGTCAAAAGCAGCAACAACAGGCCGGCAAACCAAACGGCCGGACGGTCGATGACCGCCCGGCCTTTTCCGTCGGGTGCGGCGATTGCCGCCGCACCCTGATCCGTTGCCGTCAGGGACATGGCTTGCTCCGGTTGAACGAAATCCTAGCTGAATTTGCCGTCCAGCCACGCTATCAGATCGTCCAGCCGTGTCCGCTCGCTGTCAACCCGGCGCGCCCCATCGGCCGTCCAGCCGACCATGCTTTCGTCGTAAAGCGTGACATTGCTGTAGCCGAGAATCTCATGCAGGACGAACCAGTTTGTCGCCGCCCAGTGGCCGGTATTGCAATAGCTGACGATCGCCGCATCGGCAGCCAACGTCGCCGGCACGGAGGCTTTCAGTGCCGGCAGGTCTTTCAGCCGCTCTGACTGCGCGTCGTAGAACAGGTTCTGGTCAAGCGACATGGCGCCGGGGATCCGGCCGAAGCGGGCCGCAGCGGAATGCTTTTCCTTGCCGCGATACTGCGCGTCGGGCCGGCCATCGAGCAGCACCGTCTGGCTGCCGACAAGGCCGTCCACTGCCGGCGTTTCGATGAGCAGATCGTCCTGGATTTCGGCAATGAACAGGTCGCCTTCCGGCGTCACGTTGCCTGTATCGGTCGCAAGGCCAGCCTCGCTCCAGGCCTTCCAGCCGCCATTGAGGATCGAGACGTCGCCGTGGCCGAGATATTTCAACGTCCAGTAAATGCGCGTCGCAACGCCAAAATCGGTCGAGCCCTTGCCCGCCGGCACGAGAACAACGGTTTTGCCTTCCGCGACGCCGAGCTCGGACAGATAGGCTTCGAGTTTTTCAACCGAGGGAATGACACCGGGCACGCCGTTGCGCGTGGTCCGCCATGCGCCGGGATAATTGCTCCAGATCGCGCCTGGAACATGCGCCTTGAGATAGTCGTCCTTGCCTGACTTGGCGATCGCCGTTCTGAGATCGAGGACGACGATATCGTCAGAACCGAGCCGCTGACTGACCCAGTCCGGTGTCACCAGCGGTTCGGCGGCAAGCGCCAGACTGGCAACAAGGCTGAACGCGGCGGCAACGGTGGCGCGAAAAATAATGGTCGAAATTGCATTGAACATGGATCGTCTCCTGTTCGCTCCGCCCTGCAAGGGCACTTCTGTGTCGTTAATGTAGGAATTCGGTGCTTAAGAATAAAAATCCCTGTTTGCGCAACATATGGGGCTTTTGAAAAAAGAGGCAGGGAATGAGTGGGAATTTGCAGAAAATCATTCTAAATAATGGAAAAGACAGGAAAGCCCGCCATGGACCGCCTCGATCGCATGATCCTTTCCATCCTTCAGGAGGATGTCACCTTGCCGGTGGCGGAGATCGGCCGCCGCGTCGGCCTGTCGACGACGCCATGCTGGCGCCGCATCCAGAAGATGGAGGAAGACGGCGTCATCAAGGGCCGGGTCGCGGTTCTCGATCCAGCCAAGGTCAACGCCAAGGTCACGGTCTTCGTTTCCGTCACGACCAACCAGCACAACGAGGACTGGTTGACGAAATTCACGAAGGTCATTTCGGAGATGCCGGAAGTTGTTGGCTTCCACCGGATGAGCGGTAATATCGATTACCTGCTCAAGGTCGTCGTGCCCGATATTGAAGCCTATGACGCGTTCTACAAGAAGCTGGTGACAAAGATCGACATCACCGATGTCTCCTCGGCTTTCTCCATGGAGCAGATCAAGGAAACGACCGAATTGCCGCTCTCCTATATGCAGATCGATCCGCCGGCCAAGGGCAAGGCCAAGGCGTCCGGCTGACCATCCGGCTAGCGGTATTCAAGCCAGGCCGAGTTTTCTGATGACTGCATCGGAGGTCAACTCGCGCACCGCATCGCGGCCGATCCATCGCCGCGCTTTGTCCTCCGATGCCGCAAGCCGCTGCGCCAGTGCCAGCGCTTTCGGGTGCAGAGTGGCCGATCTCTTGCCGATCTGCCGAAGCGCCCAATCGACCGCCTTTTTGACGTAGTTGCGCGGGTCGCCCGCCTGCGTCCCGATCAGATCGAGATAGGCAAGGAAGGTTTCGTCGGGCAGCTTTTTTTGCCGCACGGCGCGGCGGGCAATCATCGCAAAGGCTGCGCGCTTGACGAATTCCGGTTCGGCTGACGCCCAGGCATGGATTTTCTCATCGGCAAAAGGCGTTGCAATGAAAAGGTCCACCACCTGGTCGCAAAGATCCCAGGAATCGAAATCAGCCACCCAGGTGTCGATTTGCTCTTCGCCGACTTTGTCGGCCTCGTCGATGAAGCTCGCCAGGATCCGCGCTTCGTGGATGCCGGATCGCCACAGTTGCAGCGCCAGATCGTGGTCGCGGCCGATCGTCTTTGCCAGCGGCCGCAGATCGCGGATGGAGATGCCGTAAGCGTTTTGGGTATTGATCCCGAACCGTGCCATGCCGGCCCGGTTCGTCTCGTTCCGCATGCCCTCAAGCCGGGTCAGAACGTCCGTTTTCGACCAGACCGATCGGGCTCTGGTGTTGCTGCTCAACGCCGGTCCGCATGCTGCAGGCGTTTGAGCAGGCTCGACGAATCCCAGCGGTTGCCGCCCATCGTCTGGATTTCCGAATAGAACTGGTCGACCAGCGCAGTCACCGGCAGATGCGCGCCGCTTTCACGTGCCGCGTCGAGGCAGATCGCCAGGTCCTTGCGCATCCAGTCGACGGCGAAGCCGTGCTCATATTCATCGGCATTCATCGTCTGCCAGCGGTTCTCCATCTGCCAGGACTGGGCCGCGCCCTTGGAGATGACACCGATGACCTTTTCGACGTCCAGCCCGGATTTCTGGGCAAAATTGATCGCCTCGGCGAGACCCTGGACAAGTCCGGCAATGGCGATCTGGTTGACCATCTTGGTCAGCTGCCCGGCGCCGGCCGGTCCCATCAGGCCGACCATCTTCGCATAACAGTCGATCACCGGCCGGGCTTTCTCGAACGTTGCTTCATCGCCGCCGACCATGACCGTCAGCGCGCCGTTTTCCGCCCCGGCCTGACCGCCCGAGACCGGCGCATCGAGGAACCCGAAACTGCCGTTGGCCGCCGCTTGCGTCAGCTCGCGGGCGATCGCCGCGCTGGCCGTGGTGTTGTCGATGAACACCGCTCCCGCCGCCATGCCGTGAAAGGCGCCGTCCTCGCCAAGCGTCACGGCGCGCAGATCGTCATCATTGCCGACGCAGCAAAAGACAAATTCGCAATCCTTTGCCGCCTCGCGCGGCGTTGGCGCATGATCGCCTCCATGCTCGCCGGCCCATTTTTCGGCTTTTGCGGCCGTGCGGTTGTAGACCGTTACGTTATGGCCCTTCGGCTTTTGCGGCCGTGCGGTTGTAGACCGTTACGTTATGGCCCTTGGCGGCAATGTGGCCGGCCATCGGATAACCCATGACACCAAGGCCGATGAAGGCGACTTTCGCCATGATCAACTCTCCGTTTGATTGTGCGTGCTGGCTGGTCGGTTCTGTGTTGCGTGTTTAGCTGGTCAGATACGCGCCGTCACCACCGGATCCTCAACGGCTGTCACTTCGGCTTCGTCTGCCGGGCCGTCCTTGGCCGTGCTTGCCGTCGCGCGGACCAGATGGCGGGTCAGCCGGATCTCCAGCCGCGCCCACAGGCGCCGCAGCAGTTCCACCAGGATTAGATAGAAGATCGCCGCCCATATATAGGTTTCAAAATCGAAAGTTCTGGAAAAGGCGCGCCGTGTTTCGCCCATCAGATCGAAGACCGTGACGATGGAGGCAATGGCCGAACCCTTGATCATACGATCTCGTTGCCGTAAGGCCGCAGCGCCACGATCATCGCCTGCGGCAGCACGATATTGCGGTAAATCGCGAATTTCGACAGGCCCATCGACCTGCCGGCTTCCCATTGGCCCTTGCCGACATTCTGGATCGCGCCGCGCAGGATTTCAGCCTGATAGGCGGCGGTGTTGAGCGAGAAGGTGAAGATGACGCAATAGAACGGATCGCGGAAAAACCACCACAGGCCGACCGCGTCGAGCGGTTCGCGGAACGAGCCGGCGCCATAATAGACCAGGAAGGTCTGGGCAATCAGCGGCGTACCGCGGAAGAAATAGACGAAGGCGAAGGCCGGCACGGCGGCCAGCGGATTCTCCGACATGCGCCCGGCGGCGGCCGGCAGCGAAAGCACCGATCCGATGATGAGCGACAGAAAGACGATCTCAAGCGTAACGATCAGGCCGTTGAGGAATTTCGGTCCGTAACGGACATAAAATTCCGGGTCAAAACCGTTGTAAAGCATCAGGACGAGCCCGATCCCACCGGCAAGCCAGAAACCGAGAAAGGCAAATCCGGAAACGCGAGCCAGCGTCCATCCGGGCACGACGTCCGGCGGCGGTGGCAACGCCGGCTTCAGCGTGGTCATGACCTGGGCCGCCGTCATCGCATTGCCTCGCCGCGTTTTGACCAGCGTTCGATATAGCCCAGGAAAACCGACGAAATGATCGCCAGGACCAGATAGAGCAGGCAGGCCGTCCCGAAAAACAGGAACGCTTCTTTCGTCACCCGCGCGGCGATGCCCGATTGCCGCAAAATGTCCGTAAGACCGATGACGGAGACCAGCGCCGTATCCTTCAAAAGGATCAGCCACAGATTGGAAAGGGCCGGCAAGGCGAGCCGGATCAGTTGTGGCAGAATGACCAGCCGCATGGTCTGGAAACGGGTCAATCCCACTGCAAAGCCGCCCTCATACTGGCCGCTCGGGATGCCCTTGAAGGCGGAGAGAAAGGCCTCGCTGGCATAGGACGAAAACACCAGACCGAGCGCGAACATGCCGGCGACGAAACTGTTGATCTCGATTGTTGGCTGATCGACGAACAGGCCGGCGATCTGGCGAATAATGATCTGCGCGCCGTAAAACACGATGAACAGCGTCAGCAGTTCGGGAAGGCCGCGGAAAATCGTCGTGTAAATCTCCGTCGCCAGGCGCAATGCCGGTTCGTCGCTGTCCTTGGCGAGCGCGATGAAAAACCCGAGCAGCAGGCCGAAAGGCAAGGTCGCCAGCGCCAGGGAGACCGTCACGATCACGCCGCTTGCGATTTCATCGCTCCATCCCTCTGGGCCGAAGGAAAGGAGCGTCAGGGCTTCATCCATGAGCTGCCGACGAGTTGGGCCCGGCGGATGGTTGCCACCCGCCGGGCCGGATTATGTCTGGTTCAATCAGCTGCCAAAGACATCAAACGCAAAATATTGCTTGTTGATCTCTTCATATTTGCCGTTGGCGCGGATGGCATCGATAGCGGTGTTGAACATTGCCTTCAATTCATCCTCGCCCTTGCGAATGGCGATGCCGGCGCCGACACCGTTGATCACCGGGTCGGGCGTCAGCGTGCCGATAATCCGACAGCATTTGCCGTCATCGGTATCCAGCCATTCAGACAGCACGACGACATCGTCGATTGCCGCGTCGATCCGGCCACTGGCGAGATCGAGTTTGTATTCGTCCGGCGTCGGATAAAGCTGCAGTTCGACGTCGGGGAACTTCTCCTCGGCATAGTTGGAATGGGTGGTGGAGGACTGCGCACCCATTTTGACGCCCTTCAGATCGGCCGCCATGACACCGGTGAGTTTGGAATCCTTCGGCACCGCGATGGCCGGCGGCGTGTTGTAATATTTGTTGGTGAAGTCGACGACCTTCATGCGCTCCTCGGTGATCGACATGGAGGCGATGACGGCGTCGAACTTGCCGGCAATGAGAGCCGGGATCATACCGTCCCAGTCTTGCACGACGAATTCGCATTCGACCTTCATCTGCTCGCACAGCGCCTTGGCGATGTCGACATCGAAGCCGACGAGCTTGCCGTCGGAGGTCAGATTGTTGAACGGCGGATAGGCGCCTTCGGTGCCGATCCGGACTTTTTTCATGTCCTGAGCCTGGGCACCGCCCACGGCAACCGCAACAATTGCGGCGGCAATTGCCAAACGCTTGATGATACGCATTCTGTTTCCCTGCTTTATTTGACTCGGTTGAGGCGGCTCTAGGACCGCGCTGCCGCCATATTCCTATCAAATCGGTCTGCCACGCAACCGCTTTCACGCCGATTGCATGCGACACTTGGCATATCGTCATCAAATCCTAGGATTAGAACGCAGAACAGAATTCCCGAAATCTTGTGAGGACACCATGACCGTTTCGCGCCGAAAATTCGTTGCCGGTTCCACCGCGATGGCCGCCGCCACGCTTTCCGGCGGCTTCTCGCCGGCATTTGCGCTCGCACCGATGGCCGGCGCCCAGATCGCCGGGGTTCACCGCTTCAAGGTTGGCGATGCGGAGGTCACGGCGGTACTCGATGGTTATATCGATCTCGACCCGGCGCTGCTGCCCAAGGCGGCGCCGGAACAGGTTGCCGATCTGCTGGCGTCAAATTTCCTGCCGGCCGGCAAGGTTCGCGGCGCCGTCAACACCTATGTCATCAACCGTTCAGACAAGACCATTCTGGTCGATACCGGCGGCGCCAACCTGCTCGGGCCGACCATGGGCAGACTCGGCGCCAATCTTGCGGCGGCGGGAATCAAGCCGGCGGATATCGATCTGATCGCAATGACCCACCTGCATCCCGATCACGTCGGTGGCCTCGCGCCCGAGGGCAGTGCGACGTTCGCCAACGCCGAGCTTGTTGTTCATCAGGCCGACGTGGATTTCTTCAAGGCGGCGCAGGCCTCGCTGGCGGCCTATGAAGGCCGGGTCGTGACGTTTTCCGCCGACGGCGAGATCAGCGGCGGTGTCCAGTCGATGCACCTGCCCGGCCATACGCCGGGGCATTGCGGGTTCGTTGTCGACGGCGACGAGCCGCTACTCATTTGGGGCGATATCGTCCATGCAACGCCATTGCAGTTCCCGCATCCGGAATGGGCGATCGCCTTCGACGTCGACCAGGATCTGGCGATTGCCACGCGGCAGAAGGTTTTCGACATGACGTCGGCGGACCGCCTTCGCATCGCCGGCATGCACATCGCCTTTCCCGGCGTCGGTCACGTCGCCAAAGCGGCCAGCGGCTATGGGTTCGTGCCTGAGCAGTGGCGTTACGAGATCGATGGGTGATGCGGAAGACGAAACAGACTGGATGACACGGCCGCGGGCTGGGGTTCGCCGGCCGTAAGCCTGCAAAATTTCAGTTCAAATCCGATATAAATCGAGCATAAATTGTATTTAATGTCCAGATACAACTGTTGATTGTATCTGGATGTTTTGTATCCTGGTGGAAGTTGGAATTCTGGAGTTACGCGTTCCTTCCTGTCCCCGGCAATCTCAACATCGATACCCTCTACCGCACCTGACTGCGGTAACTTGAGCGCCTCTGATGATATCAGGGGCGTTTTTTTTTCAGGACATTGTCAGTCCAAGGGCGCTGAAGGGAATGAACGCCACCGGGTCGCCACGCCTGACCTCGGTCGTTGCTTCCTCCAGTTCAATCAGACCGTCGGCCTCGCGCAGTGAGGTGATCAGGCCGGAGCCGTCGCGGGCGAATTTTTGCACTTCCATCCGGCCATTCTCGCGCATCAGGGTACCACGCAGGAATTCGCGGCGATCCGGTTTCTTCTTTTCGATTTCAAAGCCGGCTGGAATCATAAAGCGCGGCGGTTCAAGCCAGCCGGCGCCCGATAGCACGCTGAACACCGGCCGGGCATAAAGCAGAAAACAGACAAAGGCCGCGACCGGATTACCCGGCAGGGCAAGGACGATGGTCTTGCCGATCTGGCCGAATGTCATCGGCCGCCCCGGCTTGATCGCCAGTTGCCACAAATGCCGCTTGCCGAGCGCATCGAGCGTGGTGACCAGATGGTCTTCCTCGCCGCGCGACGCCCCGCCGGTGGTCAGCACCGCATGGTGGTCGCTGGCGGCCCCGGCAAGCGCATCGGTAACGGATTGCGCATCGTCGCTTAAAATGCCGAGGTCGGAAATCTCCGCGCCGACGCTCTCCAGAAGGGCACGCAGCAGATAATGGTTGGAATCGTAGACCTGTCCGTCGCCGAGCGTCGCGCCGGGCCGGACGATTTCGTCGCCGGTGGAAAACAGCGCCACGCGGATCGGCTTGAAGACACTGATTTCGGCCCGCCCGATTGAGGCGATGGCGGCGATATCCTGTGGCCTGAGCCGTTGGCCGGCCACGGCGACGGCATCGCCGGCGGCCAGATCTTCGCCGGCAAGGCGGCAATTGGCGCCTTGTTTCAGCCCCGGCGGAATGACGACGAACTCCTCGCCGTCCTGGTCGTGGCGCTCGCAATCTTCCTGCATCGCCACAGTTTCGGCGCGGCCCGGCATGACGGCGCCGGTGAAAATCCGCGCCGCGGCACCGACCGGCAGCGGGCTTGCCGCCGGATGACCGGCGGCGATCCGCTCGACCACCGGGAAGAACCCGCCGGTCGCTTCATAGTCGCCAAAGGCGAAGGCATATCCGTCGACGGCGGAATTGTTGTCCGCCGGCACGGCATGCGGGCTGGTGACCAGTTCGGCCAGCACCCGGCCGGACGCTTCGTCCAGCGCCACGCGTTCCATTCCGACAACGGGCGCTACGGCGGCCTTCAGGATGGCAAGCGCTTCGTCGTGGCGCAGCCGGTCCTTGTCGTGCAGAAAACAGTCGTCGAGGATCGTGCGGTCAGTCACCAAGCGCCTCCGGGGGACTGGCCGTCAGACCAAATCGGCCGGCGATGAAGTCGCAAATCGTCGAGGCGTCATCAAGCTTGAAAACCGGCAGCGTGCCGCCTTCCGTGTCGTGATCGCTGGCGATAGCGACAATCGAATGATCATCCGGCGCAAGCAGTTCGTCTTTCCGGCTTTCCGCCCGCCGTGCTTCCAGCTTCGGATGGCCTTCGCGCTTGTAACCCTCCACCAGGATGAGGTCACAGGGTGAGATCCGCGCCAGGGCGGCGTCCAGCGGCGGCTCGTCTTCCTCGCGCAGTTCGTGCATCAGCGCCCAGCGATGGCCGGAAACGATCATCACCTCGCTGGCGCCGGCCTGCCGGTGCTTGAAGGAGTCGGTGTTCGGCTTGTCGATGTCGAAGGCATGATGGGCATGCTTGACGGTTGACACCTTCAGCCCGCGGCGGGTGAATTCCGCCACCAGCCGCGTCACCAAAGTCGTCTTGCCGGAATTCTTCCAGCCGGTGACGCCGAACACCGGCGTCGTCATGCCGCCTCTCCAAGCGCCAGCACGATTGCCTCGGCCCGCGCCACGTCTTCGGGCGCATTGATGTTGAAGAACGGATCGAGGGTCTCGCCGTCGGCCAGCTCGATATGGTCGAACGGCACATTGAGCCGGACATAACGGTCGGTGAAGGCGAGGATCTTGCGGTTGTCGCCCTTGGTCAGAAACTCTTCCAGGTCGTCGGCCAGGGCCAGCGGCCACAGGCCAAAGACCGGGTGCACGCCGTCGGCCGAGGCGGCCAGCGCGATGGTATCCTCGGTGCCGCCGCAGCCCTCCGCCAGCCGGGCGACCAGATCGGCCGGGAAAAACGGCGTGTCGCCGGCCACGCTGGCGAGATAGCGGCAATCGGGATGGTTCTCCTTGGCCCAGTGCATGCCGGCCAGGATGCCGGCAAGCGGCCCGGCATAGCCGCCAATCGTGTCGGCGATCACCGGCAGGTCAAATTCGGCAAACCGCGCCGGCTCGCCATTGGCATTGAGTGCCAGTGCCGCCACCTGCGGCGCGATCCGGTCGATCACCATGGCCAGCATCGGTCGGCCGCCAACGGGTTTTAACGTCTTGTCGCCGCCGCCCATGCGCCTTGCCAACCCACCGGCCAGGACGACGCCGGCGACGTCAATTCGGCTTGCATCAGCCATCAGACGACTTCCTGATCGGGCAGGGCGCCCTTGCGCCGGTGCTTGGGCGCTTCCTCGTCGACCGCCTTCAGATCGGCGTCGAAGACGACCCGCTCAGCGCCGGACAGCGCGACGAAACGCTTGCCACGGGCCCGGCCGATCAGCGTCAGCCCGGCCTTTTTTGCCAGCTCCACGCCCCAGGCGGTGAAGCCGGAACGCGACACCAGGATCGGCACTTTCATCATCACCGTCTTGATCACCATTTCCGACGTCAGCCGCCCGGTGGTGTAGAAAATCTTGTCGTCCGCCGGAACCTTGTTGAGCCACATCCAGCCGGCGATCTTGTCGACGGCATTGTGCCGGCCGACATCCTCCATATAGACCAGCGGCTCGTCGCCCTTGCACAACACGCAGCCGTGGATTGCCCCGGCGGTAAGGTACAGCGACGGCGTGCGATTGATTCGTTTTGTCAGTTCATAAAGCCAGCTTGTTTTGATCGTTGCGGTTTTTGACAGCGCCACCGTCTCAAAGTCGGCCATGATATCGGCGAACATCGTGCCTTGCGCGCAGCCGGATGTGCGCACCTTCTTCTTCAGTTTTTCCTCAAAATCGGTCTGCCGCTCGGTCCTGACGACAACAACCTCAAGCTCCTCGTCATGCTCGATTTCGGTGATGACGTCGTCATCGGCGAGCATACCCTGATTGTGCAGATAGCCGGCGGCGAGCAGGTCGGGATGATCGCCGATCGTCATCATGGTGACGATTTCCTGGCGGTTGAGATAAAGCGTCAGCGGCCGTTCGGCGACGACACGGGTTTCCACCGCCGCGCCGGACTGATCGATGCCGCTGACGGCTTCAGAAAGCCGCTCGTCGTCCGGGTCGGGGGCAATGAGGTATGTCTTGTCGGTCACGCGCACGCCTGTTCAAATGGTCCATCTGGTTGCTGGCATGCCATAACACGGCGAATCCGCGTTGCTAAGCAAGGGCGCGCATGCCAAAGCGGAATTCGACTTGCAGGGTCAGGTGGACGCCGCCGTATTCCACAACCTGGCAGGCAAGGCAGGAATGAAAGGATTGAAATCATAACGGACGGTTCCGGCATAGGTGAAGAGGCTCTTGCCGCGCCGGCAAGACGGCTGTTTTCGCACCGTGATTTCGTCCTGTTTATCGCCACGCGCGCAGGCAATGTTTTCGGCATCCAGATGCTGACCATCGCCGTTGGCTGGGATATCTACCAGATTACCGGCAGCGTTCTTCATCTCGGGCTCGTCGGGCTGTTTCAGTTTTTCCCCGTGCTTCTCCTGTTCCTGGCCGCCGGCATGGCCGCCGACCGCCTCGACCGGCGCCTTATTATCGCGGCATGCAATCTGCTTCATGCAGCAGCTGCGACCTTGATTGGTGCTTACCTGCTGTTTGAGACTGTCAATGTCTGGCCGGTTTTCGCTCTTTTGGCGGTGCATGGCTGCGCGCGGGCGTTTCTGCAGCCGGCCAGCCAATCCATCCTGCCGAACATCGTCCCGCGCGAGCTTTTTTCAAATGCCGTGGCCATATCCTCCTCCGTCAACAAGATCGGCCAATTGGCTGGACCGGCGTTAGGCGGGCTGCTGATCGCGTTAACCGGCCAGTGGACCTATTTCGCTGCGGCGGTCCTGTTTGGCCTGGCCGCCGCCTCGGCCGCGCTTATTCAGGCAAGGCTTGCCATGCGCGGCAAGGAGCCCTTCGGATTGAAAACGATCCTAGGGGGGTTCGACTACATCTGGCGCAAGAAAATTATTCTCGGCGCCGTTTCAATCGACCTCATTGCTGTCCTCTTCGGTGGCGTTCTGGGGATTCTGCCTGTCTATGCGATCGACATTCTGAAGGTCGGGCCGGAGGCCCTGGGCGTCCTGCGCGCCATGCCAGCTGCCGGCGCATTGATCGTCGCCCTTGTCCTTGCCCAGATTCGCGTGACGAGCCATATGGGCGCGGCATTCTTCATTTCGCTCACCATCTTTGGCGTCGCGATTGTGGTCTTCAGCCTTTCTACGTTGTTCTGGCTGTCACTCGTCGCCCTTGCCGTCTATGGCGCCGCCGACATGGTCAGCGTTTATATTCGGCAGACCCTGGTGCAGATCGAAACGCCCGATGAGCTTCGCGGCCGGGTGAGTTCGGTCAATTCGGTGTC
>CALZIL010000108.1:8826-9601 GCA_945787495.1 uncultured Afifella sp. | reverse complement strand
AAGGCCGGGCGCTTCAGATGATCGCACCACGGACCTTGGCCGAGACCCATTCGCTGATGATGACTGCGACCAGGATGACGGACAGAATGAGCGCGACACGCGGCCAGGCCAGCACGTTGAGCGAAGCCTGCATCTGCAGGCCGATGCCGCCGGCGCCGACCAGCCCGAGGACCGTCGATTCGCGGATGTTGATATCCCAGCGGAACACCGTGATACCGGCGAATGCCGGCATGATCTGCGGCACGATCCCGTAGGCCATGACCTGCCAGCGGCTGGCGCCGGTGGCCGTGATCGCCTCGACCTGATCGTGATCGATCTCCTCGATCGCCTCATAAAGCAGCTTGGCGCAAAATCCGATCGAACGCAGGGCAATGGCGATCAGGCCGGCAAACACGCCCGGGCCGATTATGGCGACCAGAAGCAGCGCCCAGATCAGCGAATTGATCGACCGTGACGACACGATGATCAGCAGCGCTATCGGACGGATGAAGGTGGCGCTCGGCGTCGTGTTGCGGGCGGCAAGAAACGCCACGGGGACGGCCATGAGCAGCGCCAGCGCCGTCCCCAGCGTGGCGATATTGATCGTGTCCCAGAGCGGCCGCCACAATTTGGTGATGTAAAACCAGTCCGGCGGCATGGAACGGCCGATGATATCGTTGGCGATCCGCGGCGCGTCCCAGACGAAGAACCATGTCGTGGACTTGGATATCTGCTGCCAGCAGAAGACGAAGATCGCGACACCGGCAAACCAGGTAAACCAGATCGCCAATTGCGA
>CALZIL010000108.1:0-8769 GCA_945787495.1 uncultured Afifella sp. | reverse complement strand
GCCGCCGTGTCGAACTCATAACGGTCGAATGCGGTATTGAGCGTTGCGCCGATGCCGCCGGCGCCGACCAGCCCGAGCACCGCCGATTCGCGGAAATTGATATCGAGCCGGTAGATTGAAAGACCAATCAGCCGCGGCATGACCTGCGGCTGCACGCCGTAGTTGATCCATTGCAGCCACGATCCGCCGGTCGCCTTGATCGCCTCGGCCTGTGCCTTGTCCATCGATTC
The DNA here is from genome assembly GCA_945787495.1 of uncultured Afifella sp. Classification (GTDB taxonomy): domain Bacteria; phylum Pseudomonadota; class Alphaproteobacteria; order Rhizobiales; family Afifellaceae; genus CALZIL01. The sequence continues at coordinate 8,539 of CALZIL010000108.1, read as the reverse complement.
AATGTCCTCGGCCAGAAGCTTCGATAAAAACCCGATGGTGGCGAACGAAAGGGTGATGAAACCGGCAAGCGGACCGAAACCGAAGATCGCCACCATCAGGATGGCGATGATGATTTCGTGCAGGGCGCGCGACAGCGCCACAATCGCGCGGCAAATGAGATAGACCGGCAACGGCGCGATATTGCGCGCCGCACCGAGCCCGATCGGGATGGAAATCAGCACGCCGACCACCGTGGAAGCGACCGTCATGATGATGCTTTCGATCATGCCGTCACGGATATCGGTCCAGCGCGAGATGAAGTCTGGCCGGGAAAAGGCGACGATGAATTTCCAGCCGCGTTCCAGACCGAGATAGACGCGTTCCCAGTTGACATCGAGGCTGCCAAACGCGGCGATGAGATAGACAATCGTCAGCAGCAACAGCCCGCGCCGCAGCAGCGCGCTTTCAATAAAGGGCGGCTTGCGCCATTTCCGAGCACCAGCGGATTCGGCGGTGGCAATGGCGGCGCTCATGCTGCCGCCCCGGTTGCGCTTTCGGCCTCGCCCTCATCTTCATCCTCGACCTTGCGGATCGTCGCCTTCCAGTCCTCCTCGCCATAAATCTCCGTCAGGTCATCCGGCGTCATTTTGTCGGGAGAACCGTCATAGACGACCTCGCCGAGCTTCAGGCCGATGACGCGCTGCACGAACATCTGGGCCAGCGCCACGTCGTGAATATTGATGATCGCAGCAAGGTCGCGTTCGGCGCACAGCTCGCAAATCAGCCGCATGATCTGCCGCGAGGTCTTGGGATCCAGCGATGCCGTCGGCTCGTCGACCAGCAGCAGTTGCGGGTTCTGGATCAGCGCCCGTGCGATGCCGACGCGCTGGCGCTGGCCGCCGGAAAGCTCGTCGGCGCGCTTGTCGGCCATCTCCATCAGGCCGACACGGTCAAGCAGGCGGAAGGCCTCGTCAATGTCACTTTGCGGATAGCGGCGCAGGAAACTGCGCCAGAAGCCGACATAGCCGAGCCGGCCCGACAGCACGTTCTCCATCACGCTCAGGCGCTCAACCAGAGCGTATTCCTGAAAGATCATGCCCATCTGGCGCCGCGCCCGCCGCAAGGCGGACGAGCCAAGTTTCGTCAGGTTTTCGCCATTGAGAATGGCGCTGCCGGAGGTCGGCTCCACCAGACGGTTGATGCAGCGGATAAGCGTGCTTTTGCCGGCGCCGGAGGGTCCGATCAGGGCCATGACCTGGCCCTTCGGGATTTCCAGGCTGACGTCGCTCAATGCCAGATCGCCGGTCGGGTAGCGTTTTGTCAGGGAGTCAAGGCGAAGCATGGTCCGGCCCGCAATGTCAGCACATCAAAATGTTGCGGCGGCGCCCGCCGGAAGGCAGACGCCGCCGGCGGTGCCTATTTACAGGCGTAGGAGACGTTGTTCGCCTTGTCGATCGTGCGGATGACCGCCCAGTGCTCCTTGTAGGTGATCGGAATGAACCGGTCTTCGCCGTTCTTCTCGAACTCCTCCTTGAGCGAGGAACCTTCCCACTCGAAGTTGAAGAACGCATCCTCGATCTTCTTGGCCAGTTCCGGCTTCAGGTTGTAGACAACGCCGTAGCCGGTGGTCGGGAAGGTCTGCGACTTGTAGAGAACCTTGAGCTGATCCTCCTTGACCACGCCGCGTTTGATCATGCGCTGCTTCACCGAGTTGGCGATCGAGGCCGCCGGATAATCCTTGTTGGCGACGCCGAGAATCGAGTTGTCGTGCTTGCCGGAGAAAGTCGGCTCGAAATCCTTCTCCGCTTCCATGCCGAACTCCGCCTTGAGAATTGCCGACGGCGCCTTGAAGCCGGAATTGGACGTCGGCGAGGTGAAGGCAAGGGTCTTGCCCTTGATGTCCTCGACCTTCTCGATGCCGCTGCCGGGATGGGTGAGGATTTCCATCTCGTATCCGAAGCCCTCGGCCCCCGACATGATGGTGAAGGAACGGAAACCGGCGCAATTGACCGCCAGCGGGTTGGAGCCGGTATTGAAGCCGGAGATGTGCAGGCGGCCGGAACGCATCGCCTCGATCTGCGCGGCGTTCGACTGCACTGGGAAGAACTGCACCTTCTTTCCCGTCTCCTTCTCCAGATGGGTCAGGAAATCGGCCCAGGCAGTCTTGTAGACGGCCGGGTCCTCGACCGGTGTATAGGCGAAGATCAGCGTATCCGGATCGATCAGCTTGCTCGGATCGGTTGGCGTGTCGGCGGTCAGGTCGCCATCAACGTCACAAAAACGCGCGTCGAGGTCGCCGCGCGGGCATTCGGCGGCAATGACGGATCCGGCGGCAAATGCCAGGCCGGCGATCAGTCCGGCAAATGTCAGGGCTGTACGGCGTAATGTCATGAAATCCTCCCGAGTTGGTTCACTTTATCGATTATCCAGCGAGACTAGCCCTGCCACGCCGGAACGGGCAAGCGATTGTTCAAGTCGCTCACAAGGATCTATTCCGTCCCGGCGACGCCGGCGACCGGAAGTCGCCCTTCTGCCTGAAGCAGCGCCAGCCCCGATTCCGTCACCGACACATAGGGGCCGTCGCCGTCTTTGTTTTGGCGAACGACCAGGCCCTGATCGACGGCGTCTTCCCAAATCGTCAGGCGCGGACACGACGTTCGCCATGCTTCCATCACCTCGCCATAGGGGCGCGGCCGCTTGGCGATCCATTCGACCAGATCGAGGATCAGGGAACGGGTTTCATCGCTCATCGGCAGGTCCTGCTATTTCGCCGACGCTGATAGTAATTCAGATAGGCCAGGTCATGAACCCCTGAACAGTGCCGTTACGCGCCGGCGGCAGCTTGCCCGGGACGATGAAAGCCGCCTAGGCTGCTGCCCGGCGCAATGCCGATATTTGCCTGAAAGGTCGGGGAAGCAACCCATGGTCACGCGGCGGAAATTTGTCCTGGGCGCCGGTCTGAGCGCCGCGGCGATGCCGTTAGGCGGGCTAAGCGCCCAGACGGCCACCGAAAATGCCGGCCCGGATCCCGCGTCGGACCCGCTTGCCGTCAACGACGTGCATTCAAAGCTCAACCCGACCCGTCTTCACCGCATCGAGACGCCGGCGACGCTTGGCGATTTGCGCACCGCCATTGCCGGTGCCCGGGCCGACGGTCGGGCCATCTGCATTGCCGGCGGCCGCCATTCAATGGGCGGGCAGCAATTCCTTGCAGGCGGCGTCATGATCGACACACGTCGTTTGCGCAAGGTGTTGGCGTTCGACGCCGAGGCCGGCATCATCGAGGTAGAAGCCGGCATCCAATGGCCCCAGCTGATCGCCCATCTCAACCAGGTGCAGCTGGGTAGGCCCCGGCAATGGACCATCGCCCAGAAGCAGACCGGCGCCGACCGGCTGACCATCGGCGGCGCCCTGGCCTCGAACGTCCATGGCCGTGGCCTAACGATGAGGCCTTTCATCTCCGACGTGGAAAGCTTCACGCTGATCGATGGCAACGGAGAGATACGTACCTGCAGCCGCGGCGAGAATGCCGAACTTTTTCGCCTCGCCATCGGCGGCTACGGCCTGTTTGGCATCATCTATTCGGTGCGATTGCGACTCACCCAACGGCGAAAGCTCCGCCGCGTCGTCGAAATCCTCAATATCGAGGACGTCATGCCGGCCTTTGAGCATCGCATCGCCGACGGCTTCCTTTATGGCGATTTCCAATACGACATCGACGAACACTCCGAGAGCTTTCTCAGGCGCGGCGTGTTTTCCTGCTACGAGCCCGTCGATCCGGCGACGCCGGTCCCGCCGGCGCAAGCCGACTTATCGGAAGCCGACTGGCGCGGCCTGATCGCGCTCGCCCATACCGACAAACAGCGCGCCTTCGACATTTACGCCGGTCACTACATGAAAACCTCCGGCCAGATCTACTGGTCAGACACCCATCAGCTGAGTATCTATGTCGACGACTATCACGCTGAACTCGACCGCTTGACCGGCGTTCGGGACCCGGCAACGGAGCTGATTACGGAGGTTTATGTTCCGCGCGCCCAATTACCGGCTTTCATGGCCGATGTCGCGGCTGATTTCCGCCGCCACGACACGCAGGTCATCTATGGCACCGTTCGGCTGATCGAACGCGATGAGGAAAGCTTCCTCGCCTGGGCGCGCCAGCCCTATGCCTGCGTCATCTTCAATTTGCATGTCGTCCACAATCCGTTGCAAAAAGCTCAGGCCGCCGACGCATTCCGCCGCCTGATCAACCGGGCCATTGATCGCGGCGGCAGCTATTTCCTCACTTATCACCGCTATGCCGGCCGCGCCCAGGTCGAGGCCTGCTATCCGCAAATGCCGGAATTTCTAAAGCTGAAGCAGAATTACGATCCGGCCGGCATGTTCCAGAGCGACTGGTACCGGCACTATGCGGCGATGTTCGCTGACCGCCTTTAGACCCGGACCACTCAAATTTCGGCAATTCGCTTTTCGCTTTGACGGTCGAACAGATGCAACGCGCCGTCAGCGATACGTAATGGCAAGGTTTCACCCTCCGCTATCCGGGCATTTCCCGGAAGCCGCGCCGCAAAGCTTGCATTTTTTGTCCCGTCCACCCCGGCGCCGGCAATAGAACCATGCACCAAGGTATCTGCTCCAAGCGTTTCGACTGCCGCGATATGAAGCGTCAAATCTGCCCGGTCAGGACTTGCCAGCTCAAGATGTTCCGGTCGAATTCCGATTATAATTTCCCGCCCGGATTGCGCGGCGAGCACCAGGCCCTCGGCGCTCACATTTGCCCCAGATTCCAGCGAAAGCGTTGACCTGCCGGTGTCGATTTTCGCCGGCAGGAAGTTCATCGAAGGCGAACCGATAAACCCGGCAACGAAGATGCTGGCCGGATGTTCATAAACATGCATCGGCGTGTCGATCTGCTCGGCGACGCCGGCATTCATGACGATCAGCCGATCGGCCAGCGTCATCGCCTCCACCTGATCGTGCGTCACATACAAAGATGTTGTCCCCAGAGAGCGCTGCAACTGCTTGATCTCAAGGCGCATCTGAACGCGCAGTTTCGCATCCAGATTGGAAAGCGGCTCGTCGAACAAAAATGCACTGGGTTCGCGCACGATCGCGCGGCCCATCGCGACACGCTGGCGCTGGCCGCCGGAAAGCTGCCTGGGCTTTCGGGTGAGATATTCCTCAAGTTGCAGCATTTTTGCAGCGGTTTGAACGCGTTCCGCGATTTCCGCTTTCGGCATGCCGGCGATCTTCAGGCCGTAGGCCATGTTGTCGAAGACAGACATGTGCGGATAGAGCGCGTAATTCTGGAACACCATGGCGATGTTGCGTTCCATCGGCTCCAGGTCGTTCACCCGGTTCCCATCGATGGCTATGTCGCCGCCGGTTACCGTCTCAAGGCCCGCGACCATTCTCAACACCGTCGATTTTCCGCAACCCGATGGTCCGACGATGACGATGAATTCGCCGTCGGCAACCTCAACGTCGATGCCGTGGATGACTTCGGTCTTGCCGAAGGATTTGCGCACGGACTTCAGAGAGATTGTCGACATGGCGTTGTTCTATTTCTCGGTTTCAATCAGGCCCTTGATGAAGAGCTTCTGCATGAAAATCACCACGGCGACCGGCGGCAGCATCGCCAGGATCGCGGTCGCCATGATCACCGGCCAGTTGGCAATGTCGTCGCCGCTCGGGAACATCTGCTTGATACCCATGACGATCGTGTTCATCTGCGGGTCGGTCGTGATCAGGAGCGGCCACAGATACTGGTTCCAGCCATAGATGAAGAGGATGACGAACAGCGCCGCGATGTTCGTGCGCGACATCGGCAGCAGGATATCGATGAAAAAGCGCATCGGCCCGGCGCCGTCGACGCGGGCCGCCTCGGCAAGCTCATCGGGCACAGTCAGGAAGAACTGCCGGAACAGAAATGTCGCGGTCGCGGATGCGATCAGCGGCAGGATAAGCCCCGGATAGGAATTCAGCAGGCCGAAATTTGCGGCAACTTCGTAAGTCGGCACGATGCGCACCTCGACGGGCAGCATCAGGGTCAGGAAAATCAGCCAGAAGAAGGTTTGCCGGAAGGGAAAGCGGAAATAGACGATCGCAAAAGCCGACAAGATCGAGATCACGATTTTTCCAAGCGCAATACCGAGCGCCATCACCGTGGAGTTGAACAGCATCCGCGCCACTGGTGCGTTGATGCCGGAAACAAGGGCTTCGCGGTAATTTTCAAAAAAATGCCCGCCCGGAATCAGCGGCATTGGCGGCCGAACGATCTCCGGTTGCGAGACGGTCGAAGCGACAAAGGCCAGATAGATCGGGAAGAAGATGACCAGAACGCCCCCGATCAGCCCGGCATGAGTGAGCCAATAGCCACGGCCACGCTTTTCCACCATGCCGGACATCAGTAATGCACCCGCCGCTCGATATAGCGGAACTGGATGATCGTCAGGATGCCGACGACCACGAGCAGGATGACCGACTGGGCTGCCGACGACCCCAAATCCTGCCCGACAAATCCGTCGGAATAGACCTTGTAGACGAGGATCGTTGTTGCCTGTTGCGGCCCGCCGGTCGTGATCGTGTGGATGACCCCGAATGTCTCAAAGAAGGCGTAGACGATGTTGACCACCAACAGGAAAAATGTCGTCGGCGAGAGAAGCGGAAAGACGATTGTCCAGAAGCGCTTCCAGAAATGAGCGCCGTCGATAGCCGCCGCTTCAATCACGCTTTTCGGAATTGCCTGAAGCCCGGCGAGAAAAAACAGGAAATTGTAGCTTATGCGCCCCCAGGACGACGCGATGACGACGAGGCCCATCGCCTCATTGGGGTTCAGCACGTGGTTCCAGTCATAGCCTGCTTGTCCGAGATACCAGGATATGACCCCGACGCGCGTGTTGAACATGAAGAGCCAGAGCACGCCGGCCACAGCGGGTGCGACGGCATAAGGCCAGATCAGCAGCGTTCGATAGGCTCCCGATCCCTTGATCAGCCGGTCGGCCATGACTGCCAGCCACAGGGCGAAGCCCATGGATGCGAGTGTGACGAGGGACGAAAATATTGCCGTCGTCCAGAACGAAGCACGATAGAACGGATCGCCCAGCAGGAACTCGAAATTGCCGAGCCCGACAAACTGCGATCTGAGACCAAACGGATCCGGTATGAACAGCGACTGGTAGACCGCCTGCCACGCAGGCCAGAAGAAGAAGAACGCTGTGACCAGAACCTGTGGGGTCAGCAGCAACAGGGGCAGCATCCAGCCCTTGAATGTGACGCGTTTTTCCATGGTCGATCAAATCGCCGCCCCGGATGGCTCCGGGACGGCGTATCTTTCACCGAATGCCGCGCTTATTTATTGGCTTGCTCAAACCGGCGCAGCAACTGGTTGCCGCGCTCAGCGGCGCTGTCGAGGGCAGCTTGTGCCGTCTTGTCGCCGGCCCAGACACCTTCCAGCTCCTCATCGATAATGCCGCGGATCTGGTCGAAGCTGCCGAGGCGGAGGCCCTTGGAGTTGGCCGTCGGCGCCTTGCCGGTCATCTGGAGAATGGCGATGTCCGTACCCGGGTTCTTTTCATAAAAGCCCTCTGATTTGGTCTGGTCGTAAGCCGCCGTGGTAATCGGCAGGTAGCCGGTGTTCTGGTGCCAAGCCGCCTGGATATCCGAACTCGACAGGAAACTCAGAAACTGCGAGACACCCTTGTATTCCTCGTTGTCATGACCGGCGAGAACCCAAAGCGACGAGCCGCCGATAATGGTGTTTTGCGGCGCCCCGGAAGCATCCGGCCAATAGGGCAGCGGGCGCAGCTCAAATTCAAACTGGGCCTCTTTCTTGACGCCTGCATAGCCGGCTGATGACTCTGTCCACAGTGCACATTCGCCGGCCCGGAAATTGGCGCCACTCTCATTGCGCCGTCCGGTATAGATGAACTTGCCGTCCTTAGCCCAATCGCCCATCGTCTGAATGTGCTTGACCTGAACGGGGCCGTTGAACGCCAGTTCCGTATCGAGCGCCGCAAAACCGTTGTCCTTGGTCGCGAACGATACATCGTGATAGGCGGAGAAATTCTCCAGATGCACCCAGCTCTGCCACGCCGTCGCCAGCGGGCAGGCGTGACCGGCGGCCTTCAGCTTGTCCAGGGCGTCGCCGACCTTCTCCCAGGTCGAAAGGTCCATATCCGGGTCAAGGCCGGCCCCCTTCATCGCATCCTTGTTGACGTAAAGAACCGGTGTCGACGAATTGTACGGCAGCGACAGCATGTCGCCCTTGGTGGTCGTGTAGTAGCCTTTCACCGGTCCCAGATAGCCGTCCGGATTAAAGGCCGCGCCGCCTTCGGCCATCACTTCATAAACCGGTTTGATGGCGCCCTTGGCAGCCATCATCGTCGCGGTCCCGACCTCAAAAACCATCAGGATGTGCGGCTGCTCACCGGCGCGGAACGCGGCGATGCCGGCATTGAGGGTTTCAGAGTAATTGCCCTTGTGGGACCCGACGACCACGTAATCGGACTGCGAGGCGTTGAACTGTTCGATTTGCTCTGCGAGCAGCTCACCCAGCCG
>CALZIL010000107.1 GCA_945787495.1 uncultured Afifella sp. | reverse complement strand
CATCGGAGCGCTTTGGCGATTCCCATGAAGTGATCGAAGGCGATCTCGCCGGCGGCCTGTTGATCATTTGCGACCACGCCAGCAATGCAATTCCCGCCGAATACGGCACGCTGGGGCTGTCGCAGCGGGAACTGGACCGCCATATCGGTTACGACATCGGCTGTGACGCCTTGAGCCGGGCATTGGCGGAACGGCTCCGCGCGCCGGCAATCGCCAGCCTGTATTCGCGTCTCCTGATCGACCCCAATCGCGGCGAAGATGATCCGACCCTGATCATGCGGATATCCGACGGCGCCATCATTGCGGGAAATGCCGGTGTCGATGCGGATGAACGCGAATGCCGGCTGAAGCGGTTCTACCGGCCCTATCATAGCGGCATTGAAGACCTGATCAGCGCGGCGATGGCGACCGGCCGGGCGCCGGCATTGCTGTCGATCCATTCCTTCACCGGCAACTGGAAAGGCTGGCAACGGCCCTGGCATGCGGGGATCTTGTGGGACAAGGATCCGCGGCTTGCGATGCCGCTGCTGGACCGGCTATGCGCCGAACACAGTCTGCGCGTCGGTGACAACGAGCCTTATTCCGGCGCGCTGCACAATGATACGATGTACCGGCACGGCACGCAGCGCGGATTGGCGCATGCGCTGATCGAGATCCGCAACGATCTGATTGCAACGCCGGCCGGTATTCAGGAGTGGGCAGACCGGCTTGAGCCGATTTTACGTGATATTCTCCAGGACGAGGCACTCAATTGTGTGCAGCATTTCGGCTCACACAGTGATCTGTAACCGGTTCGCAAAATCTGTAACCGGTCCGCAAAAGATGAAAGGCTGAACCATGTCCGAACTTGACGATGCAACACGAACGGCGCTTGAAGCGGCGGCTTTCCGCCTGCTGGTCGACCATCTTCGCGAGCGCACCGATGTGCAGAATATCGATCTGATGAATCTCGGCGGCTTTTGCCGGAACTGCCTGTCGAACTGGTACCGCGAGGCGGCGGAGGCAAAGGGCATTGCGATGTCCAAGGCCGAAAGCCGCGAGATCGTCTACGGCATGCCCTATGAGGAGTGGCGGGCGAAATATCAGACCGAAGCCAGCCCGGAAGCCCAGGCCGCTCTTCACAAGAGCCACCCCCACCACGACTAATACCAACAGTTGAACTGCCGACCGGATTTTTCGCCGGCCGCGCTGATGCGTGGAATCTGAGGATAGACGGGCAGGTCATGTGCAGGCTGCATTGACCTTCGCCGGTCAACCGGCCATGTCCGGCTGAAACGGTATGGAGATACGGATATGGCCGAAGCGGGTGGCGTTGCTGCCGGACAATTGCGCGCCTTGATCGAGCGGATTGAGCGCCTGGAAGAAGAAAAGCAGACGATCGCAGCCGACATTCGCGAAGTCTATGCGGAAGCCAAGGCAACGGGTTTCGACGCAAAGGTGATGCGCCAGGTCGTGCGGCTGCGCAAACAGGATGCGGCCGAGCGCCAGGAACACGAGGCTATCCTGGATCTATACATGCATGCGCTCGGAATGGTGCCTGAACCGGCCGGCGAAGACGGCTAGCGCGTTTGCGCCCGCTCGGTCCGGGTTTCAGTAAAGTCCGGCCAGGCGCGGCGGGAGAAAACGAAGCCTCAGCCGATTGTGGTCGGGGGCGAACCGATCCGTTCTCGGCGGCTTGACCGAAGTCGGCAAAATTGCCTCCGCAGCGGTTTTCGGCGCGATATAAAAGCCCGGCACACGATCCGGCCGCGGTAGCGCGAACATTGCGAAAGCGCGGGTACGGGTTGTCAATTCCGACATAAACCGGCGCAGACCGCTTGTGCCTGGGGCCGCGGTCGTCAGATGCGCATTGACGGTGACGGCGGGATGGGCCGGTGCTGAACCTTTATTGTCAGCACTGGCCGGTTTCACGGTATTTGCGGAAGCCGCTTTGCGCCGCGGGCGCGGTTTGGCGGCGACCTCATCACGCACCACTGTGGCGTTGGCCGATGCATAAGCGAGTTCGGTATTTTTCACTGGATTGATTGGCCGTGGGTCCTGCGTTCCCATCAGTCCCAGTGCGTTTGCAGCCTCGATTGCCGAACCGGGTGCGTCGGCGGCGGATGCCGACGGCGCCGCCTTGGGAAGTCCAACGGGGGGCGGGGCAACCGGTGAGAAGCTCGCCAGGCTATATGAGGCTTGCGATGTGTCCGGAATGGCAGCGGCGACCGCGTAGGACGGCGTTGTCGCGACCGTCGGTTCCGCAGGGGCCGGTTCGGCCGGGCGCAAGGCTGGCAATGCGGCTGTCACGATGGGTTCTGCCTTTGCCTTTTTCGGCACCAGTGTGGCGGCACGCCGGGCGGCGGCCAGATAAAGCTTTGCCAGGGCGCTGCGGTCCGTGGCGGCGATCGCGTCGTCGTCACCGGCAAGGCTTGCGGTTTCAAGACGGCCGGCGTTGTCGCGCGGTTTGGCCGTATCGGTTGCCGTAGCGCGTGTCGATGGCGTTTGCGGCGCGGAGACCAGAGCGACCATCGCCATCTCATCGGCGGCCGCGATCCGCGAACGCTCCGCCGCGGCGAGCAGGATCATCCGTGTCTTGGACGGAATGGCGCGCGGCATCGGCACGGACGGCAATTCGTCATCTGAGCCCGGCGAGGCGCCGGCAACGGCAAATTCCGGATCAAGCGGCGCGGCCGGCGTGGTGCCGGTTCCGGCCAGGGAATTGTCTTCTTCCTCGTCGACACCGCCGGCGAAGACCTTCGTCAGCCATTTGCCGACGGTGGCCTTATCCTGGTCGTCGTCTTCAACGCGGATCGAACGTGTATTGGGATCCAGATAGGCGACGGTCGTTTTCGTGCCGGGCTTGTCCAGTTTGGCCAGCGCCCGTTCGTAGCCGGGCAACGGCTTGCCGTCGGTTGGCACATGGACGGTTTCGCCATTGGGGAACACCGATGCCAGCTGCTTGCGGGTCATGCGCGGCCAGTGACGAACACTGCCGGTATCGAGGTGGACAAAGGGCGAGCGCGAAGAGGGATAATAGCCAACGCCGCCATCTTGCAGTTGCAGCCCGATCTTGCGGATCTTCGAAACCGGTACGCCGGGAATGAAGAAGTCCATCGCCTGGCCCTGGGTATGCCGGCTGCGTTTGGCGACACCGCGGCTGCGCTTGCGCAACATGTTGTTGGTCGCCAGCGAGCGGTAGCCGGAGACGACATGGATGTAGTTTCTCGATCCGGTCTTTTGATAGACCTCCCAGATCAGATCGAACAGTTTAGGATCCATGCGTGTCGGTTCGTCGCGGCGCCAGTCCCGCAGGATTTTGTTGAGCTTATCCAGAACGGCGCGATCGTAACGGCCATTGCGCTTGAAGGTGAACTCGCCCTTCTCGCCGGTATGGGTAAACAGGATCTTCAGGGTGCGGTCGCGCTCGCGCGCCTGGGCGTCGGTGGCAGCGGCGGAAAAGAGCGCAGCAACAGAAAGACTCGCAGCCAAAACTGCGAAAGCCAGGCCGGCGCGAACGCACAGCGACTTTTGCACGCCTGATCTCAGCAAACCCGTTTCGCCCTCAAGGATTTCGCCCCAATTCCCGTTACGCTGGATATGCAGTGTCGCTCGGCTAACTTAACTTGCAGTTACCAAACTTAAAGCATGGCGAAAATGCGGCGAAGTGGCACTGGATTGGCCTAAATGCCCATAATCCTTCGCAATTTGGTGTCGTATCCGTAAATATCCGTGATCCGGCTTAACGATCCGTCCGCCTCGACGCGCGCCGTGAAATAGGTCAGATGAACCGGAACGTGGGTGTCGAGATTGACCCATTGCTCCTTGCCACCGACCTTGGCGCGCAGGCGACGGGCGTTCTGGATCGCGGCGGCAAGCGGCGAAAGGGTGGCCGGTGCCAGCTCGGTGTCCACCGAAAAAGCGTTTTCCGGCGGGGCATAGGCCAGATCGGAATTTTCGACCGATTTGAGATTTGAAGCAGGTTCGGGATTATGGGCCGCGGCGACTGAATGCGCTATCAGGACTGCAAGAATGGCACAGGCGGCGAACCGGAATACCGGGATCGGTCGTGTCATCACTCAAACACCTGCCCTGAACACTTTGACTTTGCGCGCGGGATCGCTTCTGCAGACCATTTACCGTCAGGCGGCGGTGGCGTCGTGCGATTCGATTCCGTAATCCTTCAGTTTCCGATACAGGGTCGAGCGACCGATTCCCAATCGCCTTGCCACTTCGCTCATCCGGCCGCGATAGTGGTCCAATGCGAACCTTATCACCTCTTCTTCCAGAGCGTCAAAATTACGGACGTCGCCGCGTTCGTTGAGAATCCAGGTCGCACCGTAGTGCGGAAACTGGCTGATGTCAGCGACCGGCAGGAGCGGCCGGGCAGGCGCCGGCATCATGTGGCGGACTTGTGCGGCAGGGGTTTCAGCCGCGGTCGCCGCGTTTTGATCGGCTGCAGTCCTGTCGATGACCGGTGATGGCGCCGCGGTGTCGGCAAGCGCAAGATGCGGAAAGTCGGCGGGCTTCAGTTCATTGCCGTCAGCCAGCATGACGGCGCGAAAAACCGCTTTTTCAAGCTGTCGTATGTTGCCCGGCCAGGTGGACGCCGTCAGCAAACCGATCGTCTCACTGGCAAATCCGTCCAGGCTTTTCTTGCCTTCCTCGGCTGCGAAGCGGGCCAGGAACTGCCGCGCCATCTCCGCAATGTCGTCGTGGCGTTCGCGCAGGGGCGGCAGCCAGATCGGAAAGACGTTGAGCCGGTAGAACAGATCCTCGCGAAACCGTCCCTCCGATACCAGATCGACAAGCCGCCGGTCGGTGGCTGCGATCAGGCGAAAATCGACGCGCACCGGCTGGCGGGCGCCGATCGGGGTGACCTCGCCGTCCTGCAAGGCGTGCAGCAATTTGACCTGGACCGCCTCCGGCAGTTCGCCGATCTCGTCGAGATACAACGTACCGCCATGGGCTTCCTGGAACTTGCCGACATGGCGCTCCTCGGCGCCGGGAAACGCCCCTTTTTCGTGGCCGAATAGTACGCTTTCCGGCAGATCGCCGGAAATGGCGCCGCAGTTTACCGCGATGAACGGCTTTGCGCGGCGCGGACCGGAGCCTTGAATGGCGCGTGCAAAAAGCTCCTTGCCGACGCCTGGCTCGCCCTCGATGAGAACCGGGATTGCCGAGCGAGTGGCGCGCTCGGCCAGTTCGCGCGGTCTCGCCATGGCGGGGGAACGCATGACGATGTCGGAAAATGTCATCGTCCCGGTCAGGCTGCGCTTCATCCGCGCAATTTCGTTCTGCAGCGTGCCGAGTTTGATGGCATTGGCGAGGCAAACGGCGATGCGCTCAGGCGAGGTTGGCTTGACCAGAAAATCGAAAGCACCGGCCTGCATGGCCGACACGGCGACGTCGACGCCGCCCTTGGCGGTCTGGACGATGACCGGCGGCGCTTCAGCGCGCTGGCGCAGCCGGTCCAGCACGCCCATGCCGTCGAGGCCGGGCATGACCAGATCGAGAATCATGACGTCGAACGGCTGGTCGTCGCGGTCCAGAACAGCCAAGGCCTCTTCACCGCCTTCGGCGACGATCGCAACATGACCGTGCTTGCGGACGATTTCCTCCAGCAGCCTGCACTGAACGGGGTCGTCGTCGACGATCAGAACGCGGCTTGTCATCAATGGCATTTCCAAGTGAGCCTTCAAGGCGACGAATCGGCTTGAAGCGGGGTGTGTCTCATTTCGGTGCACTTTGCACAAAGACCCGTTAAGAGGCTGTTACCGACGTTGATCGGGTTTTAAGAGACAACTCTTCTGCGGGATGAAAAAGCCTGCTGGAGACGAAACAAGCCGGACCGGTTGAAGTGCGCGCCACCGCCGCCATCTATGGCAGGGGCCGCAATCATTCGCAGGGCGCCGGCCCCCGGATCAGGAAAGTGGAGATGTGACGTGGCCGATCAATCAGCAGCCAGCGCCGAAACGGCCGACGAGCTTGGAGACCTGCCGGTCTGGGACCTGTCTGACCTTTATCCGGCGATGGAATCGCAAGAGGTCAGCCGGGACCTGGACCATTCGGCAGGGGAAACGGAAGACTTTGAGACCCGGTTCAAGGGCAGGCTGGCGGAGATCGCCGGCGCCACCGATGGCGGTGCGCAGCTGGGCGCGGCGATTGCCGAGTTCGAGGCGATCGAGGAGCGGATCGGACGGCTGGCCAGCTATGCCGGCCTCGTCTATGCCGGCGACACGTCCGATTCGGCGCGGGCCAAATTCTATGGCGACCTGCAGGACAGACTGACGACGATCTCGACCCGGCTTTTGTTCTTCGCCCTGGAGATGAACCGTATCGAAGACGACGTCATGGCGGCGGCGCTCAAGGATCCGGCGCTGGCGCGCTATGGCCCGTGGATCGATGATCTGCGGCAGGAGCGGCCGTATCAGCTCGCCGACGATATCGAAAAGCTGTTTCATGAAAAATCGGTGACCGGCCGCGGTGCCTGGAACCGGCTTTTCGATGAGACCATGACGGCGCTGCGATTTGATGTCGACGGCGAGGAGCTGGCATTGGAGCCGACACTGAACCGGCTGCTTGATGCCGATGGCGAGAAACGCAAGGCGGCGGCTGCGGCACTGGCGGAAACATTTGCAGCCAATTTGCGCACCTTCACGCTGATCACCAACGTTCTGGCCAAGGACAAGGCGATTGCCGACGAGTGGCGCGGTTTTGCCGATGTCGCCGGGGCGCGCCATCTGGCCAACCGGGTCGAGCCGGAAGTGGTCGATGCGCTGGTGAGCGCGGTGCGGGCGGCCTATCCGCGCCTGTCGCATCGCTATTACGCCATCAAGGCGCGCTGGCTCGGCATGGACAAGCTCAACCATTGGGACCGCAATGCGCCGCTGCCGGACGCCGATACCCGCAAGGTGCCGTGGGACGAGGCGCGGCAGACGGTGCTGACGGCCTATCACGGCTTTGCCCCGGAAATGGCGGAAATCGCAGGCCGGTTCTTCGATGAAAGCTGGATCGATGCGCCGACGCGGCCGGGCAAGGCGCCGGGCGCCTTCGCCCATCCGACGGTGCCGAGCGTTCACCCCTATGTCTTGCTCAATTATCTTGGCAAGCCGCGCGACGTCATGACGCTCGCCCACGAGCTTGGCCATGGCGTGCATCAGGTCCTGGCCGGCGATCAGGGCCTGTTGATGGCGCAGACGCCACTGACATTGGCGGAGACGGCCAGCGTGTTCGGCGAAATGCTGACCTTCAAGTCGATCCTGGCCAGCGCCAAGTCGGCGAAGGAACGCAAGACGCTGCTCGCCGGCAAGGTCGAGGACATGCTCAACACGGTGGCGCGGCAGATCGCCTTTTATACCTTTGAGCGCAAGGTTCATCTGGAACGCAAGAACGGTGAGCTGACGTCAGAACAGCTTGGCGAGATCTGGCTGGAGGTACAGGCGGAGAGCCTTGGCCCGGCCATCCGTTTGGGCGAGGGTTATGAGACATTCTGGGCCTATATCCCGCATTTCATCCACTCGCCGTTCTACGTCTATGCCTATGCGTTCGGCGATTGCCTGGTGAATTCGCTCTATGCCGTTTACGAAAAGGCCGAGGCCGGCTTTCAGGACAAATATTTCGACATGCTGAAAGCCGGCGGGTCGAAACGGCACAAGGAGCTTCTGGCGCCGTTCGGTCTCGATGCCAGCGATCCGCAATTCTGGCAGATGGGCCTGTCGGTCATTGAAGGCCTGATCGACGAGCTGGAAGCGGTGCAGGACGCCTGAAACGGCCAGCATTCCGGTAGGAAAGGGCTCTGGCAGCGTCATAGCCAGCGAGTTGTTGCCGTAAGGTCACGATCACGAAGATTCGGCCACGGCACGACATTCGTTATTTGGAGGCGATCCAAGATTTGTCGTATTATTCCTGTGAGGGGCTTTCTTGCCGGTATCGGCGTCGTTTTCGTGTTTGAAAGGCCAGTCACATGAAAAACCAGATTTTTATAGCGGCAGCAGCGCTGGCAATTGCCATATCCGGTGCGCAGGCCGCCGATCTTCCCGTCGATACGCCGCCGCTGGCGGCAACGCCTGCGCCGGCCAATGACTGGTCGGGCTTTTATGCCGGTATCCATGGCGGCTACGGCTTCGGCGAGACCGAATTGTCGATTCCCGGCCTTGTCACCGATTACGATATCGATGGCTGGTTGGCGGGCGCCCAGGCCGGCTACAATATCCAGTCCGGCATGTGGCTGTTCGGCGTCGAAGCCGACATCGCCTATTCATCGATCGACGGCAGCATTACAATCCCGGGACAGCCTCCCACGACGATCGCCACTGATATTGACTGGCTGGCGACGATTCGTGCTCGCGCGGGTCTGCATTATGACCAGTGGATGCCGTATATTACCGGCGGCGTCGCCTTCGCCGAGGTTGACCATACGATTTCGCCAGGCGGAATTTTCGGCCCGGGGGTCAGCCTGTCGGATACGCTTGTCGGCTGGACCGTCGGCGGCGGTGTCGAAGCCATGTTCAATCCCAACTGGACGGCGAAGATCGAGTATCTCTATGTCGATCTTGAAGACGTCGACTTCACAGTGCCGCGGATAACGGGGACATTTGACGACGATTTCCATGTGATCCGGGCCGGCCTCAACTATCATTTCTGAGGCCGAAATACAGGTTGCTGCCAATTGGAAGCCGGCCCAGCGCCGGCTTCTTTTTTGCGCCGGAGTTGCGGATCAAAATGCCTCGCACCGACAAAGAGTGTCTGGCGATCTGAATCAATTGCCGTGGCGCTCCAAGACCTCCATATGATGGTCTGGCATACAACGACTAGGCCTCACCGATGACGGA
>CALZIL010000106.1 GCA_945787495.1 uncultured Afifella sp. | reverse complement strand
CAGAGGGCGCGGGTGGCGTTGATGCGCACATTGTTGTCGAAGCCTGAAGCGCTGCTGCTCGACGAGCCGTTTTCCAAGCTCGATACGGCGCGCCGTGGGCAAGTGCGCGATCTCGTTTTCGCCGAGGCCCGCCAGCGCGGTCTGCCGGTGCTTCTGGTCACCCATGACGTTGCCGATGCTGAGGCCGCCGGCGGGCCATGCATCGAACTAGCATAGCCGCCCGCCCGCCGGGCTGCGGACAAAATTGATGCATCGCCGCGCCTGTCATGCCAATCTGACGCCAGACGGGCGGCTCCTGCGGCATTGCTGCCGGCGTCCGCCCCGATAGTCAGTTTCAAAAAGCAGGGAGCATATTATGCGATTGAAATGGCTTGCCGCGGCCGCGGCGCTGGTTTTCGCCGGTCAGGCCTTCGCCGCAGAGGTGAAGCCCGCCGTCGTTTATGATCTGGGCGGCAAATTCGACAAGAGCTTCAACGAAGCCGCTTATGCCGGTGCCGAGCGCTTCAAGAGTGAGGCGGGAATAGAATACCGCGATTTTGAAATCCAGAACGATTCCCAGCGTGAGCAGGCGCTGCGCAACTTCGCCCGTCGTGGCCACAATCCGGTCGTCGGCATCGGCTTTTCCCAGGCCCAGGCGCTGGAAAAGGTCGCCAAGGAATTCCCCGACACCAAATTCGCCATTGTCGACATGGTCGTTGATCTGCCCAACGTCCGCTCCATCATCTTCAAGGAGCATGAGGGCTCCTATCTGGTCGGCATGCTGGCGGCGATGGCCTCAAAAACCGGCAAGGTCGGCTTTGTCGGCGGCATGGACATTCCGCTGATCCGCAAATTCGCCTGCGGCTATGTCCAGGGTGTCAAAGCGGTCGACCCCGACGCCGAAATCTACCAGAACATGACCGGTACAACCGGCGCCGCATGGAACGATCCGGTCAAGGGCGGCGAATTGGCCAAGAGCCAGTTCGACCGTGGCGCCGATGTCGTCTACCACGCTGCCGGCGGCACCGGCCTTGGTGTCCTGCAGGCCGCAGCGGATGCCGGCAAGCTCGGTATCGGCGTCGATTCCAACCAGAACGGCATGCATCCCGGTTCCGTTCTGACGTCCATGCTCAAGCGCGTCGACAATGCCGTTTTCAAGGCCTTCGACGACGTCAAGAACGACACGTGGACGGCCGGTTTTGATGTTCTTGGCCTGGCCGAAAATGGCGTCGGCTGGGCGCTCGACGACAACAACAAGGCCCTTGTCACCGATGACATGAAGGCCGCCCTCGATGCCGCCTCGCAGAAGATCATATCCGGCGAGATCGCCGTTCATGATTACATGTCCGACGACACCTGCCCGGCGTCATAACGGGGTCTCTCGACGACAGGATTGGGCGGCGGCGCAGCGTGTGCCGCCGCCGGTCTCCTTCAATAGTTACGCTTGCCCCGCCCGTTTGACCAGGAAGCCGCCGCTTGACCGACAAGACGATGTCACCGCCTGATCTGCCCGGCGCCGGCACCGCGCCGCCGGCCATCGAGCTCATCGGCATCGACAAGAGTTTTGGCCCGGTTCGCGCCAATCGCGACATCAACATGGCCGTCGGCAAGGGCACGATCCACGGCATTGTCGGTGAGAACGGTGCCGGCAAGTCGACGCTGATGTCGATCCTCTACGGCTTTTACCAGGCCGATGCCGGCGAAATCCGCATCAATGGCCAGCCGGCGGTCATCCGCTCCTCCGAGCAGGCCATCGCCGCCGGCATCGGCATGGTGCACCAGCATTTCATGCTGGTTTATCCCTTCACCGTTCTGGAAAACGTCATTCTCGGCGTTGAAGGCGGGGCGCTGCTGGGCGAGGGCATCGCCGATGCCCATAAAGAGCTGGAACGGCTTGAAAGGGAATATGAGCTCCAGGTCGATCCCGAAGCCATTGTCGGCGAACTGCCGGTCGGCCTGCAGCAGCGCGTCGAGATCCTCAAGGCGCTTTATCGTGGCGCCGAAACCCTGATCCTCGACGAGCCGACCAGCGTCTTGACGCCGGCCGAGGCCGATCATCTGTTCAGGGTGCTCAAACAGCTTCGCGACCAGGGCAAGACCGTCATCCTGATCACCCACAAGCTGCGCGAGATCATGGCTGTGACGGACAATGTCTCCGTCATGCGTCGCGGCGAGATTGTCGCCACCATGAAGACCGCCGAAACCTCGCCGGAAAAGCTCGCCGAGCTCATGGTCGGCCGTAGTGTTCTCCTGCAAGTGGACAAGGGGCCGGCGAAGATCGGCCGTCCGCTCCTTGAGGTGGAAAACCTGACGGCAGTCGACGAACGCGGCGTCACCCGCCTCGCCGATGTCTCGTTCACGGTGCATGCCGGCGAAATCGTCGGCATTGCCGGTGTTGCCGGCAACGGCCAGTCGGCTCTGCTGGAAGTCATCGCCGGCATCCGCCATGCCAAATCCGGCCGTATCCTGGTGGACGGCAAACCGATCGGCGTCACCGGTGGCTCCAGCCCGGCCGCCGTGCGTGCCCGCGCGCTTGCCCATGTTCCTGAGGATCGTCACGGCATGGGTCTGGTCACCGCTTTTGAGGAGAGCGAGAACTCCATCCTCGGTTATCACAGCGATACGCAATATCTGAGCGGGCCGTTCCTCAATATCGAGTCGATTCGCGCTGATGCGCTTGAAAAGATTGAGAAATACGATATCCGCCCGCCAGATAACCGGCTGAAAACGGCGAATTTTTCGGGCGGCAACCAGCAGAAGATCGTTCTTGCCCGCGAAATGGAGCGCGATCCCGATATCCTTCTCGTCGGCCAGCCGACGCGCGGTGTCGATATCGGCGCCATCGAGTTCATCCATCGCCAACTCATCGCCATGCGCGATGCCGGCAAGGCGATCCTGCTGGTTTCCGTTGAGCTTGATGAAATCCGTTCACTCTCCGACCGCATCCTCGTCATGTTCGCCGGCCGCGTCGTCGGCGAGCGCGGTCCCGATGCGAGCGAGGGCGAACTGGGCCTGATGATGGCCGGCATCGACAGCCGCGAAGAGGCGGCGTGATGGAACCCCGCATCTCCATGGTCACGCTCGGCGTCGACGATCTGTCGCGCGCGCGGGCCTTCTACGAGGCGCTTGGCTGGGTTGTCGCGCCGCAAAGCCAGGAGAGTGTCGTCTTCCTGCAGGGCGGCAACATCGTCCTTGGTCTGTACGGGCGGCAGGCCTTGGCCGAGGATGCCGGCATCGAAAATACGCCGCCCGGCTTTTCCGGTTTCGCGCTGGCGATCAACGTTGCCTCTGAGACCGAGGCCGATCGGCTCTTTGACACGGCGGTGAGCAACGGCGCGATGGCGCGCAAGCCACCGCAAAAGGCGTTCTGGGGCGGCTATTCGGGCTATTTTGCCGATCCTGACGGCCATTTGTGGGAAGTGGCGCATAATCCGTACTTCGCCATGGACGCGGACGGGAACCTGAAGCTTGTGGACGAACCGGCATGAGCGCGCCCTTCGCCAAATTGCCGGCTTGGGCCGATTACGTCCTGATCCCGTTGGTCAATGTGACTGCCGCGTTCCTGGTTTCCGGTCTTGTCGTCCTGTTCATCGGCGAAAACCCGATCGAGGCGGTTAAGCTGCTTGTCTGGGGCGCGCTCGGCTTCGGCGAGGGCATCGGCTTCACCTTGTTCTACGCCACCAATTTTATTTTCACCGGTCTTGCCGTCGCCGTCGCCTTCCATGCCGGACTGTTCAATATCGGCGGCGAAGGTCAGGCCTATGTCGGCGGTCTCGGCGTTGCGCTGGCTGCACTGGCGCTGGACCGCATCGTGCCCTGGTGGGTGACCTTTCCGCTGGCCATTGCCGGCTCGATCGTCTTCGGCGCAGCCTGGGCTTTCATCCCGGCCTGGCTGCAAGCCAAACGCGGCAGCCACATCGTCATTACGACGATCATGTTCAATTTCATCGCTGCATCGCTGATGGTCTATCTCTTGGTCGAATATTTTTCGCCGCCCGGCTCCATGGCGCCGGAGACCCGCACCTTCGATGCTGGTGGCACGCTGCCCAAGCTCGGCGGGCTGTTCGAATTCTTCGGTCTCGATATTGGTGGCGCGCCGGCCAATATCTCGCTGTTCGCCGCCTTAGCCGCCTGCGTTTTCGTCTATTACCTGATCTGGCGAACAAAGGTTGGCTATGAAATCCGCACGACCGGCTTCAACCCGACTGCGGCCATCTATGCCGGTATTTCACCGGCCCGGATCACCATCGTGACCATGCTGATTTCCGGCGCGCTGGCCGGCATGATGGCGCTCAACCCGATTATGGGCGACCAGCAGCGTATGCAGCTTGAGTTCGTCGGCGGCGCCGGGTTCGTCGGCATCGCAGTCGCCCTGATGGGCCGCTCGCATCCGGTCGGCGTGATCCTGGCGGCGGTTCTTTTCGGCATGCTCTACCAGGGCGGCGCCGAGCTGGCCTTTGAAAAGCCGAAGATTTCCCGCGACATGATCGTCGTCATCCAGGCGCTGGTGATCCTCTTTGCCGGGGCCCTGGAGCACATGTTCCGTCCGGCCATATCCCGCGCCTTTGCTGCTTTGGCCGGCGGCCAGCCGCAAACGGTCGCCGATGCCGGGGAGGGTGCCTGATGGACCTCCTGACCATCGTTCTGGTTGTCGATTCGGCAATCCGCCTAGCAACGCCGCTGCTGCTAGCCTGCCTGGCCGGGCTGTTTTCGGAACGCTCCGGTATTTTCGACATCGGCCTTGAAGGCAAGATGCTCGGCGCGGCGTTCGCCGCCGGTGCTGCGGCGGGTGTCACCGGTTCCGCCTGGCTCGGGCTTCTGGTCGCGATCATGGTGTCGGTGCTTCTGGCGCTGATTCACGGCTTTGCCTCCATCACCCAGCGCGGCAACCAGATCGTCTCCGGCGTCGCCATCAATTTCCTCGCGGCCGGCCTCACCGCGCTGTTGGGGCAGGCCTGGTTCCATCAAGGCGGCCGCACGCCGCAATTGCTCGGCGATGCGCGCTTCAAATCGCTGACGCTGCCCGGCGCCGATGCGCTCGCCGGCGTCCCGGTTCTCGGGCCGGTCTATTCGGAGCTGATCTCCGGGCACAATCTGCTGGTCTATGTCGCCGCCGCCGCCGTGCCGCTGACATGGTGGGTTGTCTATCGCACTCGCTTCGGTCTCAGGCTGAGGGCGGTCGGTGAAAACCCGGCGGCGGTCGATACGGCCGGCATATCGGTGACCTGGCTCAGATATCGCGCCGTCATCATCTGCGGCGTACTGTGCGGCCTCGCCGGAAGCTATCTTTCCATCGCCCAGTCGGCCGGCTTCATCGTCAACATGACCGCCGGCAAGGGCTTCATTGCACTCGCCGCGCTGATCTTTTCCAAATGGCGGCCATGGCAGGCGCTCGGCGCCTGTTTCCTGTTCGGTCTGCTCGACGCAATCGCCATTCGCCTGCAGGGCGTCATTGTGCCGGGCATCGGCGAAGTGCCGGTGCAACTGATGCAGGCATTGCCATATATCTTGACGGTGGTCCTGCTGGCCGGTTTCATCGGCAGGGCGATCCCGCCCAGGGCCGGTGGCGTGCCTTATGTCAAGGAACGTTGAGATGGCGCTGATGGCCGATGACCTCTTTAATGCCGCCCGCGCCGTCATGACCAGTGCCCATGCGCCTTATTCAAAGTTTCCGGTCGGCGCCGCGCTGCGATCGGCCTCCGGCGCCATCTATGTCGGCTGCAATGTGGAAAATGTCAGCTATCCGGAAGGCTGGTGCGCCGAAACCGGCGCCATCGCCGCGATGGTCGCGGCCGGCGAAACCACGATCGCCGAGATTGCCGTTGTCGCCGAACAGATGCCGCTGATCACGCCATGCGGCGGCTGCCGCCAGCGGCTTGCCGAATTTGCCGCGCCGGACGCCAGGATCCATCTGTGCGATGCCTCCGGGATCGTTGAGACAGTAACGCTCGGCGAACTTCTGCCTAGGGCTTTTGCCGTGGAGACTCGTTCATGAGCGCCACCGCAAATCTGGCCCGCATTGCCGCGCTGACCAGTCTCAAGCCGGCAACCGCCATCGTTCTCGGCTCCGGTCTGGGCGGTTTTGTCGACACGGCCGAGGAGGCCGTCACCATCCCCTATAGCGAACTTGACGGCTTTCCTCCGCCCGGCGTTTCCGGCCATGCCGGCGCGCTGGTTCTGAGCCGTATCGCCGGCTGCCCGGTCGCGATCCTGTCCGGCCGCGCCCATTATTACGAAAGCGGCCGCGCCGATGTCATGCGCCCGGCCCTTGCAACCGTCGCGGCGCTCGGTGCCGATACCGTCATTTTGACCAATTCCGCCGGCTCTCTGCGCCAGGACATGCCACCCGGTTCCGTCATGCTGATCGACGATCACATCGCCTTTTCAGGCCGCAATCCGCTGATCGGCGAACCAAACGAGGCCCGGTTTGTCGGTATGACCGAAGCCTATGATGGGAAACTGCGCGATCGCGCCCGCGCCGCCGCCGAGGCGGAAGGCATTACCTGTCCCGGCGGCGTTTACATCTGGTTTTCCGGTCCGTCCTTCGAAACGCCGGCCGAGATCCGCGCCGCCCGTGCCCTTGGCGCCGACGCGGTCGGCATGTCAACCGTGCCGGAGACGATCCTGGCCCGCTTTCTCGGCCTCAAGGTGCTCGGGTTATCCGCCATCACTAATTTCGCCGCCGGCATGACCGGTGCCGAATTGTCCCATGACGAGACCAAGGCTGTCGCGCCTGAGGGTGGCGCCAAGCTGGCCCGTATCCTGACCCGGTTTTTGAGCGACCAGGCGGCATGACACATCCTAACCCGAAAGCGCTCGCCCGCCGGGCCATCGCCTGCCTCGATCTGACAAATCTCAACGACGATTGCAGCGAGGCCGATGTCGTCGATCTGTGCGCACGGGCCGCCACGCCGCATGGCAACACTGCCGCTATCTGCATCTGGCCGCGCTTCGTTCCGCTGGCGAAACAAAAACTTGCGGGCAGTGCGGTCCGCATCGCCACGGTCGTGAATTTCCCGCACGGCGGCGAGGACACGGCGCCGGTCATCGCCGAAACCGGTGAGGCGATCGCCGCCGGCGCCGATGAAATCGACATGGTGATGGCCTACCGGCTGGTCGCCGATCGGCCGGCTGATGCGCAGGCCCAGATTGCCGCAGTTCGTGAAGCGGCATCCGGCAGGCTTTTGAAGGTGATTCTGGAAACCGGCGAACTCAAGGACGCGGCGCTGATTCGCAAGGCCGCCGAAATCGCCATTGCCGCCGGCGCCGATTTTATCAAGACTTCTACTGGCAAGGTTGCGCTCAATGCCTCGGCGCAGGCCGCCCACGTCATGCTCTCCGTGATTGCCGGCCACTTGGGCAAAATTGGCTTCAAGCCGGCCGGCGGTATCCGCACGCTGGACGACGTGGCGCTGTATTTCGGCCTGGCCGACGAAATCCTCGGGCCGGACTGGGCGACGCCTGAGACTTTCCGCATCGGCGCCTCCAGCGTTCTTGACGCGCTTATCGCGACGCTTGAGGACCGGGCCGCAAAGCCCGGCGGCGGCGGTTATTGAGACGGCGATGACCATCCTGCCGCAGGAAATCATCCGCAAAAAACGCGACGGCGAAACGCTGAGCGCCGATGAAATCGCTTTTTTCGCCCAAGGCCTGTCAAGCGGCGCTGTCAGCGAGGGCCAGGTCGCCGCTTTCGCCATGGCGGTATATTTCAAGGGCATGAGCATGGACGAGCGCGTCGCGCTGACCCGGGCGATGCGCGATTCCGGCGACGTGCTGGCCTGGCCGGACGCAGGGGCCCCCGTCCTCGACAAGCACTCGACCGGCGGCGTCGGCGACAATGTCTCGCTGATGCTGGCGCCGATCATCGCCGCCTGTGGCGGTGTGGTGCCGATGATCTCCGGCCGCGGCCTCGGCCATACCGGCGGCACGCTCGACAAGATGGATTCCATCCCCGGCTATGCAACGCAGCCGAATGAGGCTCAGTTCCGCGCGGCGGTGCAGGCCGCCGGTTGCGCGATCATCGGTCAGACTGGTGATCTCGCTCCCGCCGACAAGCGCTTCTATGCAATCCGCGATGTCACCGCGACGGTGGAATCGATCCCGCTGATTACCGCCTCGATCCTGTCGAAAAAGCTCGCCGCCGGCCTCCAGGGCTTGGTGCTCGACGTCAAGACCGGTTCGGGCGCGTTCATGGCCGCGGCCGACGATGCCCACGCGCTGGCGCGCTCGCTGGTCGATGTCGCCAACGGCGCCGGCCTGAAGACGACGGCGCTCCTGACCGACATGAACGAACCGCTGGCCTCAGCCGCCGGCAATGCATTGGAAGTGCAAAATGCCGTCGATTTCCTGACCGGCGCCCATCGCGACCCGCGCCTGGAAAAAGTCGTTCTGGCGCTGGCATCGGAGATGGTGGTGCTTGGCGGGCTTGCCGGCGATGCGGACCAGGCGGCAGAGGTGGCGCGAGCCGCGTTGACAGACGGCCGCGCGGCGGACCATTTCCAGGCGATGGTGACAGCGCTTGGCGGGCCGGCGGACTTTGTTGAAAAGGCGGCGGCCTATCTGCCCAGGGCGCCGGTCATCCGCCCGGTGACGCCCGATCGCACCGGCACGATCACGGCGATCGATACCCGCGCCGTCGGCCTTGCTGTGGTGGCGCTTGGCGGCGGCCGGTTAAGGCCGCAGGATAAGATCGATCACGCCGTCGGATTCACCGATCTCGTCGGTATCGGCGCCGAAGTCGGTCCGGACCAGCCGTTCGCCATGGAGATGGTCCTCGACCAGGGGTGACAACAGGATCAGACCGAGAAGGGCTACGAAAAAATACGAAAACGGCTGGTCTCGATAATGGTCAATGATTTTCATCTTCCGGCATCGATCCGGTTA
>CALZIL010000105.1 GCA_945787495.1 uncultured Afifella sp. | reverse complement strand
GGTCCATCGCGCCCTTGAGGCGGCTGAGCGGCTTGCCGCCGAGGGCATCGATGCGGAAGTCATCGATGCCCGCTCCCTGGTGCCGCTCGACACGCAGACAATTTTGGGTTCGGTGGTCAAGACCGGACGGCTTTATACTGTTGAGGAAAACCCCCGACTGTGCGGCTGGGGCGCGGAAATCGCCTCCATCGCCGCCGATGAGTGTTTCTATGATCTCGACGGTCCGGTTGTGCGGATCACAACGCCGCATATTCCGCTTCCGGCGGCCGACAATCTGGAAGATATCGTGCTGCCGACGCCGGAGCGGATTGCTGAAAAGATAAAACGGTCAATGAGCTGAGTGCATCAAATGAACCAACAACTGATCAATTCCGTGCCGACCGATCTTTATATCGGCGGTGAATGGCGGAACGCCTCCGATGGCGGCCGCTTCGACGTTTACAATCCGGCTGACGAAGAGGTTCTGGCCTCCGTCGCCTCGGCGACGATCGAGGACGCCATTGCCGCCGTCGATGCCGCCGAAGCGGCCTTTGCCGACTGGGCCGGCCGCTCGCCGCGCGAACGCGGCGAAATCCTGCGCAAGGCCTTTGAGCTTTTCACCGCCCGCAAGGAGGACTTTGCCCGGCTGATCACCCTGGAAAACGGCAAGGCGCGCGCCGATGCCATGGGTGAGGCAACCTATTCCGCCGAATTCTTCCGCTGGTATGCCGAAGAGGCGGTCCGCAATTCCGGCGACTTCGGCTACGCGCCGGCCTCCGGCGCCCGCATTGTCGTGCAGCACAAGCCGGCCGGTATCGGCGTCCTCGTCACGCCGTGGAATTTTCCCGCCGCCATGGGCACGCGCAAGATCGCGCCGGCGCTCGCCGCCGGCTGCCCGGTCATTGTCAAACCGGCTTCCGACACACCTCTGACCATGCTGGCGCTGATGCCGCTTCTGGAGGAAGCCGGCGTGCCGCCGGGCGTCGTCAATGTCCTGCCGTCGCGCTCGGCCGGCAAGGTTGTCGATGCGATGCTGCACGATCCGCGCGTGCGGGTGGTTTCCTTCACCGGTTCGACCGAGGTCGGCAGAATGATCCTGCGCTCCGCCGCGGACTGCATCGTCAATCCGTCGATGGAACTGGGCGGCAATGCGCCGCTGATCGTCTTTGACGATGCCGACATCGATCAGGCGGTCGCTGGCGCGATGCTGGCCAAGATGCGCAATCTTGGCGAGGCCTGCACGGCGGCCAACCGCTTCTATGTCCACGAAAAGGTCAAGGACGCATTCACCGAAAAATATGTCGCGGCGATGAATGCCCTGACGCTCGGCAACGGCTTGGATGACGGTGTCGATGTCGGACCGCTGGTCAATGCCGAATCCCGCGACAAGGTCGTGTCCCTGGTCGCAGACGCGCAAGACAAGGGCGCGAAGGTCGTTCTGGGCGGCGTGGCTCCGGACGGCAAGGGGTTCTTCTATCCGCCGACCGTGCTCACTGATGTGCCGGATGATGCGGATATGGCGAGCGAAGAGATTTTCGGACCCGTCGCGGCGATCCAGGCATTTACCGACGAGGACGAGGTCATCAAAAAATCCAACGACACCGAATATGGCCTTATCGCTTATGTCTTCACCAGGGATCTGGCCCGCGGCATGAAGGTGTCGGAACGGCTGGAATTCGGCATGGTCGGCCTGAACCGTGGTCTGGTTTCCGATCCCGCCGCGCCGTTTGGCGGCGTCAAGCAATCCGGCCTCGGCCGCGAGGGCGCCCAGGAGGGCATGAAGGAGTTTCTGGAAACCCAATACGTCTCCGTGGAGTGGTAGCGGTTTCATGGAAATCCTCATGCCTCAGTTGGGTGAAACCGTCACCGAGGGCACGATCAGCGCCTGGTTCAAGTCGGTCGGCGAAACGGTTGCGACCGGTGAGGATCTGTTCGAGATCGAGACCGACAAGACCTCCATGGAGGTCCAGGCGCTGGAATCGGGTGTCCTGACGGAAATCCGCGCGCAAGTCGGCGACTGTCTCGCCGTCGGCGCCGTCGTCGCTGTCATCGGCGAGGCCGGGGTGGCCGGTGCGCAAGTGCAAAGCCAGCCTCCCGCCGCCGTGCCGCCAAAAGCAGAACCGGCGCCGGCCCGTTCACCCGTCCCCGCAAAGGCCGTTTCCGGCAATGGCGCTCATAATTATGACGGGTTTGGTCCATTCTCCGAAGTGGGCACGCCGGAGCGCAATTACGGTTCGGCGAAACGCCTCGACAATTTGAAAATCACGCCGCTTGCCCGGCGGCTGGCCGAACAGCGCGGCATCGATCTTGGCGCTGTCGCCGCAAGGGTCTCGACGAGCGGCGGCTGGCGCATCGCCAAGGCCGATATCGAAGCGCACCGGGCGGCAACGCCTGCCGAAACCGGCCGGACGGTGGCGCGCGATGACGCCGATGTGGTTCCGCTCAATCTTGTCCGCCGCAAGACCGCCCGGCACCTGTCGAAAACCTGGCAGGAAACACCGCATGTTCTGCAGGCCGTCGAAGTGGATTTCCATCGTATCGAGTCGGCGCGCCGGGCGCTCAATGAGGCGCATGCGGAGCGCTGGGGCGTCAAGCTGACGCCGCTGGCCTTCATTGCTCGCGCCGCCTGCTTGGCAATCGCCGACTTCCCGCGGGTCAATGCCTCTCTCGACGGCGACAATCTCCTCGTCCACCGCCACGTCAATCTCGGCATCGCCGTCGACATGGACCATGACGGCCTGATCGTTCCGGCGGTCCACCGCGCCGACGAATTGAACCTTCTGGACCTCGCCCGCGCCGTGGCCGAAAAAGTTGCAAGAGCCCGGGCCGGAAAGCTGACGCCGGACGATTATTCCGGCGGAACCTATTCAATCTCGAATTCCGGAACATTTGGACCGGTTGCGGTGGAAACCGACAGCGGCGATGCCGTCGTCGTGAGGCCGGTCGGCGTGCTGGCACAAAGCTTTGATCACCGCGCCTTTGACGGCGCCTATTCGGCCGCGTTCTTGGCCCGGTTGCGCACGATTATTGAAACCTGGAATTGGTCGGATGAAATCAATTGAGCCGGCCGGCTCGCCGAAACCCGAATTCATGAACTTGGAGTGGTCGCATGCTTGAGAACAAACACACGCTTGGATGGATCGGCATGGGCCGGATGGGCTATCCGATGGCCGAGCGGCTGGTCAAGGATGGCAACAGTGTCCAAATATGGAACCGCACCCGCGCCAAGGCCGAACCGCTAGCGGAAAAGGGTGCGATTCTGGTCGACCGCCCGGCCGACCTTGCCGCCGTCGACGTGCTTTTCACCATGGTTTCGACCGGCAACGACCTTGAGCAGATCTATTTCGGCGACAATGGCGTGGCATCGGGCGACAGCGGCGCCATGCCGAGGATCCTCGTTGACTGCTCTTCCATCAGTTTTGAGCAATCAGAAGCCCTGCGCGCCCGCCTGGCTGAAAAGGGCGCGGCCTTTGTCGCCGCCCCGGTTTCCGGCAACGGCAAATGCGTCAAGGCCGGCAAGCTTTCAGTCGTCGCCTCGGGACCGAAATCCGCGTTTGATGAAGCGGGGCCGTATCTGGAGTCCATCGCCGGCGCCGGTGTTTCCTATGTCGGCGAGGGCGAACTGGCCCGCATCTGCAAGATCGCCCACAACGTCATGCTTGGCGTGGTATTCCATAACCTGGCCGAAATCACGCTGCTGGCGGAAAAAGTCGGCGTGCCGCGCCATGCCTTTCTCAACTTCATGAACAACTCCGTCCTGGGCTCCATGTTCACCCGTTACAAGTCGAACGCGCTGGTCAATCTTGACTGGACCACCACCTTCACCCCGGCGCTGCTGCGCAAGGATATCGACCTCGGGCTTGCCGCCGGCCACGCCAATGGTGTGCCGATGCCGGTAACCGCCGCGGCGCGCGAAGCGCTGCAGGCGCATTTCGGCGCCGCGACGCTGCAGCCCGATCCGCAGGCCTATCTGGACAAGGATTTTGCCGCGCTTCTGGAAACCCTCGCTCTGGCCGCCGGCATGAAACTTGAAAGCGAAGATGTACTGATGCCGTCGGGGCTGGAAGCGGAAGGCTGAGGGCAGCAGGAAAGTTTCTTGCCGCTTACCCGGCGGCCCGCCGCTCCTCGCGCAACTTTGCCAGATGCGGATATTTTTCCGTCAATTGCGAGCCGTGATAATAGGTGGCTTGAAAGGCGTCGTGACCGCGGATTGACTCAAGCCAGTGGCCGATCGCCGGTTTCCCGGCCCAGACATCATGAAGGTTGATGTCGTCCATGCGAACGATCACCGGCATGACCGCGATATCGGCGAGCGTTATCGCCGCGCCCATCAGAAACGGTCCGCCGCTTGCCGCCAGCCAGTCATCCATGCGCGCCACCGCCCGCGCCAGCCGGTCCAGCGCGCCGTTCATCTCCTTTTCCGGAAAGCCGGTTCGGCCCATGGTCAGGAGAAATTCCTTGCGCAGCGGCTTGGAATTGGCGAGCGCCAGGAAGTCCTCTTCGCTCATCGCCTGAAAATGCGGCAGGAACGCCAGATTGTAGGACGGGACGCGGACCGCCGGTGTCGGGATTTCGTCGATATAGCGCATCATTGAGCGCATTCGTGCGCGCTCCAGCGGATCGTCCGGCGTAAAGCGGACTTTGGCCGGCCGGACCTCGTCGAGATATTCCATGATGACGGCGGAATCGATGATCACCGCGCCGTCATGGACGAGCGTCGGCACGACCCCGTTGGGATTGATCGCCAAGTAGTCCGGCTGGAGCTGATCGCCGGAGAAAAGGTCGAGCCTGTGCTCGTCAAACGCCAGTTTCTTGGCGTTCAGCACGAAGCGCACGCGCTGGCTGCAGGTCGATTGCGGCGCGTTGTAGAGGACGAAATCCGTCATTTTCGCGACTCAGTCCCAGTCGAGGAAGCGCGGTAGTTTTTTCTTTTGCGCCAGCGTGCCGACGATGCCATTGGGGAAATAGAGCAATGCCACGATCATCACCAAGCCGGTGGCGAAGATGTTGATCTCGCTGGAGCCCAGCGTGGCGACAAAGAACTCGTTGAAGGCAATCAACAGGACGGTGCCGACGATCGGCCCGGCGACCGTTCCCTTACCGCCCAGGATCGACATCAAGACCATATTGGCGGCGATCAGGATGATGAGAAAGATACTGGGGCGGATATAGGTGATGTATTCGCCCCACACGGCACCGGCCATGCCGACGAAGAAGGCGGAGATGGCAAAGGCCAGCATCTTGTAAAAACGCGTGTTGATGCCAGCGCTCTCCGCCTTGACCTCGTCCTGGGAAATGGCGCGCAAGTGCAGCCCGAACTTGGAGTGCTTGATGCGGAAAGAGCAGTAGACCGCCGCCGCGGCGATGAACAGCATGGCGTAGTAATAGGGGATCTTCGCCCACTGCACGTCGATGGTGAGCTGCGGCAGGGTGACGCCATTGGCGCCGCCGACGAAATTCCAGTTGTCGAACAGGATTCGGGCGACCATCAGCAGCGCGATCGACGAGATGATGAAAGTCGGCCCGCGCATCCTGAGCGTGATGAAGCCGATGCCGAAGCCGACCAGCGAGGCAACCAGGCCGGCGAACGGCGCGGTGATCAGCGTCGAGATACCGGTATAGGCGAGGATCATGCCGGAGAAATAGCCGCCGATGCAGAAGAAGACGTTGTGACCGAGCGAGATATAGCCGGTGTAGCCGCCCAGGATATTCCAGCTCGACGACATGGCGATGTACATCAGTGCGTAAAGCCCCAGATGGAGGACGTAATTGAAACCGTCGAACACTTGGACCGCCGGCAGCGCGACGAGCACGGCGAGGAGGGTAGCCGGCACCCAGGCCTGACGCCCGGCTCCGGCCGTCGTGGCGAGCGTTTCCTCGCGCGATTTGCGCGCCTCCACGACCCCACTGACATCCAGTTGCGTGCTCATCTAGCTCTCTTCCAGCGGGTCGCCGAACAGGCCTTGCGGGCGCACCAGCAGGATCACGAACAGTGCGAGGAAAAACGTCATCGTCGACCAGGTCGTGCCGATATAGGTGCTGACGAAGGCGGCGAGCGTGGCCAGGATCAGCGCCCCGATAATGGCGCCGGCGAGCTTGCCCATGCCGCCGAGCACCACCAGCGACATCAGGATCGCGATCCACTCCCAGTGCTTGGCCGGAAAGAAGCTGAACACGAAGCTGACCAGCGCCCCGGCGGCGCCGGCAAGCCCGACGCCGATGCCGAAAGTGATGATGGAGACAAGGCCGACATTGACACCCATCAACTGAGCCGCGTCGCGGTTCTGGGTCGTTGCCCGGATGGCGTATCCGAAGCGCGTGAATTGCAGGAACGCCACCAGCGCCGCGATCACCGTCAGGCTGGCGATACCAGCATAGAGCTGTCCGGTGGGAATGAACACGTCGCCAAGGAAGATCGCATCCGTGGCGTAGAACGGCGAGGTGATGCGCTGGGTATTGGAGAAAGCCGTGCCAAGCAGGCCGTCGAAGCACATGGCTACGGCGAAGGTCAGGAGCACGGTCATTTCCGAATATTTGGCGCTCGCCGCCTCGCGTTCGAAGATCAGCTTGTAGACGATGATGCCGACGCAGAACATGACGATGGCGGCGATCGGCATTGAGACGATCGGGTCGAGGCCGTAAAGCGTGAACAGCCAGTAGCTGACGAATGCGCCGGCAATGATCATGATCGGATGGGCCAGGTTGACGATGCGCATGACGCCGAAAACCAGCGTCAGCCCCGAGGCCATCAGCGCATAGACGCCGCCCAGCGCCAGCCCGAGAATGATGACTTGAACGATATCAGCCACGGTTTCTGTTTCCCGTTCAGGCAACCTGCGAGGGCTTGCCGAGATAGAGTTCCTGAATGCGCGGGTCGGACAAAATCTCCGACGCCGGGCCCTCAAACAACGTCTTGCCAAGGTCGAGGACGCTGCCCCGGTCGGCGTTGGCAAGCCCGACGGCGGCGTTCTGTTCCACCAGCAGCACCGTCATGCCCTTTTCGCGCAGCATATGCACGATGTCGTACATCTGTTCCACGATCTGCGGCGCCAGGCCGAGCGAGGGCTCGTCGAGCATGACGATCTCCGGCTCCACGATCAGGGTGCGGGCCATGGCCAGCATCTGCTGCTGGCCGCCCGATAGCGTACCGGCGCGTTGGGTGGCGCGCTCGCCAAGAATCGGGAAGGCTTCCAGCACCGCATCGATGCGCTGGCCGAGCGCGCGCGGGTCGTCAAGGATGAAGCCGCCCATGCGCAGGTTTTCGCGCACGGTCATTTTTCCGAACAAAGCGCGTTCCTGCGGCACGAAGCAGATCCCCTTGCGCAGGATCTGGTCGGGTCGCATGCCGTCGATGCGTTCGCCGTTGAAGCGGATCGCGCCGGAGCGCAGCGGCAGCAAGCCGGCAATTGCCTTCATCAGCGTCGATTTACCGGCGCCGTTCGGGCCGATGATGCACTGGACATGGCCGGCCTCGACGCTCAGCGTCGTGCCGGTCAGGATATCGGGCCCGCGACCATAGCCGGCGACGACGTCCTCCACTTCGAGCAGCTTAGCCATCGAGTGCCCCACTGGCGGTCTGGGCGGCAGCCTCTACGGCGGCTTTTTTGCTGACGCCGAGATAGGCGCTGAGCACCTCCGGGTCGGACTGCACTTCACCGGGGCTGCCCTCGGCGATGACCTGGCCATGCGCCATCACCACGACCTTGTGCGACAGGGCCATGACGAGGTTCATATTGTGTTCCACGATGAACACGGTCAGCCCTTTCTCGTTGAGGGCGCGGATATGGGCGATAATCTCGTCGAGCAGGCGCGGATTGACGCCGCTCGCCGGCTCGTCGAGCAGAATGATCTTCGGGTCCGACATCAGCAACGCGCCGAAATCCATCAGCTTCTTCTGTCCGTAGGAGAGCGAACGCGCCTCCTCGTGGGCAAGCCGGGTAATGCCGAGAAACTCCAGGATGCCCATCGCCTTGTCGCGCTCGGCCGAAGAGATGGCCGGTCCGAACAGCGCTCTGAAGCCGGAAATCTTCGACTGCACGACGAGATTTTCCAGCACGCTCAGATCTTCCAGATTGCGGGTGATCTGGAAGGTGCGGCTCAGGCCCCGCCGGGTCACCTGATGGGCCGGCAGCGTGTCGATGCGTGTCCCCTCCAGCCACACCTCGCCGGCGGTCGGCCACATCGACTTGCTGATACAGTTGAAGGCGGTGGTCTTGCCGGCGCCGTTGGGGCCGATAAGCGCGGTAATCGAGCCCTTTTCGACTGAGAAGCTGCACTCGTCGACCGCGCGGATGCCGCCAAAGTGCTTGCACAGGCCGCGCACCTCCAGCATCGAAAACTCCTTAAGGGAAGGAAAAGAGGGGGCGGCATGCCGCCCCCCGATTGCGATTGATCCGAACAGCCTACCAGGTCGGCTTGGGATGCAGGATCTTCGACACGCCCGGAAATTCATCGGTCGGATAGATGAATTTCAATTCTCCGCTCTGCCATTGGGCAATCAGGAAGGGGCGGTCCTCCGGCAGGCCGCGCTCGTCCCAGGAGAAGGGGCCGAGCACCGTGCGAACCGGATCGGCCTTGGTGCGGGCATGCAGCCATTCCGACAGTTTGGCATTGTCGGTGGTGCCGGCGCCGAGGATCGCCTGCTCGATACCCTGACACACGGCAAAGGGTATCGCAGAGTCCTCGTCGGCCCCATGGCCGTATTTCGCCTCATAGGCCTTCAGAAAATCAGCATTGGAGAAAGGTTTGCCGGCGAGCGAGCCCTCAAATGGTGCCGCCTCGTGCCAGGAGGTAAGCATCATGACGCCATCGGCGGCCTTGCCGGTGCCTTCCAGGTATTCCGCCTGTGTGCCCTGGCTCAGATAGAGCAGCTTGATCGGCGCCTTGACGGTCTGCAGGGCGCGCGTCAGCTGCACCGCCTCTTCAGGCGACGCGGTCAGGCCGATCGCCATTTCGGCGCCTGAGCGTTTGATGGAATTGGCCAGATTGAGCCAGTCGGAAAAGCCTTCTTCAGGCCATGTTTCGGAGAAGACGACGTCGATCCCGGCGCCCTTCAGGTAACCGGGCGCCAGATTGGCAACAACGCCTCCTCCGGGGCTTTTGACCTCCTGGCCGAGGAAGCCCGCCGCAATCGCGTTGGCGAAGAAATCGTCGGCGTGAACGAGGGCCGCGCTCTTCGGCTTGTCATCAGCAGAAACGAGGTCGTTGATCACCCCCTGCAGGCTCGAGCCGAGATATTCGGCGGCGTTCTGCTGGAAGTAGAAGGCGTGCTTGAGACCACGCGTCCAGATGCGCAGGGCGCCGCCAGCGGGAACCGGATTGACCATGCCGTATTTCTCGATCACCGACGAGGTCGGGAAGGTCAGCTTGCTGGAGAATGTCCCGAAGATCACGTCGACCTTGTCGACATTGATCAGCCGTTCGGTCTGGTTAATGGCGGTCTCGGTGTCGGAGCGGTTGTCGGAAACGATCAGCTCCAGCTTACGGCCGAGCGGACCGCCGCTCTTGTTGATCAGATCAACGCACAGCTCATAGCCTTCCTTGTGCTTGGATCCGGGCACCGAGAAATTGCCGGTGAGCGGCAATGACGCGCCGATCTTGATGGTCTCTTGAGCGCTTGCCGGTGATGCCACGAAAGCAGCCGCGGCCATGACAAGCAATGCATGTTTGGCGTTCATGGATTGTCCTCCCATCCAACTGAGCCAACCGCTGCGATTTTTGTGTTTTTAGTTCACGCAAACGATTGCATGGAAGCATGAATAGGAATGCTTGGGGTGTCAACATTCATCAGCGTGAAGCGTTGATATTTCCGGCGCGGCAAATGGCTGCCCAGGTCGGTCATTCGTTGCAATTCAACCGTCGTTCATCAGTCGCCAAAGGGCTTCCGCTGTCGCCGGCATCGGAACGTCGCGCACACCAAACGGGCGCAGCGCATCAGCAATGGCGTTCTGCAAGGCCGGCAGGGCGCCGATGGTGCCACCTTCGCCGCCGCCTTTGACGCCGAGCGGATTGACCGCAGTCGGACAGGGGCGGCTTTCAACGTCAAAAAACGGCAGGTCATCGGCCCTTGGCATGACGTAGTCCGTGAACGCGCCGGTCAGCATCTGCCCTGACTCAGCCTCATAGACCACGCGCTCCCACAAAGCCTGACCGGCGCCCTGGGCAACGCCGCCGTGGATCTGGCCATCGACGATCATATGGTTGAGCACCGTGCCGACATCCTCCACGACGATGTAGCGGGCAATCGTCGGAACGCCGGTCAGACGATCGATCTCCACCTCGCAGATATGGCAGCCATTGGGAAAGGTCGGGGCGTCGGGCGTATAGACCGCTTCCGCGCTCAGCGGCGCATCGGTGCGCGCGGCAAGCGCTGCGAGCGACAGCGAGGAGCCCTGCGGCGAGGTAAAGACGCCGCCGGAAAACACCACGTCGCCGGGACCGCAATTGAGTTGCTTACCGGCCGCGCCCAGAAGTTTTTCGCGTAAAGTTCGCACCGCCTGATCGATGGCCGCGCCGCCGATCCCGGCAGTGCGCGAGCCGAAGGTCCCGACGGCCTTTTCGAACAGATCGGAATCACCGGTCTCGTAGGCAATCTCTTCACGGGCGACATCGAGGATCGATGCGGCAAGATCGGAAAATATCGTTGCATGGCCTTGCCCGTGCGACACCGAACCGGCCGCAACCGCGATCTGACCGTCGGGTGGAAGCGACGCGCGGGCCGATTCAAACCGACCGTCCATCGCCCGCGCAATGACATTGGCGAGGCCGAAGCCGCGCAACCGGCCGGCCGTCTCGCTGGCCGCCCGGCGTTTGGCAAAGCCGTCGCGGTCGGCGATCTGCAGCGCGCGGGCCAGCGTGCCGTGAAAATCGCCGCTGTCGTAAACGAACCCGAGCGGATTCTCATAGGGCAGTTCGTTCGATGTGAGCGTGTTTGCCAGACGCAGTTCAACCGGGTCACGCCCGGTCTCGATTGCCGCAACATCGATGAGGCGCTCGATCAGCAGACTTGCCTCCGGCCGTCCGGCGCCGCGATAGGGCGAAATAGACCCTGTATTTGTATGAACGCCGACCAGCCGGGCAAACATCGCCGGAACCCGGTAAACACCGGCAACACCGAGAATATTGGCGACGGCGGTGTTTGTGCCGCGCGTCGAAAGATAGGCGCCGAGCGCGGTCAATCCTTCAACGCGGATCGCCAAAATGTGGCCCTCGGCGTCGAGCGCCAGCGATCCCGTCATCACCACGTCGCGGCCATGGTCGTCGGTCAACAGGCTTTCGCTGCGAGTCGTCGTCCATTTAACCGGCCGGCCGAGCATCTTTGCGGCATAAAGCAGGGCGCCATATTCGGGGTATGTCTGACCCTTCATGCCGAAGCTGCCGCCGACATCCGGCGATATGACCCGCAGCTTTTCCGGCGCAATGCCGAGAACCTGTTCGCTCACGATTTTGCGCACCTGCCAGGGTGACTGGAGGCCGGTGGTCAGCGTGAAGCGATCCGCCGCCGTGTCATAGGCGGCGATTGTCGCGCGCGGCTCCATGGCGTTGGCGCTGACGCGCGAGACGGGGATTTTCAGCACCGTGACATGCGCCGCCGCAGCAAACGCCCGCTTGGTCGCGGCGTCATTGCCTGCGCTCCAGTGAAAGCAGGCATTGTCCGGTAAGTCGTTCCAGACGCGCGGCGCGCCCGCCGCGATCGCCTCTTCAATGCCGATTATTGCCGGCAGCGATGCCCAATCGATGGTAACGGCCTCGGCCGCATCCATCGCCGCCGAATGGCTAGCGCGGCGGCGCCCATATCGGCTTGCCGTCATCGCGCGGCCGCGTCACGAGCGGCTTGATCGTGCCGAGCCCTGCCGCGACGAGATCGGCACCGGTGATGATGCTTACAACGCTGGCAAGCGCGCAGGCGTCATCAGTGTCGATGGACAGGATGTCGGCATGGGCATGCGGCGAGCGCACGAAAGCCGCGTAAACCGTTCCCGGCGGGGTGATGTCATCGGTAAAACGTCCGGCGCCACGCAGAAAACGGTCGTCTTCTATGCGCTGCGTTGGCTTGCTCATTGTTTTCAGGATCCGGCGCTCGTGGCGCGACCGCCATAGGCCGCTGGTTCCAGCTATCGAGCTTTATTGATATGCAATCCCTTGCACATCGTGCAAGCGCATTGGTCCACCGTTGCTGGCTGCCGCAGAGCGCGCCGCCGGTTCAGATCATTTCCGGCACCATCTTGATGGCGCCGCAGGGGCATTCGGCGGCACAGATGCCGCAGCCCTTGCAATAGTCGAAATTGAACCGGAACCGGTTGCCCGGGCCGAGTTTTATGACCGCATTGTCCGGGCAGATGCCATAGCAATTGTCGCATTCAAAGCAATTGCCGCATGACAGGCAGCGTCTCGCCTCGTAGAGGGCATTATCCTCCGTCAGGCCCTTCACCACCTCCTCGAAATCCGATTGCCGGCGCACGGCGTCGAGCTGCGGCTGCACCGTTTGCGGCGCGTCGTCATAGTACCAGGTGTTGAGTTTGTTAAAATCGGCGAGTTCATGCTTTTCCACCGGTTGCAGCGTCTTGCCCCTGAGCCAGGCGTCGATGTTGCGCGCCGCCTTTTTTCCGTGGCCGACGGCGACCGTGACCGTGCGCTCCGCCGGCACCATGTCACCGCCGGCGAACAGGCCGGCGCGGCCGGTCATCATCTGATCGCTCACCGTCACCACGCCATCCTTGGCGACCTCGACGCCGGGCACGGTTTCCAGGAAGCCGGTATCGACGTCCTGACCCAAGGCCAGGATCAGGGTGTCGGCCTCGATGGTTTCAAATTCACCGGTCGGCTGCGGCCGGCCGTCATCGTCGATTGTCATTTTCTCCACGGTAAAGGTGGTGTCGTCGATCTGCTTGATGGTCCTCAGCCAATGGATCATCACGCCCTCTTCCTCGGCCTCCACGGCCTCAAAATCGTGCGCCGGCATCTCCTTTCTGGAGCGCCGGTAGACAATCATCGGTTCCTCAACGCCAAGGCGCTTGGCGGTACGCGCCACATCCATGGCGGTGTTGCCGCCGCCATAGACGATCACCCGTCGGCCGAGCTGCGGCGACTCCATGCCGGTCTCCATGTCACGCAGCACGCTGACGGCATCGAGGATTTTCCCCGCCGCGTGGGCCGGGATGTCGACGCGTTTGGCCAGATGCGCGCCGACCGCCACGAAGACGGCGTCAAATCCCTCTTGGCCGAACGCCGCCTCGATATCCTCGACCTTCGCGTTCAGTTGCAGGTCGACCCCCATGTCGACGATGCGCTGGATCTCATAATCGAGAACATCGCGCGGCAGCCGGTATTTGGGGATTCCGAAACGCATCATGCCGCCGGCCATCGGCCCGGCCTCGCGGATGGTGACGGCGTGGCCGAGCCGTGTCAGGTGGTAGGCGGCGCTCAGCCCGCTTGGGCCGGCGCCGACGACCAGCACCTTCCTGCCCGACGGCTCGGCGTCAAATTCCGGCTTCCAGCCATGCTCCCACGCCGTGCGGCCGAGGAAGCGTTCGACCGCGTGGATGCCGACGGCCTCGTCGAGCTCGGCGCGGTTACACGCGCCTTCACACGGGTGATAGCAGACGCGGCCCATGATGCCGGGCAGGGGGTTGTCCTCCATCAGCACCTGCCAGGCGCGTTCATAATCGCCCTCCTCGGCGTGGTACAGCCACTTCTGGATGTTCTCACCGGCCGGACAGGCATTGTTGCAGGGCGGCAAACGGTCGACATAGACCGGCTTCTCGGTGCGCCACGAACCGGTCTGGTTGGCCAGGCTGGTGCCCGGGTCGAGGGTGATGGCGTAGGGGAGCTGTTTCTTCATGGCGTTTGCCGCTCTCCCATCAGGTTGAAACGCTCGATATTGGCGTCCGCCATGCGCTGAAGAGCGGCGAGGCTCTCGGTATCCTCGTGGCCTTTCTTGAACAAATGCGCGAAGCGGCGCTGTGGCCTGAGGTAATCCTCCACCGGCACCCGCCGGCGGATTTTGTGCGAGCGGGTCACCTGCCCGTGCTCGGCCTCAAACAGCGGGAACAGCCCGCTTTCAACGGCCAGCCGGGCAAGACTGATGGTGGCGTTGGGCGCCGAACCCCAGCCTAATGGGCACGGCACCATGATGTGGATATAGCGCGATCCTTCAATGGCCATGGCCTTCTCCACCTTGTCCTCAAGGTCATGAAGGTCAGCGACGCTGGCCGTCGCCACGTATGGGATGTTGTGGGCCATGGCGATGAGCGGCAGGTTCTTGCCGGTGCCGAAGACGTTGCCGGGCGCCGTACCCACGGCCGGCGTTGTTGCCGTGCGCGCCGTTGGCGGCGTCGCCGATGAGCGCTGCACGCCGGTATTCATATAGGCCTCGTTGTCATAGCAGATATAGAGCACATCATCGTTGCGCTCGAACATGCCCGACAGGCAGCCGAAACCGATATCCGTCGTGCCGCCATCGCCACCCTGGGCCACGACCTTGATATCGCTGCGGCCCTTGCGCCGCATCGCTGCGGCGACGCCCGTCGCCACCGCCGGGGCATTGCCGAACAGCGAATGCAGCCAGGGTATCTGCCACGACGTTTCCGGCGAGGGGGTGGTGAACACTTCCAGGCATCCCGTGGCATTGACGGCGACGAGTTGTCCCTCGGTTGCGCGCATGGCGGCGTCCAGCGCATAGCGCGCGCCCAGCGCCTCGCCGCAGCCCTGGCACGCCCGGTGCCCGGACGTGATGGCGTTAGACCGGTCCATCGACGCCTGGACGGAGCGGGCGGCCTCGTCCATCAGCCGGTTTCCGACCGTGTGCGTGCCGGTCTGGTAGAACTTGACGCGTTGCAGGGCGCTGTCTTCGCTCATGTCAGCCCTCCTTCATTCGCCGCTGGCGAGCGCAGGGGCGCCC
Organism: uncultured Afifella sp.; assembly: GCA_945787495.1. GTDB lineage: Bacteria > Pseudomonadota > Alphaproteobacteria > Rhizobiales > Afifellaceae > CALZIL01. Next base: position 2,682 of record CALZIL010000105.1, on the reverse strand, counting down.
AGATGCTTGAGGATATTCTCCGCCGTCGGGCCGGACCGCCGGATTTGCCGGGCGCGGACGAGTTCGTGCTCGACCGCGGCATAGTCAAGATCGAGGAATTGCATGTCCGGCAGCCGGTCGTCGCCCGCCACCTCGAAGACCTCCTGCAGCGCCGCCATGGTGATCGGCCGTCCGCCAAGCCCGGCGATGACCGTATAGACCGGCAGTGGCGCTTCGCGTAACGCCATGCGGACATCGGGTGCGGCGATGCCGCCCAGGCCCGGCGCCAGGCTTTTCTCAACGACGACCACCCGCTTGGCGTTGATCAGCGCGGCCCGCAATTCGTCCAGGGGAAACGGCCGGAAGGCGCAGATGCTCAACGAACCGATAGCGCCGCCATTCTCGCGCATCTGATCAACGACGTCCTTGATGGTGCCATTGATCGAGCCGAGCGCGACGACAATCGTCTCTGCGTCTTCTGTGCGGTAGGGATGGACAAGACCGCCGGAGGAGCGGCCGAACACATCCTTGAATACATTGGCGATTTCAGGAATGAGCCGCAGCGCCTGCAGTTGTTTTTCGTGGGCCAGATAGCGAACCTCGGTAAAGGCGTCGGGGCCGACCATGGCGCCGATCGAATAGGGCTGCGCCGGGTCCAGCACCTGCACCGGTTCATAGGGCGGCAGGAACGCGTCGACCTCGTCCTGGGTGGGTATATCGACGCGTTCATGGGCATGGGTGAGGATAAATCCGTCGACGCAAACCATCACCGGACAACTCAGTTCCTCCGCCAGGCGGAAGGCCTGGATGTGCAGGTCGACCGCCTCCTGGTTGGTTTCGGCGAAAAGCTGGATCCAGCCGGCGTCCTTCAGCGCCATGGCGTCGGTGTGGTCGTTCCAGATATTAATCGGCGCGCCGATGGCGCGATTGCCCACCGTCATGACGATGGGCAGACCCAGCCCGGCGGCATTGTAGACGGCCTCGGCCATGTATAAGAGGCCCTGGCTGGCCGTCGCCGTATAGGCCCGCGCGCCGGCCGCCGAGGCGCCGATGGCGACGGAAAGGGCGGCAAATTCCGATTCCACATTGATGAATTCGCAGTTCTCCAGCGCTCCCGATTTCACCAGCGCGCCGACCCCTTCGACAATGTGGGTCTGCGGCGTGATGGGATAGGCGCACACGACCTCGGGCCGGCAAAGCGCAACGGCCTCGGCGACGGCGAGCGAGCCTTCCATTTGCTTCAGCATGGCATCTCTCCCTCAGGCGGCCCGGCTGGCGGTATTGGCGATTTCGAAGGCTTCGCGCGCGGCGGCGACATTGGCCGCTCCGACATCGCCGGGGAATTTTTCACCGATGGCCTTCTCCACTGATTCAAAGCGGATTTGTCCCGATATGGCGGCAAAACCCCCGAGCAAAACGGCGTTCGGCACGGGCCGGCCGACATGCTTCAGCGCCAGTTCCGTGGCGCCGACGACGCAGACGTGATCGGCCGGGAAGCTGGCGACGAAATCGGCAATCCCCAGTTCCTCGAACGAGCGCTGCGAATTGACGAGAATGAAGCCCTGCGGATCGACGCCGTTGAAGACGTCGATGGACTGCAACAGTGTCGGATCCAGGATAATCAGCGCATCGGGCGCGCTGATCGGCTCGCGCAAGCGGATTTCCTTGTCGTCCATGCGGCAATAGGAAACCACCGGCGCGCCCATCCGTTCGGAGCCGAAACTGGGGAACGCCTGGGCGTGAATGCCCTCATGGAATGCGGCGGCGGAAAGCAGTTCCGCGCCGGTGACGACACCCTGGCCGCCTCTGCCGTGAATTCGAATCTGAAACATCTAGAGCCTCTTCCTGCCAGATGGGACCGATTCTGTTTCTGAATTGGCGCGGTGATCCGGCGCCGAAACGGTCGCCGGTCGATGTGGTGCATCGGCCAAGACCGGTTCGGCGTCGGGCGCCCGCCAATTCGAAACCCGAAGGGACGGGCGCATTTGCGCCAATTCCGGCGCAAAGCCCCTTGCCCGTATCTCGATACGGGCATGCGGGCCTTTGCTTGATCTTGTCACAAATGCGCTCCGTCAGAATGGCCCCATCTGGCAGGAAAAGGCTCTGGCCGCGTCCAGACCAGGTCAAAGATGAGTCCGGACGCTAGATCGCGCCGGCATTTGTGTAATTGATCAACATCAAAGTGCGCCGGACAAGCACACGATTGTGACCTCTGCCGGCAGTTGGCGCAACGCCGTCAAAATCCCCGATTGTGGTCAGATGCTGCGCAGATACGTCCGGTATTCCACGTCGCTCACCATTTTGGAGAGCGCCTCGATCTCCGATTGCCGGAGGGCCGAATAGACGTTGCGGAAGTCGTGCCCGAAGATATCCGCTGCGGCGGCTGACTCGGCGAACTCATCCACGGCCGACTTCCAGTCGTGATGCAGCTTTTCGCCGGCAACGCCGTTGCCCGATTCAATCGGCGGGCCGGGGGAGATCTGCTTTTCAAGCCCGATCCGCATGCCGCCGAGAATCGCCGTGATCGCCAGATAGGGATTAACGTCGGCGCCGCATATCCGGTGTTCAAGACGCGCGCCGGGACCGGCGCTTTCCGGCACGCGCACCGCGACGCCACGATGATCGAGCCCCCAGACCGGACTGACCGGCGCAAAGGAGTTAGGCTGGAAGCGCCGGTAGGAATTGAGGTTTGGGGCAAAGATT
>CALZIL010000104.1 GCA_945787495.1 uncultured Afifella sp. | reverse complement strand
CTCAACCTGTCGATGGACAAAGAGGTGATGCGCAACGCCGACGCCATCCTTGGTCTCGACATTCGCGACTGGGAAAAGCCGACCGCCGAACTCGACAGCATGAACCGCACCGTCACCTCGCTGGTGCCGGACAGCTGTGATTGGATGGAGGTCGGTTTCGGCGAGATCGGCATATCGTCCTGGGCGTTCGATTATGGCCGCTATCAGCCCAAGGTGCTGAGCGCATTGGGCGATCCGTGCCTGGCCATGCCGCAGATGAAGAAAATCGCGGCAGACCGTCTTGCCGCCGATCCGGTACTGGCGGAGCGGATTGCCGCTCGCAAGGCGGCGATCGGCGCGCGCCACGATGAACTCTTTGCCAAATGGCAGGCGGACGCCAAAGTCGACCGCGATGCTTCGCCCGTCCAACTCGGCCGCCTGGCGGAAGAGGTCTGGGACATCATCAAAGACGAAGACTGGGTGCTCTCCACCGGCACGTTGCGCAATTGGGCCCGCAAATTATGGGACTTCGACAAGCCCTATCGTCATGCCGGCGATTCGCTTGGAACCTCGACGCAGATCGGCATGTCGCTGGGTGTCGGCCTGGCCTACAAGGGAACCGGCAAAATCGTTGTCGCCCTGCAGCCCGACGGCGACCTGATGTATGATGCCGGCGCGTTGTGGACGGCGGCAAAGCACCAGATTCCGATCCTCATCGTCATGTTCAACAACCGCGCCTATTTCAATGATTGGGAGCATCAGCTGCGCATGGCGCGGCTGCGCGATACCGACGAAAATCTGGCCCATATCGGCATGGACCTTTACGGCCCGGAGCCGGATTTTGCGGCGATTGCCAAAGGCATGGGCTGTTACGGCGAAGGCCCGATCACCGACCCGGCCGATATCGCACCAGCGCTGAAACGGGCACTGGCGGAAGTAAAAAAAGGCCGGGTTGCACTGGTCGATGTCATCACCCAGCACCGCTGAGACCCGCCGATGACGCTGCTGATTTCCAACGAAGATGCCGGCCGGCTGCTGACGATGCCGGCGGTGATTGACGCGCTGGAAGCCTCCTATCGCGGTCTTGCCAGCGGCGAGGCCGTCTGCAGGCCGCGCATCGATGTGGAGCTTCCCTCAGGCGATCCAGAACGGCTCTATCGCTGGGGCACGATGGAGGGCGGCGGTCCCGGCTATTTCGCCATCCGGATGAAATCCGACATTGTCCACTGGCAGGAAGAGAACGGCGTGGTAACGCGCGAAAAATACTGCGTTCAGCCGGGCCTGTTTTGTGGATTGATTTTTCTGTTCAGCACGCAGACAGGCGAACCGCTGGCGCTGCTCAATGACGGCGTCATCCAGCATATGCGGGTTGGTGGTGATTCCGGCATCGGCGTCAAATATATGGCGCGGGAAGATGCCGAAGTGGTCGGTATGCTCGGATCGGGCGGCATGGCGCGATCGCATATCGAAGCCTTTCTCGCCGTGCGGCCCGGCATAAGGCGCTTGCAGGTCTATTCACCAACCTCGGCAAATCGCGAGAAATTCGCTGCCGAGGTTGCCGAGCGCTACGGCATTGAAGCCGTTGCCACTGACGCGCCGGAGGCGATTTATGCGGGCGCCGATATCATTGCGGCGGTGACCGACGCCGCCCGCCCGGTGCTTGACGGCGACCGGCTTGAGGCCGGCTGCCATGTCGTCAATATCGGCGCCGGCGGCGCGCCCGACCGGCGCACCATGGAGCGCTGCGACGTCTATCTGCGTTTCGGCGACGCGCCGGCGCCGCGCGGCCGGCCGGGGCTTCTGCTGGACGATGAATATCTGAGCTTTACGGCGGACGCCGCCATGCCGGTTCTGGACAACCGGCCAAAGGGCGTGCGCGAAGACCCCCACGGCGTTCTGGCGCCTGAAAAGCTTGTCAGCTTTGCCGAGGTTCTCGATGATCGCACACGCGGCCGCAAGACGGCAGACCAGATCACCTATTCAGAGCGCGGCAATTTGCAGGGCGCGCAGTTCTGGGCGATGGCCTCGATTGTCTATGAGGCGGCGCGGAAACAAAATCTTGGCCGCGAGTTACCGACCGAATGGTTTGCGCAGGATATCCGCAACTGAGGGTTCCACCGGGTGCCGCAGGGCTTTGAACGATTGGGAGACAATAATGGCAATCGAGCGCATTCACAGCGGCAAGCGGATCAGCCGTGTCGTCGTCCACAATGGCATTGCCCATCTCGCCGGCATCATTGCGCTGGAAAAACGCGGCGGCACGGTTACCGAGCAAACCCGCAATATCCTGGCGATCATCGATCGTCTGCTTGCTGAAGCCGGTACCGACAAGTCGCGGCTTTTGACCGCCAATGTCTGGCTTGCCGATATCCGCGCGGCAGAGGAAATGAACCTGGTCTGGGACGAATGGGTGCCGGCGGGCGGCGCGCCGGCACGTGCAACCGTTGAAAGCCGGCTACCCTCGCCGGATCTTGCCGTCAAGATCGCGGTGACGGCGGCGCTGCCTTAAGCGCCAGCCTTATTGCGTCCATCGACCCTTTTACGGGTGCTCATTCTGGGTGAACCACTCGGTCGGTAGGTCTCGTCCGGCGCCAGCCTGAACGGCGCGGTCATAGACGACCTTGCCGATGATGGCGAACTGAAAACCCATGCCGATATTGTTGATAAAACAGGTCGCCTCCTTCTCCGACTGGCGCGCCGGCACCTTGCCGGCAATCAGATCTGCAAGCAGCGGAGCGGACTTGAACTCGGCGACATCCAGCAAGGCGCCGCCATCGGGCCGGTCCGCCGCCGGTGGTTCGACACCGGATGCCATCGCCAGGATCGGCGCACCGTCGCGGCTGTGAATGACGATGCGGTCGACCTTGCGCAAGGCATCGGGATGGATTTCCGAGCGCTTGATCGATGAAATATGCAATCCTGGACGCAGCCAGTCAGCCTGGAAAAACGGTTCAATGCTGCTTGTCGCGCACAGTGCGACGTCAGCGTCTTCGATGGCAGCTTCCATGCTGGATACCGGCTCCACGTCAACGCCGATCAGCGGGCTGATCTGGGCGGCGAAGGCCTTGCGGTTGGCTTCGTTGGGGCTGAAGCAGCGGATCCGTTCGACCTTGCGCACCGACGTCATCGCCATGAGTTGCGAGCCGGCCTGCCAGCCCGAACCGATAATGCCGACACGTGGTGTCTCGGCGCGCGCCAGATATCTGGTGGCCAATCCATTGGCGGCCGCAACCCGCATGCGCTGGACGACGCCATCGGGGAAAATCGCCAGCGGCTCGCCGGTCTCACTACTGAACAAGAGGACAAGGCCAGTGTAGCGTTCTCCCGGCGCCGCCGGAACCTTGACTCGTCGCCGCTGGCCGCTGATTTCAGGGTAAGTGATGATATCGGAGTTGATGCGCATGGCGCCGACACCGAGGTCCGGGGACACGCCATCCATTGATTTCAAGCTATATATGCCGCCCGACTCCGCCGGCCCGGTCTCCACCAGCGTATCGCTGCGCCGCCGGTTTACGCCACGCCCTTCCGACATGCCGCGATAGGCCGTTTCCATTGCCGCAATGCAGGTCGGCATATCGATGATTGCCGAGATTTCATCATTGTTCAGAACCAGCATTGTCGGTTTCAGCCGGTCAGCAGGGGCGTGATGAAGCCCTCAAAAAGGAAAAGCTCAAGCAGCCGGGTGAAGACACCATAAAGAATGATCCAGGCGCCCAGGCCACCCAGTATCGCCGTCAGCCATGGCTCCTTCTCGCCGAAGCGCAGGAAGGCAAAGACCAGGATCGGTGCGGCAATCAGGAAGCCGAAACACATGACGCCGATGAAAAACACGGCGAGCCAGAAGAACATCTTGACTTCGCGCGGGCGCTCCAGCGCGGCCTCGGCTGTATCCTCGGCGGTCCTGTCCTGCAGCGCGCTGCGGACATCAAAGACCAGTTGAGCCAGACACATGAGAGTGGCTGGGACGCTGATGAGCAGGGGCAGGAATCGGGCCTTTTCCGGATAGGACAGGGCCATCGCCGACATGCCGGCGAAGATCGCCAGCATGACCATGGTGGTGATGATGCGGCCGTTAAGTATCATAGCGCACCTGCGGGGCTCCGTTTTTGCGCACGCGCCAGAAATAGACGCCGATGCTGCCGAAAATGAGCGCAATGAAGATCAGCGATAAGGGCCGCAGGAAAAAGCTCGGGCCCCAGATGGCAAGCGCCTTGTGCAGGGAATTCTCGGCGATCGAACCCAGGATGAGCCCGATAACGAAGGGCGGCCGCGGCCAGCGGTATTTCTTCAGGAAATAACCGAGAACGCCGAGCCCGCATAAAAGCACGATGTTTTCCCAGGCGGCGTGGCTGAGAAACGAACCGAGGAAGGCTAGCGTGATGACAAACGGGATCAGCAGGCCACCGCGCACATAGGTCAGCTTGCCGAATACCGGGGCGCAGATCAGGAACATGAAGACGGCCAGGATATTGGCGATCATGAGGGTCCAGATCAGCGACCAGACCAGGTCCATGCCGTGCAGGGCGATCATCGGTCCGGGCTGGATGCCGAGCATGACGAAGGCACCGAGCATGATCGCCATGCCCGACGAGCCGGGCACGCCGAAAAATAGGGTGGGAAGAAGCGAGCCGCCTTCCTTGGAATTGTTGGCGGTTTCCGGCGCGATCACGCCCTCCACTGCGCCTTTTCCAAAGCGGCTCGGATCCTTCGACGACTGCACGGCGTGGCCATAGCAGATCCAGCTTGCGGCATCGCCGCCCAGGCCCGGAATGGTGCCGATGACGGCGCCGATCACGGCGGTGCGGACCGACAGCGCCCAGTGTCGGAAGACATCGAAAATCCCGTCGATGACTTCGCGCAGATTGTAGCTGGCGGCCTCCTTGCGTATCTGTGCGATCGAACCGCCCTTGACGCCGAGCGCGATCATTTCCGGTATGGCAAACATGCCAAGGACAGCAGTGATGACGTCGACCCCGTCCCACAGGAAAAGCTGGCCGAAAGTAAAACGCGGCACACCGGTGAAAGGATCGAGCGAGACAAATGCCAGCATTAGGCCGAACATGCCGACCAGCAGGCCCTTGAGCAGGCTGTCGCCCGACAAAGTGGCGATGAAAGTGATGCCGAGAATGGCAAGCAGGAAGAATTCCGCCGGACTGAAAGCCAGAACGAGGGGGCGCAGAACCGGTAGCATTGCGGCCAGGAACAGGCCGCCGACGACGCCGCCAAAACCGGAGGCGCCAAGACTGGCGCCGAGCGCCCGCCCGGCCTCGCCTTTTTGCGTCATCGGAAAACCATCGACGATAGTGGCCGCGTCGGGTCCGGTGCCCGGAACGCCGAACAGAATGCTCGGAACCGAGCCGCCGGTATGGACGACGGCGTGCATGGCCAGCAAAAACACCGCGCCGGAAAGCGGGTCCATGCCGAAAACGAACGGAATGAGAAGAACGATGCCGAGTTTGCCGCCAAGCCCAGGTATGGCGCCGAAGAACATGCCGATGGGGACGGCGAGTACGATCAGGCCGACCAAATGGGGCGACCCAACGACCGTCATTAAGGCGGCAAAAATTCGATCAAGTTCCATTGCGAATTACCAGCTGTCCTGTCAGTCCGAGGGTGGCACCCAGACATCTTCAAAGCCCTCAGCCGGTTCCAACTGGTCGAACCAGTCAAAGCCGATGGCCTTCATGATGCGGCTGTTGATGACGACGACGCGGGCTTCGGAATCGCCGGTATTGAAGCGCTTGTGGGCGCAATAAGGCGGAATGTAGATGAAGTCGCCCGGCCCCCAGTCGAATTTTTTCGGTGTGGTACTCCACTCCCAGACGAATTCGTCCTTGCAGTCGAAACTGACGTCATAATGATGGTCGTAGCCGCTACCCTCGATGACATAGGCGACCTCTTCGGTCAGATGCCGGCTCGTACCGGTCGCGCCGGAGGGTGGAATGAACTGCATATAGATGTCGATGCAGCATTCCTTGGTGTCCATCTTCTCGTGGATGATGTGCTTGATGAGGCCGTCGGCCGAGCGCTCCATCGGCATCGTGTCCCATTTCACGACATTTTGCCGGTCCGGATAATCGGCGCGGAACTGCTTTGAGGCCTCCAGCGCCTCTGCATAGAAATTGACGTTATCACCGGTGCGGGCGCGCTGGCGCTCGATCGCATCGACAAATGACGGTGTTTCGGTCATTGGGTCTGAACTCCTCGTATCTTGCTGCGCGCCGGTCTTAAAGATCGGCCGGCGGGGCCTGAACTCCTCATATCTTGCTTCGGCGTCGGTCTTAAATATCGGCCGGCGGGGCGTAGTTTTCCTGGCCGGGCACCGGTTCGGTGGGCGGATATTCCACGACCTTCTGGAAAATCATGTGCATGAAGAGGAACAGCGGTTTCGCCTTCATGATCAGAACGATCGTTTCATCATCGGGGTCGTCTGAAACGTGCTGGTGCACACAGCCGTTTTCGACGATCAGCGCATCACCTGCCTCCCAGTCGAGCCGCCGGCCGTCGTGAATGTCGTGGCCCTTGCCTTTCAGCACGAAGAAGACGGCGCTGTTCATGTGGCCGTGTTTCTGGCCGTAACCGCCGGGCGCAAAAACATCGATATGGGTTTCGATCGACTGGGCGACGCGGACGGCTTGCGGGTTGATCACTTTCTTGCCGAAATTCTGCGGTCCGCCCTTCCAGTTGAGATCCTGGGTGCGGATGATGCGCGGTTGGGAGTAGAGTTCTTCCTTTAACTCGCCATAGGTTCCTTCAAGGGCGCGCACGAAGGTTCTTTTCTTCGTCCAGCGTTCCCAGACGACGTCCTGCTTGTCCTCAGGCGGGACATTGTGGCCGAGCCCCGCTTCGCCAGTTTTTTCGTCTGCCATAATTGTTCTCCATAACTGTGCCAGTCCATGACCCGTGTCTGACGCGATCGTCAGAGCGAGGGGATAACCTTGAGTGCGGGAATTAAGTTTCCAAGCAGCGTCGCCGGCCAGGGAATTGTCAGGAACCGGTGGAAGACAACGTACATGAAGATCGTGATGCCGATTGCCTGAGGCAAAACGAGCCGCCAGGGCTCACGGTTCTCCAGACGCATATAGGCGATAATGAAAACAACAGCCGTCGGGATAAGGCCGATGGTCGCCATTGACGCCATGAATGCGATAAACCAGCCGAAAAATATCGCCGCCCTGCGGATCACAGTGCCTTGGCTGGTGAACGCGTCATCGACCGTCAGGTCCATGTGAATTGAGCGGCGTTCGCCGCCTTTGGCCGGCTTGTCCAGTTCGGCCTGGCTGGCGGGTTGCCGAAACATCTTGTGTAGCAGGCTGATTGTTGCGCAAACCAACGTAATCCAGCCGACGATCATCGGCGCAACCTTGGCTTCCGGGTGCCATCCGCTTGCCTGCACGAGCATGGTGATGACCAGCGCGATCAGGCCGACATATAAAAGGTCGGCGGCCCGGAAGGTCGGAAAACCGATGCCTGCGATCGCTTTTCCATCGCGACGCTGGGCGAGAAACTCGGCAATAAGCGGACGAAACAGACCAATAAAAGCCAGCGCGAACAATATCATAACGACCGGTCGGAACAGCCATTCATATTCGTAGCGCATGACCGAGATGAACATGTAACGCTCTATAATGGCGCCAAGCACAAATCCCAGAATCAGCGGCGGCCGCGGCCAGCGCAGGCGCTTCATGGTCCAGCCGAGCAGGCCAAAAAACAGCAGCGCGTAAAGATCGCCCCAGTCCCGCGATCCCTGAAATGCGCCGACAAAGACGACGCTCATAATCAGCGGCAGGATCAGGGTGTAGCGCAGGGTGGCGATTTTCGCGAACTGGCCGCTGAACAGAAAACAAAGACCGGCGCCGAGGATATTGGCCAGCGCGATGCTCCAGACCATCGCATAGGTAATGTCGAGATTTCGCGTCAGCATGTCCGGCCCGGGTATCAGGCCGTGAATGAGAAACGCGCCGAGCAGGATTGCCATGCTGGCGCTTCCGGGCACGCCGAAAGCGATTGTCGGCACCAGGGCGCCGCCCTCCTTGGCATTGTTGGCGCTTTCGGGCGCGATGACGCCACGGACGTCGCCTTTGCCGAAAGTCTCCGTCGCCCCCTTCACTGTGCGGACCGCATGGCCATAGGCAAACCAGTCGACGACCGACGAGCCGAGGCCGGGAATTGCCCCGATCGCCGCGCCGAGTGAACCACAGCGAAAGACAAGCCACCAGTTTTGCAGCGCGTCGATGGCGCCCTTGTACATGCCCTGGCGGACATCATATTTCGCTTCGCTCGAGATGGCGGTGCGCCGGATGGCGAGATCGCATAGTTCCGGCAGGGCGAAGATGCCCAGCGCGACGGGCAAAAGCGGCAGGCCGTCGTAAAGATAGAGACTGTCGAGCGTCCAGCGCAATGTGCCGGTCTGCGGGTCGCCGCCGATCATGGCGAGCATGATGCCGAAGCCGGCGGCCGCGACACCACGCATCGGCGAGCTACCGGCGAGCGTGGCAACCATCGAAATGCCGAAAACCGCGAAGGCAAGCAGTTCCGGCGAACCGATATAGAGCATGACCGGGCGCAGAATGGGTATCGTCAGCGCCAGGATGAAGGCACCAAATAGCCCGCCGACCAGGGATGCGACATAGGCGGCGCTCAAGGCGCGCCCCGCCTCGCCCTTTTTTGCCATTGCGTGACCGTCGATAACGGTGGCCTGCGAGGCAGACGTGCCCGGAACGCCGAACAGGACGGCCGGGATGGTATCACCTGTCGATGTCACGGCGCCAAGGCCGAGAAGGAAAGCGAACGCCGAATAGGCATCCATATTGAACGTGAACGGCAACAGTAGCGCCATGCCGGCGACACCGCCAACGCCGGGGAGAATGCCAAGAACAAGGCCGATTATGACGCCGGTAAACAGATAGGCCAGGCGCACCGGTTCTGCGAGCGCCACCAGAGCCTGTCCTGCCGCGTCGAGAATACTGGCGTCCAAATGGCCCTCCCAAAATCCGTCCTGTCCGGACGTGTTGTTGATTTTCAGCGACTATGACCGGAAAGTTTATAGCACGCGAGCCTGTTGTCCCGTTTACCGGAACGCCATTCCTCATATAATACCGGCCATTCAGTGCTGGACCGGACTAGGTCGGGATCGCACGCACGCTGTGCCGGAGGAATCGTGTCGGAATTGAAGGTCAGGAGCGTTGGTGTGATCGGGCTTGGCAAGATGGGCCGGCCGATCGCGCGCCATCTCGTTGCGGCCGGCTATAATGTGCTAGGTTTTGATCCTGACCCAGATGCCGTCTCCCTGGCTAAGGATTTGGGCGTTACGATCGGCGCGACTTGCGCAGATGTTGCCGGTGCGAGTGATCTGATCCTGGTCAGTGTCGGGTTCGATGAACAGGTGGAAGAAGTGGTTTTTGCCGCCGACGGCATTTTGGCCGGCGCCGGCAAGACCGCGATCCTGGCGATCGCATCGACGGTGTCGCCGAGCTATATGATGGCGCTTGCCGGCCGGGTGAAGCAACGCGGTCTCGAAGTTATCGATATTCCCCTGGCGCGCGGCGAACGGGCGGCCGAAGAGGGCAACCTTCTGGTTCTTGCCGGCGGCCCGAAGGACGTGCTGGCCCGTTGCCGGCCGGCATTGGAACCCTTTTCAGACGGCATATTCCGGCTTGGCGAAACTGGCGCCGGCCAGGTCGCAAAGGCCGTCAACAACATGCTCTTGTGGACCTGCCTGTGCGCCAATGTGGAAGGGATGGACTTTGCCGAAGCCTTTGGCGTGGACCGCGAAGTCCTGCGTGAAGCTTTACAGCAGAGCAGCGGCGCGAACTGGGCGCTTGAAACGCGCGCCGATGAGCGGCCGGCGCTGTGGGCGGAAAAGGATATGATGATCATGCTTGCAGAGGCCGACGGCGCCCGCGTGGCAATGCCTGTTGCCGGCACCGTCAAGGAGGCGATCAAGGCTTTCAAGATCGCGCGCAACCTGCCGATGCCGAAACGCCAGGGATAAGGCGTTCGCCATTAGGGAACGGTGTTCTTGTTGGAAAGCGGCCGTGCTGATATCTTTGATCATGCCCGATACGCCGCACGACATGACCTAAGGCGGGAATCACCATGAAACGCATAGAAGACGAGCACACCATGGGCAGCGCCAAGGATAGCGCGCCGGTGGCCGCTGACGAGAATTTGCCGGCAGGGTATTATCACAGCAAGAAGGACCGGATTTTTGTCCGCTCAATCCAGGGCGCCTATAATCTGACCGAAGAGCTTGAGCGGCTGCGGTCGATGCCGCGCGTGCGCAAGGCCAGCGAAATCAAGTTCGTCGACGGTCCGCAGGCCTATAGTCGCCATTATGTCGAGCCGAAGGACGGCATAACCCAGACCTTCCATCTGCATCTTGAGGAATATGGTCCGGGCGGCAAGTCGCAGAAACACGGCCATGTTAACGAGGCAGCCTTCTATATCCTCGACGGGCACGGCTATGAGATCCATGACGAGATCCGCTACGACTGGCAGGCTGGCGACGTGGCGATCGTTCACAACAATTGCGTCCACCAGCATTTCAACGGCGATCCGCACAAACCGGCGCGGGCGCTGGTGATCAAGACCAAGCCGATGTTCCTGTTCATGAACATGCTGTTCCAGAAACAGGTGGAACCGCGCGCCACCGAGCCGACGCCGGAGGGGGTCAGTTTTGAAGTCCGCGAAGAAGAAGACGATTTCAACCATCCCGAGGAAGGCTACTGACCATGGCCTGGGGAGAGGCGAAAGTCTGGGTTGAGGGCGCCAAAAACGAGAATCTCTACCAGCAGATGCTCGACGACGCGGCTACCGCGCCGGCGCGAAATGCCAAGCGCAAGAAGATTATCCGACCGGCCGACATGCCTTGGGAAATGGCACGGCAAGGGCTTTTAAAACATCTGATCAACGAGCAGATGAACACCCGCATGGAAACGGTCGACGCCTATATGCAGATCATCCCGCCGGGCAGCCGGTCGGGCAAGCACCGCCATCTGGCTGAGGAATGCCTCTATGTGCTGGAGGGCAGGGGCTACGATCTGCACCAGGACTGTGACGTGGAAATCACCGATGATTATCACTGGACGCCGCAGGACGAGATCAAGCGCTTCGAATGGGAGGCGGGGGACGTCGTCTATGTTCCGCCGAACACCATCCATCAGCACTTCAATGGCGATGCGGAGCGGCCGGCACGGCTGATTTCCTCAACCAACCGGATCTTCAAGCATTGCGGATTGAACGATCTTGAGCAGATCGAGAACGCGCCGGAATACGAACCGGATCTTGCCTTGACGCCGGAAATCGTGCGTGCCTTCCTGCGCGGCGAACGGCAGCCGGCCTGACGTGACGGGCGCGCTGCTGGCGCTTTTATCGGCGGCATCTTTCGGGCTCAACAATGCGATGTTTCGCCGGGGCGTTCTGAGCGGCTCTGTGCTGCAGGCGCTTGCCATAACGGTGCCACTTGGCGTGCCCCTGTTCGCGCTGGGCTGCCTGATTTTCGGCGCTTTTGGGGCTTTTGGAAGCCTGCCGCCGAAAGCCTGGGCCTGGATGTCGGCTGCCGGCATTATCCATTTTGTGATTGGCCGCTATGGCAACTATCGCGCCACGCGGGCGATGGGCGCGGCGCTGTCCAGCCCGATCCAGCAACTCAGCGTCCTGGTTGCGCTCGCCCTGGCCTTCATATTCCTTGGCGAATACCTGACCCCGCTCAGGGCCGCCGGTATTGTTCTGGTGCTGTTCGGACCGGTCCTTATTTTGCGCCCGCGCTCAGACCGTCCTCAAACGCAGGACAAACCGCACTTTGTCGTCAAATATGTCGAAGGCATTGCCTGGGGCCTGGTCTGCGCCGTCGGTTATGGCACCAGTCCGCTCTTCGTCCGCTTTGGCCTTGAAGCAAGTCTGGAAAGCCATACCATTCGCGACAGCATCGCCGGCGGACTGATCTCCTATACCGCGGCAAGCCTGGTGATCGGGCTCATTTTGCTGGTGCCGGGCAATATCGCACATGTCCGCGCGCTGGAGCCGACGGCGGCGCGCTGGTTTACCGCCTCGGGCGTCTTCGTGTTTCTTTCGCAACTCTTCCGCTATATGGCGCTGGCGGTGGCACCGGTCTCCGTCGTCCAGCCGGTGCAACGCACTTCGGTCGTCTTTCGGGTGATCTTTGCGTGGGCTTTGAACCGTGACCATGAGGTTCTCACCGTGCCGGTTCTTGTCGGAATCGGCATTTCGCTTATCGGAGTTCTGGCCTTGACGGTCAGCACGGAGTTCGTGCTTGCCGTCGTTCCCCTGCCCGATGCCGTGGCCGCTATTGCGCGTCTCACCTGGCCCTGAGTTAGTCTGCGGTCCAGTCGACGCCGCCTTCCAGCTTGATCTTGCGGGCAGCTTTCACCTGCTCCTTGACCAGTCCCATCATCGGCGCGGAAAGGGAGGCGCGGTCGCACATCTCCAGGACAATCTGCATGTCCTTGAGCGCCCAGGTGAAACTCACATGGTTCCATTCGTCGAGCGCCCACGAACGGCCGCTGCTCATTTGCAGCGCACTGCGTAGTTTCGGCAGATCGATCCCGGTACTTGCCGCCAGCTGTCCCGCCTCGATCAGCGCCACGCCATTGACCCAAAGGAGCAGATTGTTGATCGCCTTTGCGACCTGGCCGTGGCCGATCTCACCCAGATGGGCAATGTCGGAACAGAAGGTCGCAAGCATCGGCCGAACCTGATCGAGTGCCGCCGGATCGCCGCCGGCAAGGGCAAGCAGGGTTCCGTCATCGGCCGCCCCGGCGCCGCGCGCAATGGGGATGTCGAGGAGGACAAGGCCAAGGGCCGCCGCTTCGCGCCCCAGATCGCGGACAAGCTCTGGAGAAACCGTGCTGTTGATCACCACGATGCATCCGGGCCCGGCACCGGCAAAGACGCCTGTCTCGCCGTGGCAAACTGCGGCGGCTTCGGCGTCAAAGCCGACAGCGACGAAGACCACATCGGAGATTGCCGCGACTTCCGCAGGGGTTTTGACGACCTTCGCGCCTCGCGCCTGGGCCCTGGCGCGCGCGTCATTATCGACGTCCGTTACCGTGACGCCAAAGCCGCCATCCAAAAGATGACCGAGCATTGCGTGACCCATTCGGCCGGCGCCGATAATTCCAGCTCTGTTCAATTGTCCGGTCCCATGTTGGCGACAGGGGTCTGCGGGCTAATGCGACATCAGCACCGGAATGGCGGTTTTCTTCAAAACATCATTGGTGACGCCGCCGAGCAGGTCTTCGCTGAACTTGCTGTGTTCGTAGGCGCCCATGACGAGCAGTCCGGCGTCACGTTCGCGGCAAAAATCGGT
The DNA here is from genome assembly GCA_945787495.1 of uncultured Afifella sp. Taxonomy (GTDB): domain Bacteria; phylum Pseudomonadota; class Alphaproteobacteria; order Rhizobiales; family Afifellaceae; genus CALZIL01. Next base: position 2,789 of record CALZIL010000104.1, on the reverse strand, counting down.
AATCATCGTGCCGATCGAGCCCTTGTGCGGCAGCTTGATGAATTCGGTTTTAATGCCGTGGCGGTCGAGATGAGCGGAAATGTTGACGCCCGTAATTTCGCGCTCAGGGCCATCCTGACCGATGGTCAGGACCGTCACGAGAGTTTTTGTCTCAAGGATCAGCATGGCGTCGGATAGCGCCCGGGCGGCGGCGCGCTTGCCGTCCCAGGCAAGAACCGCGTGTTCCTGCAATTCGGCGACCTCGTAATCGGCCGGAACGATCATCACCGGCCTGCCACTCTGCAAGGCCACAATATCGGGGCGGAGCATCAACTGCTCCTCGCCGGGTACGGTTGTGAATTCGCCCATCAGCGTAATGTCGAAGCGCCGGGCAATTTCGGCGATCGTCGCATCGGCGGACCCGTAAATATCATACCAGTGGCACTTTTCCGTCCGGTCTGAGGCGGCGGTGAGCTCATTGAACCTGGCCGATATGCCCTCATAGATCTCGCTTTTCGTCCGCTCGATGATGTCGTTCAGCTGTCCGCTCAACCTTTCCGTCAGCCACGGTCCCGCCGAAGAAAGGATCTGCGGCATACCGTGTGCCAGCACGCCGGTCAGGTGCGCGTCGTATTTGCGGGCCATGAGCAGGCCCATGCGAACCGCCGCGTCAGACGCCTTGGAGCCATTATAGGCAACGAGGATATTCTTGATTGCCATTGCCGTTTTCCCTGCTGCGCCTGTCTGCCTGGAGTTTAACTATACCCATTGCCGATCGATGTCCCGATTGGCGTTCTGATATGCGGAACGCTGGTCCTTTTCGGATAATTTTGTTGTAATGGCTGATCCAGGCCCGCCGTAACTTACCGATACGATGGGCAAATTCCACCTCTTGGCAAGCCGCAACTCGGGGCACGAGCGCAACCATGCCGATTGATAAGCAGGTTCTGATTATCGGCGCCGGCCCCGTCGGCCTGACACTGGCTGTTGATCTGGGCCGGCGCGGCATTGCCTGCACGCTGGTGGAACGGAACGAAGCGCCGCAATTTCTGCCGAAGATGGAGCGCTGCAATGCCCGCACAATGGAGATTTTCCGCCGCATGGGCCTGGTGGAAAAAGTCCGCGAGGCCGGGTTGCGCTCCGATATTCCCATGGACGTCTTCGTTATCCTGTCGATGGCCGAGCCGCCGCTCCTGCATATGCCCTATCCGTCCATTGACGAGGCGCGGGCCAGGATCCGTGCCTGCAATGACGGCACGCAGCCGCTGGAGCCCTATCAGCTGATCTCGCAATATACGCTTGAGCCACTTTTGAAGGCGGAAGCGGACCGGTTGCCATCGGTCAAGGTCCGCTACGGATGCGAATTTCTGTCGCTTCACCAGGACGTCGCCGGCGTCAGCGCCACGATACGCAGCAGCGACGGCCAGACAGAGACCCTTGCCGGCGCCTATCTGGTCGGCTGCGACGGCGGGTCGAGCCGCGTGCGCAAATCACTTGGCATCGCTCTGCACGGAGAGGGCAATCTTTTGGAGCTGCGCCAGGCGCTGTTTCGCTGCGATGAGCTTTTCGATAAGATTCCGATCGGCGAGGGGCCCGGGCACGGGCGGCATTATCACGTCGCCGACGGTCAGGCGACCTTCCTGATCATGCAGGACAGCACCCGCCATTTCACGCTGCATTCCGTCGTCGAAAGCGACGAGGACATGAAGGCGATGTTTGAATCGACGATTTCGGTTCCCGTCGATTATGAAATGCTGTCCTGCGCCCCGTGGCGGCAAAACCTGCTGCTTGCCGACCGGGCGCGGACGCGTGCTTCTCGCCGGGGACGCGGTCCACCTTGTCGTACCGACGGGCGGGCTCGGCATGAATACCGGCGTTGGCGATGCGATCGATTTATCCTGGAAACTTGCCGCAACGCTTGCCGGCTGGGCCGGGCCAAACCTTTTGGCTTCTTATGAGATCGAGCGCCGCCAGATCGGTGACCGTAATGTCAATGCTTCCCGTGATGCCTCGCTCGGGCGGCGCAAATGGCGCAGCCAATACCGGTCGAATATTCGCGATGATACGCCGGAGGGGCAGGTGAGCCGTGATAACCTTGTTCGCGTCGCCGGTCTCGAGCAGAGCAAATCCAACCGGATGATCGGCGCCGAACTCGGCTATCGTTATGTCGGCTCGCCGGTCATCTGGGAGGAGCTGGGTGGACCAGAGCATCGCTTTGAAGTCTATCAACCGACAACCTGGCCGGGTGCGCGGCTGCCGCATGTCTGGCTTGCGGATGGCACGCCCATACAGGACCGGATTCCCGAACATTACGTTCTGCTTCGCCTGGGCGGTTGCCAGGCCGATGCCGCGCCCTTGTCGCGGGCCTTTGACCAGCTAGGCGCACCTTTTAACGTGCTCGACATCGCGGATGCAGCACCACGGGATATCTATGAGCATGACCTCATTCTGCTGCGGCCGGATATGCATGTCGCCTGGCGCGGCAATGCCATGCACGAAACGCCGGACCATCTGGCGGCCGTCGTGACCGGCCATCGCGCCATGAGCGACGCGTAAGTGTCATGGCAATAACGGAACGACGAATTCACCGAGGGAAGCCGGGAAATGGACCTGAACGCCGCTATAGAAGAGCTTGTCACCGCCAACCGCATTCTTGCGCATGAAAACGTGCTGGATTCCTTTGGCCATGTGAGCATCCGCCATACCGACGATAAAGTTCAGTTTTTGCTGTAGCGGGCTCTCGAGCCCTAACTCGTTGTGGCCGGCGACATCATGGAGTTTTAGCTTGAAGGGGTGATAGTCGGCCCTGA
>CALZIL010000103.1 GCA_945787495.1 uncultured Afifella sp. | reverse complement strand
CTCATGTCGCCGATCTCGTAGCCGCGCACCAGCGCCAGCCGATAGAAAATATGGGCGAGCGCCGATCCGGCGATCCATATCCACGCCTCGGGCGCCACCTGCCAGCCGATAAACGGCAGCAGCATTAACGCCGCCGAGCCCGAACCGGCGGTGACAAGCGCGATGGCGATGAGCGGATCGCCGCTGCCCTTGACCACGGCGTTCCAGGCCGCGTGCATGGCCGCGCCGCCGAGAACCAGAGCAAAGACGACAGATTCCATGACGGCTTCGGTTTTGGCGCGGGAAACGGCGCGGTTAAGGAACGGCCTGTCTAGTGCAAATCGCCGGCAAATAAAACGCGACGAGAGCTGCGATGTTCCGCGGTGAACAACCGGCCGGTTATTGGCCACATTCGGTGAACACACTGTCAGCCGGACCTGAAAGCGATTCCTGACGACCTATATCAGCGGACAGGCACACAATTCATTGCGGAGATTGTCCAATGACCCAGTTTCAAGGCCCCATCGTCCTGACGGGCCGCATTCTGCTCGCCCTGATGTTCATCATATCGGGCTTCAACAAGATCAACGCCTATGCCGGCACCCAGCAATATATGGAGGCCTTTGGCGTCCCCGGCGCGCTTTTGCCGCTGGTTATCCTCCTGGAACTCGTCGGCGGGCTGATGATCGCCGCCGGCTTGTTTACCCGCATTACGGCACTGGCGCTGGCTGGTTTCACGCTGATCGCCGCGGTCCTCTTTCATGCCAATTTCGGCGATCAGGTCCAGACGATCTTTTTCATGAAAAACCTCTCGATCGCCGGCGGATTCCTGATGCTGACGGCTTTTGGCCCCGGGGCGTTGTCGGTCGACGCGCGCCGGACGGGCGGCGAGCTTTCCGGCAGCGGCGCGAGCGCCTGACGCTCATCCGCCGTCACTTCACCGATCAGGGCGCGGTTCCGGCCGCGCCCTTTTTTGTTTCAGCTTGCGGTTTCGATCCGCGGCAAGGCGCGTTCCAGTCCGCCGGCAATCCCGGCAACTGGCAGCGCCGTGACAATCCGCCCGGCAGCGGTACGGGCCGGCTGCGGCCAGGCAGCGCGCAGCGAGACGGCCAAATTGGCCTCAGAGCGCAGGATCACGCCGTCCTCCAGGATCTTCAGATGGTTGGCGCGCAAGGTCGAGCCGGTGGTGGTGATATCGACAATGGCATCGGCCAGACCGGCGGCCGGCGCGCCCTCCGTGGCGCCAAGGCTTTCGACGATCCGGTAGAGCGCGATGCCGTGGCTGGCAAAGAAGCGCTCTGTCAGGTTCCAGTATTTCGTGGCGATGCGCAGACGGCGGCCATGGGCGGCGCGATAACCGGCCGCCACATCGTCGAGGTCCTCCATTGAAGAAACGTCGATCCACGCCACCGGCACGGCGACGACGACGTCAGCCCGGCCAAAGCCAAGCGGTGCGGCAAGGGCAATACGGCGATCGGCGTCCGGCACGGTTTCGCGGACCAGATCCTCGCCGGTGACACCGAGATGGACGCGGCCGGCGCCGAGCTCGCGGGCAATTTCGGACGCCGATAAAAACGCAATCTCGACATCGTCAAAGCCGCTCAGCCGGCCGCGATAATTGCGGCTGCCGCCGGGCTTTTCGACGACCAGACCGCCGGCCTGAAAAAGCGCCTCAGTTTTTTCCTGCAAACGGCCCTTGGACGGGATGGCGATGACCAGCGGATCGCTCATCGCGCGCCCTCCCCGCCGCCACCGTCGAGGCGGTCGAGCCGGATGGCGAAGCCGATGGCGGGAACCGGCGACGGCGCGCCGAGCATGTCCATCAGCCTGTCGTAACGGCCGCCGCCGGCGACCGGATCGTCGCTGCCGGCGGCGGTGATCTGGAAGACCAGTCCGGTATAATAATCGAGCGGCCGGCCGAAGCCGCCGGCAAAACGGATGGTATCGGTCGGAACTCGCTCAGCGATCGCCGCCGCGCGGGCGGCAAAAAGCGCCAGCGGGCCGGCTAGGTCGAGCCCGGCTTCAGCGGCAAAGGCGGCCAGCCGATCGCCGGCCTCGGCAAGCGGGTATTCCAGCGCCAGATAGGCCTCCAGCACCCGCAGGATCGCCGGATCGAGATGAGTCTCCGACAAAGCACGCTGATCAAGGTAACGCCCGGCGATTTCGGCCGCCGTCCGGCCGGTACCCGGCATATATCCTTGGCCGGCGAGTGTTTCGGCGACCAGCGTCTCCAGCGCCTTGGCGTCACCGGCCCGCGCGGCATCGGCGAATTCTTCGTCGACGGCGGTGTTTTCGCCGCCATTGGGTTCGGCCAGGCGCGCCAGATTGGCGGCCATCAGCGCCGGGACACCAAAAGAGCGGCGCAGGCGGCGGCGCCAGGCATCGGGCAGGTTGAGCGCGCTGAGCAGCGCGGTGAAAAGGCCGATATCGCCGATGCTGACCGCAAGCCCGGTCGCGCCGAGCGCGGCAACGCCATCGGCGGCAAGCGCCAGTGTGCTTGCATCGTCTTCGGCCTCATCGGCACCGCCGATCGCTTCAAAGCCGGTTTCCAGACGCTCCGGCGCGCCGGCCGCCTGACGGCGGAAGACCAACCCCTCGTAAGCGTAACGGGCCGGTCCGCTGCCGGCCGCCAGATGGTGGCGGCAGACGGGGATGGTGAAATCGGGCCTCAAACAGAAACGCTCGCCGGAAGCGCCCTCGGTGACGAAGATGCGGCGGCGGATATCCTCGCCGGCGGCTTCCAGAAACGGATCAACCGGGTGCAGCACCGGCAGGTCGAGCCAGGTCGCGCCCGCTTCGCCAAACAGGCGCGCCAGACGGCCGCCGGCCTTGTCCGGTGCCGGGGGCATCGGCCGATCAGGCCCCGGCCTGCCGCTTGAGCAGGTCGGACACCGCCTGAACCATCTCTCTTTCCGGCACTTCGAACTGGCCGGGGCGTTCCTCGCGCCATTCCACGTTATCGGCGATGGCCGCAGCCTTTTTCTTGCCTTCCACCAGATCCTTGATCTGCACGACACCGCGATCGCGTTCGTCGGAACCCTGGATCACCACGCAAGGCGCGTCGCGGCGGTCGGCATATTGCATCTGCTTGCCGAAGTTCTTGGGATTACCGAGATAGAGCTCGGCGCGGATGCCGGCCTCGCGCAGGGTCGTTGCCAGCTTCTGGTAGTCGGCGATCCTCTCGCGGTCCATGACGGTGACGACGACGGGGCCGGCCTCGGCCTCGTCACCCAGCTTGCCGAGATTCTTCAGCGCTGCGGCGAGGCGCGAAACGCCGATGGAAAAGCCGGTGGCCGGCACGTCCACGCCGCCAAAACGGCCGACGAGCCCGTCATAACGGCCGCCGCCGCCGACGGAGCCGAAGACGACTTTCTGGCCTTTTTCGTTGACGGTTTCGAAGGTCAGATCGGCCTCGAAGACCGGGCCGGTGTAATATTCCAGGCCGCGGACCACGGAGGGGTCGATGACAACTCTACGTTCGTAACCGGCAGACGCTATCAAACTTGCGATCTCATTCAGCTCGGAGAAACCAGTATTTAGAGAATCGTTATTTGAAGCATCTATTCCGCGATCCTTTAGATAACCGAGAAATCCTAACATCGCGGCGTTGGGATCAGGCGGTTTCGTGTAGATTTGTCCGGTGTGATCGACGCCGGCAGCCTGTATCGGCTCTCTTCGCACGACACCTCCGTCATCGGCGTCTCGGGCAAAAAAAGCGAACGCCTCAAACTCCAGAAGTGCCATGACTCCTGAAATCTGCTTCTGGCTCAACCCCGCCCCCGGCGTGAAATCACCGGACTCGTCCTTGCGACCCTTACCGAGCAACAGGCGCACACCTTCCACTCCCAACCGGTCCAATTTGTCGATGGCGCGCAGCACAACGAGCCGGGTGTGCAGGTGCTCCGGCCCGCCAATGCCGATCGCCTCCATCACGCCGTCGAGCACCTTGCGGTTGTTGACGCGGATAACGTAGTCGCCGCGTTCGATGCCGACGGCTTCCACGACATCGGCCATCATCATCGCCATCTCCGCATCCGCCGCGACGGAGGCCGCGCCGACGGTATCGGCGTCGAATTGCAGGAACTGGCGGAAGCGGCCCGGCCCCGGCTTTTCGTTGCGGAACACCCAGCCGGCGCGATAGCTGCGATATGGCTTGACGAGATCCTGGAAATTCTCCGCGACCTGGCGGGCGAGCGGCGCCGTCAGATCATAGCGCAGCGACAGCCATTGCTCGTCATCGTCCTGGAAGGAAAAGACGCCCTCGTTCGGCCGGTCCTGGTCGGGCAGGAACTTGCCGAGCGCGTCGGTATATTCGATGAACGGCGTCTCCGCCGGATCGAAGCCATAGCGGTCATAGACGGCGCGGATCGCTTCCATCATCTTGTCGATGGCGCGGATATCGGCGGCGTCGCGATCGGCAAAGCCACGCGGCAGCCGGGCCTTCAGCCGGTTTTTCTTGTCTTTGCTGGCCATCGAACTGGTTTTCGCTGCGGGAGGTGGAACGGGCGCCGTTTTCTTAGAGCCTTTTCCCGCTGGATGGAACCATTCAGGGCGAGCGCAGTGCCGGCCGCTTGAAGGCCACGCGTTCGGCCTCGGCTTCCTCACGGCACCAGCAGCCTTCGAGATGGTCGTTGACCAGCCCCATCGCCTGCATGAAGGCATAGATTGTGGTCGGGCCAACGAAGGACCAGCCGCGCTTTTTCAGGTCCTTCGACAACGCCGTCGATTGCGGCGTCTTGGCGAGCGCAAAAAGCGTCTGTTTGTCGAGTCTTTCGGGGCGATCGGCCGGCGCGGGTTCGAAACTCCAGAAGAAGGCGGCGAGCGAGCCGGCCTCGTCGATGAGGTCGAGGGCGCGCTGGGCATTGTTGATGGTGGAGACGATCTTGCCGCGATGGCGGACAATGCCGGCATCATTGACGAGCCGTTCGACATCACCCTCGCCGAAGGACGCGACCCTGGAAAAATCGAAACCGGCGAAAGCGGCGCGGAAATTTTCACGTTTGCGCAGGATCGTCAGCCACGACAGGCCGGCCTGAAAACCTTCAAGGCAGATCTTTTCAAACAGCCTTATATCGTCACCGACAGGCCGGCCCCATTCGGCGTCGTGATAGGCCAGATAGTCTGGCGCGTTGCCGTGCCACCAGCAGCGCTGCCGGCCATCGGTTCCTTCAATCAGTCCGTTTTCCGCCGTCATTTGGCACTATTTCCTTCATCTTCGTTCAGAGCAGAAACCATTTCGCTTTCCAACCGATAGCGATGCCGGTAAGTTATCCGCGCGGGGCATTTCAGGGAACCAGGGACCTAAAGACGTATGACAAACGCCATACGCCATTTGGCTGTCGGCCTTGCAGCGGCCGCAATTGCGCTGCTTGCCCAGGCCACGCCGAGCTTTGCCTTCACCGACGCCCAGCTCACCAAGGGCTTCCAGAAGACCGTGTTCGGCGCTGAATATTCCAGTTTTGGCTGGCAGTCGAACATGGTCAAGAAATACACCAAACCGGTGCGGGTCTATATCGACAACCGGTCGAAGGTCGATCGGCGTTCACAGGTCCGGCGCTTCGTGCTCAGCCTGCCGCGATCGATCCGCGGCCTCAATGTCGCCGTGGTCGACAGCCCGACAAAGGCCAATTACCGCATCTATATCGTCGACAAGGCGCAGTACAAGAAAACCGTCCGCAAGGACGTTTATGGCAAGCGCGCCATGTCCGTACCCGGCCGCTGCCTGGTGCGTGTTATCTCCGGTCCAAGCGGCATCAAGCGCTCCGATGCGGTGATCGTCGCCAATGACGGCGATTTCCTGTTCAAGCGCTGTCTCGTGGAAGAGGTGCTGCAGGGGCTCGGCCCGGTCAACGACAATGCGGGGCTGACCCATTCGATTTTCAACGACACGTCGCGGCATGCCAGCTTCACCAAGCACGACCGCTATATCCTGAACATGCTCTACAACCCGAAAATCAAGGCGGGGATGAGCGAAAGCGATGTGCAGAGCGTGCTTCCGGCGGTGATCCGCGACGCCCGGCGGCAGGTGCGCTAGAGGCATTTCGGCAAGGGCGAAGCCGGCGTTAACCCTCTTTGCTAACCAGTGATTTACCTTAAAGAGCATTTAACGCGCGGCTGGCTGGCGCGTTTACGTCTCGGTCGGCGTTGGCACCTATCCTTGCCGGGAGTTGCTGATGCATGAGGGGTGGGAACAATGAAGCGGTGTCTGTTTTTAGTGGCCTTGGCCGTGATGGCCGCCAGCGGCGGACCGGCGCTGGCGGAGAGCCAGAATACGAAGACACTTAAAATGTGGCAGGATCTGATCGGCGGCGCGAAAGCCACCGAAGATGCGTTCCGGCCGATCGAAGCACAGCGGCGCGCGCGGGCAGAGCAAGCAACGACCGCCGGGACACGGCGCGGCGTCCTCTTCGGCGGCCGGCGCAATGGCGCGCATGTGCAGACGGCGCGTCTCATGGCCGCTCCTGCGCCGGTTCAGCCGCCACGGATCATTCACCCGAAATATCTGCCGACCGTCATCGCCTATGACACGGCGGAACAGCCCGGCACGATCATCATCGATCCACAGGCCAAGTACCTTTATCTCGTCCAGGAAGGCGGCATGGCGCAGCGCTATGGCGTCGGCGTCGGCCGCGAGGGCTTTGGCTGGTCCGGCAAGGTCAAGATCGGCCGCAAGGCGGAATGGCCGCGATGGGTGCCGCCGATGGAGATGCGCAAGCGCCAGCCCGATCTGCCGGAATCCATGGAGGGCGGACCGGACAATCCGCTCGGCGCGCGGGCGCTCTATCTCTTTAACGATGGCCGCGACACGCTCTACCGCATCCACGGCTCCAACGAGCCCTGGACGATCGGACAGGCGGTCTCGTCCGGTTGCATCCGCATGCGCAACGAAGACGTGACTGAGCTCTATAGCCGTGTCGGCGTCGGCACCCGCGTCATCGTTCTTTAACGGCAGCGATTGAACCTTTTTGCCCGTCATCCCGTCAAAGGGATGATGGGAGGGCGCGGACTGGACTTCGCGCATTGGCCTCCCGAACCAGCCAGGGAGGCTAACCATGTTGAAATCTCTTCTTTCCCGATCGCTGATCGCCGGCCTTGCGCTGTCGATCCTCGCGCCGGTTTTCGCCGAGGCGCGGACCTATCGCATGTTCGATCCGTCGAGCCGCAAGATGGTGACGGTCGACACGTCGAAAAACCGCAAGAGCGGCCGCACGGTCGCCAAGGAGTTCCACCGCACAATCGTCGCCTTTGCTACGCCCGAAGCGCCGGGAACGGTCATCATCGATTCCGCCACGCGGCATCTTTATTTCGTCCTGCCCGGTGACATGGCGATCCGCTTCGGCGTCGGCGTCGGCCGTGACGGCTTCCGCTGGTCCGGTACGGTGCGCGTCGGCCGCAAGGCGGAATGGCCGACCTGGACGCCGCCGACCGATATGATCAAGCGCCAGCCGGAACTCGTCAAATATGCCGGCGGCATGGCCGGTGGCCCCGCCAACCCGCTCGGCGCCCGCGCGCTCTATCTCTATGACGGCAATCGCGACACGATGTACCGCATTCACGGCACCAACGAGCCGTGGTCGATCGGACAGAATGTCTCCTCGGGGTGCCTGCGGATGGTGAACGAGGATGTCACCGAGTTGCACGCTTTGGTCGAGACAGGCGCCAAGGTCATCGTCTACTGACCGGCAGTCAAAATCTGAAACGGCGGCCGCTGGACTTGTCCGGCGGCCGTTTTTATTCGGCTGCCTGAAGACGCTCTTGCGGCGCCGCGACGCCGTTGAGCGCTTCGGGCCGCGGCCCGCCCCAGGCCCAGTCGAGAAGCTCGATCGTGTGGACGATCGGCAGGCCGGTCCCAGTGCCGATCTGGGTCATGCAGCCGATATTGCCGGCGGCGATCAGATCGGGTTTCAGGCTTTCAATGTTGGCGACCTTGCGGGCGCGCAGCCTTGTGGCGATTTGCGATTGCATGATGTTGTAGGTGCCGGCCGAGCCGCAACACAAATGGCCCTCCGGCACGTCGCGGACGGCAAAACCGGCCTTTTCCAGCAGCATTTTGGGCTGCAAGACGATCTTCTGGCCGTGCTGCAGCGAACAGGCGGAATGATAGGCGACGGTGAGTCCGGGTGACTTGACCGGCTCCGGCAGGTCGATGGCGGCGAGATATTCGCTGATGTCCCTGGCCAGGGCGGCAACGCGCGTGGCCTTTTGCGCATAGGCCGGATCGCCGGCGAGCAGGTGGCCGTAATCCTTGATCGTGACACCGCAGCCCGATGTGGTGATCAGGATCGCATCGAGGCCATCGCCGTCGATCTCGCACATCCAGGCATCGACATTGGCGCGGGCGAATTCGAGTGCAGCCGCCTCCCGGCCCATATGGTGGACCAGCGCGCCGCAACAGCCCTCGCCGTCCGGCAGCACAACCTCGATGCCGAGGCGATTCAAAAGCCGGATCGCCGCCGCATTGATGCCGGGATCGAGCACCGGCTGGGCGCAGCCGGTGAGCAAGGCAACACGGCCGGTGCGTGGCAATGATGCCGGGAAAAGATTGCCGGTTCGCGCTTCTTTCGCGCGGCCGGCAAAGGTGTACGGAGCCAGTTTCAGCATGGCGCCCATGCGGCGGAACGGGCCGCCCATTAATTGCAAGAGCGGCGCCAGCGGCTTGCCGAAAAACGCCCCGGCCAGCGCCAGCCGGAAACGGCCGGGATAGGGCAGCACAGCGGCCAGGACATTGCGGATCAGTCGATCGGCAACGGGCCGGTCATAGGTCTCCTCGATATGCACGCGGGCCTGGTCGACCAGATGCATGTAATCGACGCCGGACGGGCAGGTGGTCATGCAGGCCAGGCATGACAGACAGCGGTCGATATGGGTGACGACTTCTGCCGATGCCGGCTTGTCGTTCTCCAGCATGTCCTTGATCAGGTAGATGCGGCCGCGCGGGCTATCGAGTTCGTTGCCAAGCTCGACATAGGTCGGGCAGGTCGCCGTGCAGAAACCGCAATGGACGCAATTGCGCAAGATGTC
>CALZIL010000102.1 GCA_945787495.1 uncultured Afifella sp. | reverse complement strand
ATCGCCCTGCCGGCAAACGCCCTGGCGGCCGACCTGGCTGGCGCCTATGCCCAGTGCATTGCCGCCGGCAACGCCGATCTCATCCAGATCGAGGACCGTTCAGTACTGCAGGAGCAGGTCGACCAACGCTTTGTCCACGCCGTCGAAGTCGCTGATTCGGAAGGCTATATCCGTTCCACGCGTCCGACCTTTGTGTGGGCGTCGGAAACCAAGGTCGCCTGCGGCAAGGCGATCGGCTATTTGAAAAGCAGCACCATCGACGCGCAATATATCAACAAATGCGAGTGCTTTTACGATCGCATGGTGCAGTATCTGAACTGATCGCCAACTAATCAGTTGACAGGAACACAAAGCCGGCCTCATCGCACAAAGGCCGGCTTTTTCATTGAGCAGCTGTCGAATCGGAGCCGGCGAATCCAGCGGGTATTGACGACAATATGTGCGGGGACATTCAGATCGCGCCCGCCGAGATCGGGCAATATTACCGGCGTTAACCACGATTGAGGCACTATCTGTTGCAAATTTGCACCTTCCGCAACGGGAATTTGGCGGGATCAATCAAGTCGCTGCAATTTTCTTTGTTTGATCGAAGACACTTTGATAGGTTTGCTTGGCTGATGACATGTCACTGACGGGGATCGGTGCGTCCTGAGTGGCGTGCTGGGGGTATCATGGTAAAATCATTTCGTCGTATGATATTCGCAACAACAGCGGCCGCGGCGCTGCTGGCTGCTGGCGAGGCTTCCGCGATCTCGCTGAAAGATTCGATCGCAATTTCGATCGATGCCAATCCGGAGATCGGTCAGGCGATCGAAAACCGCGAAGCGATTCAGTTCGAGCTGCGGCAGGCGGCCGGGCTCTATCTGCCAAGTGTCGATGTCGAAGGCTCCGCTGGCGTGCGGCTTTATCCGACCGACATCGGTGTTACAGCAACACAGAATCTTTTCGACGGCTATGAGCGCCGCGGCGAACTGGAACGACAGGCCGCCCGCGTCGATGGTGCTTCGTTCCGTGTCCTGGAGCGTTCTGAATTCATCGCCTTGCAGGTAACGCGCGAATATTACGAGATCCTGCTGCAGCATCGCATCATTGCCAATATCCGGCAGAACGTCGCTTTCCACCGGCAGATCCTTGGCGATATCAGCGCCGGTGAATCGTCCGGGTCGCTGACGGCGGCGGACCGGCAGCAGGCTCAGGAGCGCCTTTTTGCCGCCCGCGCCCAGCTCAAGCAGGCCGAAGAAGACCTAGCATCGGCGAAAATCCGCTTCAACAAACTGGTCGGCGTTCCAGTCGGCACCGCCGCGCTGCCGCCGGCGATCGCCCATGCTCTGCCGCGCAGCCTGCAAGATGCGATCGGCACGGCGCGCAAAAACAACCCGCGGATCGGGATTGCCACCGCCGATATCGATGCCGCTGCTGCCTTGGTCAAGAAGGCGCGTGCCGGCTACTATCCCAAGCTTTTCCTGGAAGGCCGCGGTCGTACCGGCCACGACATAGACGGAGCGGAAGGACACACTGACGACCTGCAGGGCCGGGTCGTGATGAAGTGGAACATTTTCCGCGGTGGCATTGATGCCGCCAACGAGCAGGAGCAGATCCGCCGAACCAGTGAAGAGCGTCTGCAGTTGCATCAGGTGCATCGCGAGGTCGAGGAAGCGGTGCGCATTTCCTGGGAGCGCAAGCATCGCCAGCGTGAGTTGGCCGGCATATATGGTCAGCAGCTAAGCACCAACAGGCAACTCGTCTCGTCCTATCGCCAGCAGTTTGATGTCGGGCAGCGCTCGCTTCTCGACGTGCTGGACGCTCAGAATTCCCGTTTCAATTCTGCGGTGTTACGCGACACCGCCGTTTACGCCTCCCGCTTCGCCGACTGGCGGCTTCTTGCTGCAACCGGCACGTTGCTCGATACGCTGAGCCTGTCTGCTCCCGAGCAGGCCGTTGCCATTGCGCGCGAGGAAGTCGGCGTGCCGGCGACGCCGCCGGCGGAAACCTATCGCCGCACCAAACCGGCCGATGGCGCGCCGCTCGATCTTCTTAAGGTTTTGTCGGGCGGCAACTGATAGAGTGACAGCTGGTCACAATCACTGAACGGTGCCGAAAGGCGCCGGCGCCGCGGTAATGCTTGAAAAATCACCTATAACGCCCGGTCCCGTCTCGGATACTGCGCCCGGAAAGGCGCCGGCTTCTTTAGGTCGGACTGAAGCAGGTCAGCCGGTGCCGGAAGAAAAGCCGGTCGATCACTTTTTGATCGCTCTTCAGGCTGTTGCCCGTCATTTCGATCGGCCAGCTTCGGCTACGGTGCTGACGGCCGGCCTGCCGCTGATTGGCGGCCGGCTGACGGCCGACCTGACGATCCGGGCAGCTGAGCGGATCGGCCTCACCGCCAAAGAATCTGAGCTAAAACTCGATGATCTTGTCCCGCTGCAATTGCCAGCGATCCTTCTGACCCGAAACGGGGCAAGCCTTGCTGCCCTGAACCTGCAGGCAGATGGTCGGCTGGTTGTTGCCGACGCCCAGGGAACACGGGCCCTCCCGATTATGGACGTCGCCAAGATCTATGCCGGCGAAGCCATAATGCTTGAGGCAGTTTATCAAGCGCGCGATCTTGCCAGTCACGACGGCGGCGCCACCGTCAGCGGCAAAGTGCACTGGTTCTGGGGCACCGTGCGGCGATTCTGGAAGAGTTATCTGCGCGTCGGTATCGCCGCTGCCATGATCAATCTGTTCGCCCTCGCCTCGCCGCTTTTCGTCCTGAACGTCTATGACCGCGTCCTGCCCAACAAGGCGATCGCCACACTGTGGGTACTGGCGCTTGGTGTTGCTATCGTCGTTGCCTTCGATTTCACGCTGAAGACAGCCCGCGCTTTCTTAATCGACAAGGCCGGCCGGCGCATCGATATCCGGCTGTCATCGGCCCTTTTCGACAAGGTGCTCAATGCCGGAATGATGGTTCGGCCGGCATCGACGGGCGCATTTGCCAGCCGTGTTACCCAGTACGAATTCATCCGCGAGTTTTTCACGTCCAATACACTCGCGGTCTTTATCGACCTGTTGTTTATTTTCCTGTTCGTGGCGGTGATTTTCCAAATCGCCGGCTGGCTCGCCATCATTCCGCTTGTCGCAACGTTCATCGTGCTGACGGCCGGCATCGTGATTCAGCACCTGATCGGCAAAAGCCTGGCCGCCGCCCAGAATGAAGCGGCCGAACGGCAAAGCCTTCTCGTCGAGGCAGTTGGAGCGATTGAAACCGTAAAGAGCCTCAGGGCGGAAGGAACGCTGCTGCGCAAATGGGATAATGTCTCGCGCACATCCTCGCGCACCTCGGAGAAGATCAAGCGGCTGTCTGCGATCGGGCTCAATATCGCCCAGTTCGTTCAGCAGTTCGTCACCGTCGCAATCATCGTCGGCGGCGCCTATCTGTTTGCCGAGGGTGAGATATCGACGGGCGCAATCATCGCCACAGTCATGCTGGCCTCCCGGACCGTTGCGCCCTTATCCCAGATCGCCATGCTGCTGACGCGGGCCCGCCATGCTTTCCTGTCGATCAAAATCCTCGACACTGTCATGGACCTGCCCGATGACCGGCCGTCGGCGCGCGGCTTCGTCAATCGTTCGATCGAACGCGGCGACATTCTTTTCAGGTCGGTCACCTTCCGTTATCCGCAGGTCGACCGAAAGGTACTCGATGGGCTCAGCTTCCGCGTCCAGCCGGGCGAGAAAGTCGGCATCATTGGCCGGATCGGTTCCGGAAAAACCACGATCGGCCGGCTCCTGTCCGGTCTCTACTACGCCTCAGAGGGCGAGATCCTGATCGACGGTGTCGATATCCGTCAATACCACCCGCATGAAGTCCGCAGACAGATCGGGCTTTTGGTGCAGGACGGCGATCTGTTCCTCGGCTCGGTGAAAGATAACATCCAGATAGCCGACCCGCTCGCCGACGATGAAGCGATCTTAAAGGCGGCGCGATTGGCCGGCGTCGATGCCTTCGTCTCGCAACATCCGATGGGCTACGACATGCCGGTCGGTGAGCGCGGATCGCAGTTGTCGGGTGGTCAGAGACAGGCCATCGCACTGGCCCGGCTGTTGCTCATCAATCCGCAGATCCTGTTCCTCGACGAGCCGTCAAGCTCAATGGATCTGGCTTCCGAACGCGAACTGATCCGCCATCTGCAGCACGTTGTTGGCGACAACCGCACGGTCGTCATATCCACGCACCGTTACAGTTTGCTATCGCTGGTCGACCGGCTAATCGTCCTTGACCAGGGGCGAATCGCCGCCGACGGGCCGAAAGACAAGGTTCTTGAAGCCCTGCAGCGCAAGGCAAAGGCAGCCGGCCAGGAAACAGTCTAGCCGACGTCCGTGCTGGCGCCAGCGGTAAAGTCGGCGCGTCGCCCGATAATTGCGTCATAGAACCCGGCAAGCGCCGGCAAAACCGCCTCACCTGCCACCTTGGCGCGCAAAAGCTCCGTCTCGCCGTCGCGGCCATCACGCAAGACCATCAGCAATGCTTTATGCGCTGCAGCAAGCTTCATGAATTCAACCGATTCCGCCACCGCCTCATCGCCGACAAGGATATGAATGGCGACCGGTTCGCTTTTGCCCTTCACAGAGACGGCACCGGCTTCAAGAATAGCCATGCTGGATACGCCAGCCGCCGTCGATCCGGAAAGAAGGATGTCGAACGCCACCTGCCGGCAGGACGATTCCACGCGCGACGCGATATTCACCGTGTCGCCGATGACCGAATAGTCAAACCGGCGCTGCGAGCCCATATTACCCACGCAGGCCTCACCGGAACTGAGTCCGATCCCGATCGAAATCGGCCCGACAGCGCCTGAACAATTTTCTGGATTGCCGGCATGCTGCTGATTGAACTGCCGCATGGAAGCACGCATTTGCAAAGCCGTCCGGCAGGCCTTGAGCCGATGATCCGGCACATCGACAGGCGCATTCCAGAATGCCATGACGGAATCGCCAATATATTTATCGATCGTACCCTGCCCGGCGATCACGTCGTCACTCAGGCGCCCGAGCAGGTCATTAAGAAATCCGACCAGCGCGACCGGCGAAAGCCGCTCGCTGAGCGGCGTGAAATTGCGGATATCGGTGAACAACACGGTCACGTCGCGGATCTCGCCGCCGAGCTTCAACGCCTCCGGGCGGCTCTCGATCCGCTCCAGGACGGTCGGTGCGACAAATTGTGAAAATGCGCCTCGGATCTGCCGTTTGTCTCGATCGGCGACCAGATAGCGGAACGAGGTCATGGCGAAATGGATGAAAAAGCTGCCAGCAAGCGGAAATGTCGGATCGACAAGCAGCCCCGAGCGGACAAAGGCAAGCCAAGTCGCAACGGCAACGCCGCCCGCCACGATCCCGCCACTCACAAACGAAACGACTGGCCCGGCAATCAGAGTCATGACAACCACATAGGTCGCGATCAGGACAAAGCCGAACAGTTCCAATCCTTCTATCCAGTCCGCCCTGTAAAGGAACGTCCCGCTGATGATTTGTTCCAGAATCTGGGCATGGACCGAAACTCCCGGCACGTTTTCGCCAAGCGTTGTTGTGCGAATATCCAAAAGCCCGCTCGCCGACGCGCCGATCAGTACAATGTGCCCGGCGAACTTTGCTGCCAGTTCCTCGTCAAGCGCGCTACCCAGTAGCCGCGCCGCGGAGATATAACGCTCCGGCCGGTCGCGATCATAATAGACCCTGATCGCGCCGTTCGCCGTTGTTGGAATCTCAAAATCACCGATCCGTACCGATTCGACCGCTACGCCTACATCGGAAATCGCATTTACAACGATCGTCGAAACACCTTGTGCAACCCGCAAGCTCTCAACCGTCAGGCTTGGATAGAGTTTTTGACCGTCGGCCCATATCAATGGCACGTTGCGAACGACGGAAATCGCATCGTCGGGACTGAGGCTTATGCTGCCAAGTCCGGCCGCGGCTTGCGCCAAGGACGGCAGTACGGCGGTTGCGCCCAAAAATTGCGGCACTGCCTGCGATGGATCGGCGCCGGTAAAGGCAAAACCTGCCTTAACGACAGGCGCTACAGCTGTTTCACCGGAAATCAAAGAAAACCCGAGGACTGTCGGAATACTGGCAAGGCTCTCGGCAAACGTCCTGTCATTGTCAGGAAGCGCCCTTGTCAACGACGCCAATTGATCAGCTTTGAATATTTCGGCAAGCCGGTCGTCCGATAAAAGCAAGGACGGAGACAGCCGGTCGTCTTCCACGAACAGAACGTCGAAAACGACCGCCGCGGCGCCGAGCGCCGTCAGCCGCTCGACAAGATCGGCCAGAAGGCTGCGCGGCCATGGCCACTGGCC
The DNA here is from genome assembly GCA_945787495.1 of uncultured Afifella sp. GTDB lineage: Bacteria > Pseudomonadota > Alphaproteobacteria > Rhizobiales > Afifellaceae > CALZIL01. The sequence goes on along the minus strand of CALZIL010000102.1, from coordinate 3,585 downwards.
GTAGTCCTTTAGCGACACCTCATCGATATCGACGATCCGGACCGGTAAATCCTGATAGGATCGCGGTGACACCCGCTGGAACAGATCGAAGGCGATTTCGCGGACGGCGCGAACCGGATAAGGATCGATCGCCCGCACGACCCCGAGAACAAGGATACACGCCAGCCCAAACAGAAACGCAGGGATGTAAGACCGGCGCATGGCGCTAGATCCTACAGCAGATTATCGCCGGGCACACACCAGCTCAGCCTTTATTCTTGCCCGAGTTGTTTCCCTTGCCTTTGTTGGTGTCACTGCGGCCCTTTTCGGGATTTCCCATATCGTTGCCGCCCGGTTCATTACCGGCATTGCCCTGGGTTCCGCCGTTACCGGGATTTCCAGGCTCGCCTGGCGGTTCTGGCGGTTCTGGCGCTGGCGGCGCGGGTGCGCTCGGACTGACCGAGCCGGTGATTCTTGGCTCATCCTTGAACTGCACCTTTTGGAGATTGCCGCAGCTTCGCGTCGACACATGAAAATCGCGTCGCAGCGGTGTTTGCGAAACGATGTATGGAAACCGCTCGCGGATCTGCCGGTTTCGCTGCTTTTGCGAGCGCACCAGGCTTACATCGCCTTTGCGTGGCGCGCTGGCGAGGCTGCAGGCATCTTTCAGCTTTACGCAACCACCATTTCCGCAGACCTCCGCTTCGCCGGAAAACAACACGACTTCGGCATTGCCGAATCGCCCGACCGTGAAGTCAAAACTGGTGCCGCGAATGCCGATCGTCGCGGCCGGAGTCTTGATGGAATAGGCCTTTTTCGGGCTGTTGCCGGTAATGAACCGGAATGAGCCGCCAAGCGCCTTGACCGCGAACTTGTTCACGGTGCTCTTGGAGCGAAACAGATAAGCCTCGATCACCAGTGAGGAATTCGGCCCGACCACCAGCTTGGTGTCATCGGTGAAAACGAGCTGCACCTGTCCTCCCGAATTGGTCTTGATTCGCTCGCCGATGGAGACCGGCATACCGGCTTTCAGCGTCCGCGTGTCATTGTTGCCCGTCACGGTCGCGCTTTGGACAACGGCGACAGCGTTGCCAGCTTCCGAAGCCGCATGGCCAATAGACCATAAGCTGCCAATCAGGCTGGCAACCAGAATAACGCGACAAAAAATTCCAGCCACAAATATCCCCCGAAATGGTAATTTCGCTTATTAGAACCGCTCAAAAATACCATTAATCTTTTGTTAACGCCAGAACCCTGTTTTTGACTCAGGCAGCGTCATCGGGAATGGATCGGCAAGTAGATTTCGATAAGTGCCTTTGCGCATCTGATGAACAATTGCGTCACCTTTGTTCTCCGACTGACCGCAGTGCAACATATCAAGCACCGGCAATTCGAATTTTACTTCCGGGAAGCGAATCTGATCAAAAACGCCGGTTTCACTACCAACCTTCCCGCGGTTGACGCCTTTTCCCACTGGTCGAACGGCCGTCCGTCCTTGACCGCGGCTGGATCACTGCCGGCGGGAAAAAAGGCCAGAAAATTTTTCGCTCCGTGGCGCAAAAACAAATACTGTGTCAATGAAGTTCTTCGACACGTTCTTCAATGATTCCAATCCTTTGTAATGCGATTATGATTCATACCGGCAACCGCCGCAATCGAACAGACGGCTTGATCAAGATCAATGAACGATGCGCCCGGGTGCGGTCTTGTTAGACCATGACAAACGCCCAGACCCTCAAGCACGCCGGCCCGGCTCCACGCTATACCAGCTATCCCACCGCGCCACATTTCCACGACGGTATCGATGGCACCCGCTATGCAAAATGGCTGTCTGCACTGCCCGCCGGAGCGCGACTATCGCTTTATGTCCATATCCCCTTTTGCGACACCTTGTGCTGGTTCTGCGGCTGCCACACCAAGGAGACCCGCCGCTACGACCCCGTCGCCGCCTATCTCGTGCCGCTCAAAAAAGAGATTGACCTGATCGCCGGAAATCTTCCGGAAAAGGTAACGGTCGACCAGATCCACTGGGGCGGCGGATCGCCGACGATCCTTAACCCGGATGACATAGTTGGCCTCGCCTCGACAATCCGGGCAGCGTTCCCGGTGACGGCTGATGCCGAATTCGCTATCGAGATCGACCCTCGCAATCTTGATGAGGACCGCATCGCAGCCTTGGCCGCGGCCGGCATGACCAGAGCCAGTCTCGGTGTCCAGGACTTCAACGAGGACGTCCAGAATGCCATCAACCGTCGTCAGAGCTTTGAAGAGACCGCCGCGGTGATCGACGGCCTGCGTGCTCATGGTGTCCGCTCTTTGAATATCGATTTCCTTTACGGTCTGCCGCATCAGACCTGCGCGGGAATCAAGGCTACGGTCGACAAGGTTATCGCCCTCAATCCTGATCGGATCGCCCTTTTCGGCTACGCCCATGTGCCATGGATGAAGCGGCACCAGAAGATGATCGATGAAAGCGCACTGCCCGATGCGCTCGAGCGGTTCGCCCAATCGAACGATGCTGCAAACCGGTTGGTCGAGGCGGGCTATTGCCGTGTCGGCATGGACCATTTCGCCAGGCCCGAAGACGCCCTCGCGATCGCCAGCCGAACCGGCCGGCTAAACCGCAACTTCCAGGGCTATACGGCCGATAACTACGATGCGCTGATCGGCCTTGGCGCCTCCGCCATCGGCGAACTGCCGCAAGGCTATGTGCAGAATATCGTCGACACCCGCGGCTATTGCCGCGCCGTTGAATCCGGTGAAATGGCGACCTGTCGTGGCATCGCCGTATCCACTGAGGACCAAGTGCGCCGTTTCGTGATAGAACGATTAATGTGTGATTTCGCCCTCCGCCGCACCGATCTTGTAAGCCGGTTCGGCGAGGGAGCGCAGCCTGTCATCAAAGAGGCCGACCATCTCGCCAATACTGATCCGGACGGCTTTTTCCGCCATGACGGCGACGGCTTTGTCATCACCGACAGCGGCCGGCCCTATGTCCGAACGATCTGCGCCAGCTTCGATACCTATTTCGCTACCGGCGCGGCCCGGCATTCCACCGGCGTATGACGGTCAAGTCCAGCCAGCCCACCCTGATGATCAGCTGCTTTCTTCGTCAGGGTCGAATGTCTCGAGATATTCGAGAACATTGGCGATATCGTCTTCCTTTTTCAGGCCGGCAAAACTCATCTTTGTGCCTTTGACGGCCTTCTTCGGGCTAGCCAGATAGGCTGCCAGGAGTTCTTCGTCCCAGACCTTGCCATCCTCACCATAGGCGACCATCGCCTTTGAATATTTGTAGCCTTCAATCGAGCCGGGGACGCGGCCGAACAGATCGTTCAGTTGCGGTCCTACCTTGTTCTTGGCACTTTCGCCGACCGCATGGCAGGCCTTGCATTTCTTGAACACCTTCTCACCGGCGGCGACCTTCGCTTCATCAGCAATTACCGGATTTCCCAAACCCAGCGTCGCAACCGCAACAGCTAGAACAATACGATTCATGACAACAATTTCCTTTTCCTGACGGGCTCGCAATTGCGATCGAGACCTGACTATCCTATTCCGTTTCAAGCACACTTGACCAAAATCAACAACCGATGGCCATCGCCA
>CALZIL010000101.1 GCA_945787495.1 uncultured Afifella sp. | reverse complement strand
TACGGTCATACGCGAGGGCCGCCTCGTCGGCCAGATCAGTCGCGCCGATCTGCTAAGGGCAATCGCTGAGCAGTGGAAGGCGGATCGGGAAGATTGACAGGGGTCAAAGCGCGGCCCGGCGCGCCATCGTATATGTGCCTGACGTCGGCGTCCGAGGGACAGATTGGAGTGTTTGAACAGGAGAGAATCCTTGGCTCATCGCAATCTACGAGGACGTGACGATAAGACGGAATTTCGGCCACCCGAGATCGCCGGCTGGATCGGCGGGAATAAGAAATTCGGAGGCCTATGCGGAAAATGCATTCGGTAAAACCGCCCGCGGTTTCACAGCGCGCGAGAAATATTGCGATTTCCGGCATCAAGGAAATGGCGATGCGCGCGGCGAAAATCGAAGACGTCGCATCGCTCACCTGGGGTTTGCCGTCGTTCCGCACGCCCGACCATATCCGGCAAGGCGTCGAAGCGCGGCTCGAAAGCGATCCCGATATCGGCAAATATGCGCTGCCCGACGGATTGCCGGAACTGCGCGCCGCCGTCGCCGACGAACATTTTCGGGCGACGGGCGTTGCCGTCGACCGCGATCGCAACGTCATTATCACTGCCGGCAACATGCAGGGCATGAACGCCCTGTTTCACACCGTCATTGATCCGGGAGACGAGGTCATCGTTACCGATCCGGGGTTTTCCTCTCACATTCAGCAGATCCGGCTCTGCAACGGTGTGCCTGTGCCATGGCCGCTTGCTGAGAGCGGGGGTTGGGAGCTCGACGTGGAAACGCTTCCCGGTCTCATTACCGAAAGGACCAGGGCCATCGTTCTGGTGACGCCGTCAAATCCGACGGGCAAGATCTTCGCCGAAGACCAGCTGCGCCGGATCGGCGACATTGCCCGGAACCACAACCTGTTCATCCTGCTTGACGATCCGTATCATCATTTCACTTATGAGAACCGGGCGCGGTATTTCAATCTGACCTCGCTGCCGGAATTCAGCGGCCACGTCGCGTATCTTTTCACCTTCTCCAAGGCTCACGCGATGAGTGGCTGGCGGCTGGGCTATATGGTCGTGCCGGAAGAGCTGAAACGGCAGGTCCTGAAAGTCCATGACGCCACAATCATCTGCGCCCCGCGTATTTCGCAGGTTGCCGGATTGATCGCATTGAGTGAGGGCCCGGCACATGTCGCCGCATTCGAAAATATCCTTGGCCAGCGGCGCGACCTGATCTGCGACCGGCTCGACCGCGTGCCGCATGTTTTCGACTACGTAAAGCCGGAAGGCGCCTATTATGTCTTTCCCCGTATTGTTGCGGCCCACGAAACATCGCAGGACTTCTCGATCAAACTATTGGAAGAGGCGCGCGTCTGCGTCACGCCCGGCACGGCGTTCGGCGCGGCTGGCGAGCACCATGTCAGAATGGCTTTTTGCGTTGCCGAAGACATGATCAACAAAGCTTTCGATCGTATCGAGCGGAATTTTCCGAAATGACCGGCCGACCTCGATAAGGACCCGCACCCAGCAGGACATGCCGCTGCCGCACGATGTTAATGCGGCCGGTTTCCAGACGACCACCGGCGCGTCGACATGGCCTTGCGGACGCGCTGCTCGGCAAGCAAAATTGCCGCCTCCCTCGGCTGTGCGCCTGAGGTCTTCATCGCCTCCAACACCTCCCTTGTGTTGCGCGTAATTTTCTCCTCAATTGCCTCAAAGGCAGCGGCCTCAGAGCCGCCGTGGAACTCGACCGCGGCGCAAATCACACCGCCGGCATTGGCGATGAAATCGGGTACCACCAGCACGCCGCGTTCATGCAAGCGCCGCTCCGCCGCCTCGGTTGCCGGGATGTTCGCGCCCTCAAGGATGATCCTGGCCTTGACCTGGTCGACATTCTCCTCATGCAACACGTCGGGGCGGGCCGCCGGAATCCAGATGTCGCAGTCGATGCCGACGATCGCCTCGCGATCGCGTTTTTCACCACCAACCGCATCGGTGAGCCGTTTGCCATTTCTTTTCAGCGCGACAAGCGCCTCAAGGTTCAGGCCGTTCGGGTCGGAGAGCGTGCCGGCGGAATCGGCAGCGGCGACCAGAACCGCACCCTGCCCGGCGAGGAAGCGCGCCGCGTGCCGGCCGACTGCGCCGAAGCCCTGGATTGCGACGCGGGCGCCTTTCAGGTCGAGACCGCAATAGTCCTTGGCCACCTCGGCGGCCACGGCGAGACCGAAGCCGGTGGCACCGATCTCGTCGAGCGGAATACCGCCGATCTCGCGCGGCAGGCCGACCGCACGACCGATCTCGTCCTTGACCCAGCCCATACATTGCTCATCGGTGCCAATGTCGGGCCCGGGAATGTAGTCGGCGATGTCGCCGATCGCGCAGGCAAAGGCGCGCATGATCTGTTCCTTCTCGGGCGCGGACATGGACGGGTCGGCAAAGATCACAGACTTGCCGCCGCCATGCGGCAACCCGGCCGCGGCGTTCTTCAAGGTCATGGCGCGCGCCAGACGAACGCACTCTTCAAGACTGACGTCAAGCGCCATGCGCGTGCCACCGATCGATGGCCCCGCCGCGACGTTGTCGACGACAAGAATTGCCTTCAGATCGACGCCCGGCTCGTAGATATGGACAATCTTTTGTGGACCGAAATCGTCGGCAAATCGAAAGACTGAACCGGTCATCGTCTCTCTCCAGCTTGGCGACTGCCTTGGTCCGCCGTTTCCAGGTCGGCGATTACGGCCGCGAGAAACCGCGCCGCTTCGCCGCCCGTCACGACGCGATGATCGAAGGTCAGGGAAAGCGGAAGAAACGGCTTCTCGATGGCTTTGCCGCCTTCGACCAGCGGTTTTGGGGTGATCCTTCCGGCACCAAGGATCGCGACCCGCGGCGGCACGATGACGAGCGTTGCAAAACGCCCGCCGATCGGCCCGAAATTGGACAGCGTTATGGTTGCGTCTTTAAAGATTTCCGGAGGCGCAGACCGGTTTCGCGCCGACTCCACGAGCCCTCCCAGAGCTTTTTCAGTCCCCGCAAGGTCAAGGCGCCCGGCATTTCGCAAGACCGGCACGAGCAGCCCGTCTGGCGTATCGACCGCGATTCCGAGGTGGACCTCCCGATGCAGCAAACGGCTGTTTCGCCTCTCGTCGTACCAGGCATTGAGCGCCGCCTCGGCCCGGCAACCGGCAGCGATGGCGCGGGCCAGGCGCGCCATGACCGGCGCGGCCTCCGGCCACATCGCCAGACAGGCTTCATCGACCACCGTCGCGGGAACGACGCTGGCGCCGGATATCGCCATGTTCTTGGCCATGGTCCGGCGCAGCCGCCGCAAGGGCTGCCAATCATCCGCACCGCCGGCTGCCGCCGTCTCGATATCCGCCCTGGTGATTTCGCCGCGCTCACCGCTTGGCCTCACGGCAGCCAGATCGATACCCAGCTCTTTCGCCAAGGCACGGATCGCCGGCGCCGCTTTGACGGCGCGGGCCGGTTCGGTCGGAGGCAGCGGCTTGCGAGCCTTCGCCGCCGTTTTTTCCAGCTCGCCAACAATGGCGCCGCTATCGGCAACGGCGTGCGTTTCGAACTCGACGAGCGGTGCGCCGACCGTAACGATATCGCCGATTTCGGCGTGCAGATGCTTGATCCGGCCCGATTGCGGTGACGGAATCTCGACCACCGCCTTGTCCGTTTCGACCGCCACGAGAGGCTGGTTGGCGGTCACATGGTCGCCGGCGCCGACATGCCAGGTGACGATCTCGGCATCGGCCAGCCCCTCGCCCAGATCCGGAAGCTTGAAGACGGTCATCCGAAGCTCATCACGCGTTCCACCGCCGTCACAATGCGATCGACCGACGGCATGTAGTGCTCTTCCAGGCGCGGCAGCGGCATGACAGCATCGTAGCCGGCAACGCGCGTCACCGGAGCCAGCAGGCCCAACAGGCCCTGATCGGCAAGCCGCGCGGCAATCTCACCACCAAATCCGCCGGTCAGCGGTGCCTCATGAATAATAACGCAGCGGCCGGTGCGGCCAACCGACTCCAATATCGGGGCCATCTCCAGCGGCTTCAGCGTGGCAACGTCGATTACCGTGCATTCGGCGCCGGCTGCGGCCAGGCGTTCGGCGGCTTCCAGCGTTTCCTTGAGCATCGCCCCCCAGGTGACCAGCGTGACATTGTCGCCTTCACGAAGAACGAACGGCTGGTCGAGCGGCAAGGCTTCGCCGCTGTCGAAAACCTCCTCCCGCGGTGCCCGATAGAGCCGCTTCGGCTCCAGAAACACCACCGGATCGGAATCTCGTATCGCCGCAAGCAGCAGCCCGTAGGCCCGCGCCGGCGAAGACGGGATGACAAGGCGCAGACCCGGAATATGAGCGAGCATGGCTTCCATGCTTTCCGAATGATGTTCGGGCGCGTGGATGCCGCCGCCAAAGGGCGCCCGCAAAACCATCGGACATGTCAGCCGTCCGCGCGTGCGGGTCCGAAGACGCGAGGCATGGTTCACCAGCTGGTCGATGGCCGGGTAAAGAAAGCCCATGAACTGGATTTCCGCCACCGGTCGCATGTGCTGGGCGGCGAGACCGACCGAAACTCCGGCGATCATCGCTTCGGCCAGCGGCGTGTCGCGGACGCGCTCGGGCCCGAAGCGGTCGATCAGACCGTCGGTGACGCGAAAAACACCACCGTCCCGGCCGATATCCTCACCGAGGACGAGAACCGTCTCGTCGTCCGCCATGGCGCGGGCAAGCGCAAGATTGAGCGCCTCAACCATCGTGAGCTCAGCCATCGCCGCCATCCTTGCCGGCCAGCTCCGCACGCTGGCCAGCCAGCGCCGGCGGCAATGATGCATGAAGATGGTCGAACATCGCCGCGGGCTCTTGTGCATCGGTCGCAAGATAGGCTTCGACCGCTGCCTCGACCTGTTCCCTAATCTCAGTGAGCAAATCCTCCTCTTCGTCCTTCGACCAGCCATGTTCGGCTGTCAGAAAGGCACGCAGGCGGGCAATCGGCTCTTCCTTCCAGTGCTTGCCGACTTCCGCGTCATCCCGGTAGCGGCTGGCATCGTCAACGGTCGTGTGGTCGCCAAGCCGGTAGGTGACGGCCTCAATCAGGCTCGGCTCATGGTCATGACGCGCCTTTTCCAGCGCTTCCCCGACAACCTCGCGCACCGCGACGGCATCGTTGCCGTCGACCTGAACGCCCTGAATCCCGACGGCGATGCCCTTGATGGCGAGGGTGTCGGATCGCGTCTGCACAGCGCGCGGAACAGAGATAGCCCATTGATTGTTGCTGATGACAAAGACGCATGGCACCTGCCAGACGCCGGCGACATTCAAGGCTTCGTAGAAATCGCCCTTCGACGTCGCGCCGTCTCCGAAGATGCACAGTGCGGCCCGTCTCTCCTTGCGCATCTTGAACGCCAAAGCCGCGCCGACCGCGTGCGGTATGTGACTGGCGACGGGGATGTTGACCGGGAAATCCTCGCGCGGTCCGGCAAAGTCGCTGCCGCGTTCGTCGCCGCCCCAAAACAAAAACAGCTCTGTCAACGTCACACCGCGGGCGATCTGGGCGCCGTGTTCGCGAAACGTCGGCAACAGAATGTCGTCCGGCCGCATTGCCGCCGCGGCGCCGACGGCCACGGCCTCCTGGCCCAAGGAGGAGGCATAGGTGCCAAGACGCCCCGTGCGTTGCAGGGCGATCGCCTGCTCGTCGAAGCTCCGCGTCAGGACCATCAGCCGGTATAGCGCGGCCATCTCCTTGCGATCGCTGGCAAAACCGGGAAGTCCGCCAATTGCCGTTCCGTCCGGCCGCAGAAACCGCAGAATGGCATGGGTCCTGCCGGTTTTCGCCGCCCCGGGTACGGTCCTATCCATCAACCTGCAGCTCCTTGGCCATGATCTCCCGCATTTTGTATTTTTGCACCTTGCCGGTGACGGTCATCGGGAAGTCCCGGACGAAGCGGATGTAACGCGGGATCTTGAAGTGGGCGAGTTTGCCCTCACAGAATGACCTGATTTCTTCTTCGCTCGACTCTTCTCCCTCTTTCAATTTAATCCAGGCGCAAACCTCTTCGCCGAATTTGGCATCCGGTACGCCGATGACCTCCGCCTCGTCGATCTTGGGATGCTGGTAGAGAAACTCCTCGATCTCGCGTGGATAGATGTTCTCGCCACCACGGATCAGCATGTCCTTGATGCGCCCGACGATCTGGACGTAGCCTTCGGCGTCCATGATCGCGATGTCGCCGCTGGCGATCCAGCGGGCTTCGTCGATTGCTTGCGCCGTACGATCCGGATCGCCCCAATATTTCGGCATCACGCAATAGCCACGGGTTTTCAGCTCGCCCGGCTGGCCGCACGGAACGATGCGGTTGTCCTCGTCGACGATCTTGATCTCGATATGCGGAAGCACTCGGCCGACGGTTTCGACACGCCGTTCAAACGGATCGTCGACCGAGGTCTGAGTGCTGACCGGCCCCGTCTCGGTCATGCCGTAGGCGATGGTGACCTGGTCAAGATGCATCTTTGAAATGACGCGCTTCATCAGTTCCACCGGACAGGGCGCCCCGGCCATGATGCCGGTGCGCAGGCTGCTCAGATCAAATTTGTCAAATCCCGGAACGTCGAGCGCGGCGATGAACATTGTCGGCACGCCGTGCAGCGCCGTGCAGCGCTCGGCCTGGACTGCCTCAAGAACGGCGAGCGGATCGAAGCTTTCGGCCGCAAAGACGGCCGTCGCGCCGTGGGTTACGCAGCACAACGTGCCCAGCACCATGCCGAAACAGTGATACATCGGCACGGGAATGCAGAGTCGATCTTCAGGGCTAAACGCCATCTGACGGCCGACGAAGAAGGCATTGTTGACGATATTATGATGGCTCAGTGTGGCAGCCTTGGGCGTACCGGTCGTGCCGCTGGTGAACTGGATATTGATCGGATCGTCGAACTGCAGGCGAGACTGCAAGGCCGCCAGGCGATCACGCGAGGCCGCGTCGGCGCGTTTGGGGATTTGGGAGAAATTGAGCATGCCGGCGCTCTTTTCATGGCCAAGGCGGATGACCCAGCGCAGGTCCGGCAGGGCCTTTGCGGCGAGCGCGCCGGGCTCGCTGTCGGCCAGCTCGGGCAGCAGGCTGCCCAGCATCTCGATGTAGTCGCTGGTTTTCAGCGCGGGAGCTGTGATCAGCGCCTTGCAGCCGACGGTGCGTAGCGCATATTCCAGTTCCGGCAGGCGATAAGCGGGATTGATGTTGACCAGAATCAGTCCCGCTTTCGCCGTCGCGAACTGGGTCAGAACCCATTCGGCGTTGTTGGGCGCCCAGATGCCGACCCGCTCGCCCGGTTTGAACCCCAGCGCGATAAAGCCGGCCGCCAAAGCCTCGACACGCTCGGCCAGTTCGCTGTAGCTCCAGCGGATCTGCTGATGGCGGACGATGAGCGCGTCCTTTTGCGGAAAGCGGCGGACCGTGCGATCAAAGTTCACGCTGATCGTCTCGCCGAGCAAAGCCGTGTCGCTCGTCCCGTGAGAATAGCTGGGGATTTGCAAGGCTTCGGACTGCATGCTGGCGCGCTGCCTCCTTGCTCATTGGATATCAGCTTCTCACAACGCGCAAATCCGGGCCTTGACGTGCGTCAAAATTGGCGGCGGACGAAATCTTGCTGCCGCGACAACCGATTATTGAGGCACCTGCAATATGAATGACCACTTTTGCCGACGACTCCGTTATTCGGCTTCTCCAACCTTTCGCAACGCCCTTTGCGTAAGGATCGGGCCAACCACTTCGAAGACAATTGTCGTGCCGATTGTCACCGCCAACAGCGTCTCCGCAAATTGAGGGAAATGATTGGCGGCTACGAGAGCCATGCCCAGGGCCACGCCGGCCTGAGGAATAAGAGCGAGACCAATCCACCGCCTGTGCAGGATAGGGGTGCCTGCCATGATTCCCCCAATCCAGCCGCCAAACACGCGCGCAAGGGTGCGCAGAGCAAGGTAGGCAAGGCCGATCAGACCGATATCGTAGAGGCTATCCAGACGCAGCGAAGCACCTGCGAGTACGAAGAAAAACACCATGAAGGGCCATTCAATATGTTCAATCTCGTGAAAAGGCCGGCTGTGGTGTTTTGCAAGGTTCACGACGATCGCTCCGGCAACCATTCCTGCCAAAAGAAAAGAGACCCCAAGCCAAATCGCCAGCCCGGCACATAGAAACACGAGGCCCAGCGCTTCGGCCTGCATCGGTTCCCCTGACTTGAGCCGGCCGGTAAGAAACGCCGCCGGTAACCCCACAGCGGCTCCAACTGCCAGCGCGCTGCCAAGTTCCCACAAACCATGCCCCAGAATTGCGAGAGTCCCATCGCCGGCGATGCCTTTTGCCATAACAAGCAATAGGCTGAAGACAACAAGTCCCCATGCGTCGTCCACCGCCACGACTGCCAGAAGGATATCCGTAAAGGGTCCTTTCGCACGGCTTTGCCTCACTACATCTTGGGTCGCAGCAGGCGCTGTCGACGTCGCTATCCCGGCAAGCAAAAGCGCAATGAGGACCGGAGTTCCGATCACGGTTAGACCGATGCCGACGAAGAGTGCCGTAATGGCTACGACGGCAATGGAGACAGCCAGTATCTCCTTGCCATGGCTGCGCAGCGCAGTGAACGAGAGCTTGCCGCCGAGAAGAAACGCAACCATCGTTAAGGCCACGGAGGCAAGAAACTCGTACCAATCCTGAAACGCCTTTGGCAGCAGATCGAAACCGGAAGGACCCGCAGCGACGCCAAATAAAATCAGCAGGGTAACGCGGGGCAGGCGCGTCCGCTGACCAATCTCGTCAGTCACCAACCCGACAAGCAACAGCCCGCCAAGTGTAAGCAGGATGAGGTGTACGTCCATTTCGAGTGTTCAGCTCGCTGCCCAACCACCCCAAGATGTCTTGCTATATCCTATTAGTCGGTACCATATACCGTCGGATCTGCAAGAAAGAGCATGGCATCGACCTGTCGGCGCGCCCGGCGCTATCAAACTTCCAGGATGATGTGAACGAGTGATCGCGGTTCGCTGCCTGAATGTCCGTTTCGGGTCAAAAGCGGAAGTCGCGAACCACGATTTTGATGTCCGTTAAGCCCCCATGTGTGGACGGCTTCGTGTTGGCAAGGGTTTTTTGAACGCTATCGCAGTGCTGGTCGGAGCTGCCATGTGTTCGGCCTGTTGTTGCGGCGCTGTTCATGGCCGCTGACCATAATGCTCTCCGCAGATCGGGTCCCGATCAAAAACACGCGCTTGATTGGCGCTTGGGGGCTAATGGGGTGTCCCGGTCTGTGGGCCGACTGGCTTGGGTGCGTTATCCGTTCATTGC
>CALZIL010000100.1 GCA_945787495.1 uncultured Afifella sp. | reverse complement strand
TGATCGACCATCAGGATAAGAATGTTGGGGCTTGGCATTTTTCGGACCGGTTTTCGTTCAAATTCGCTCATGCACCGCGCCGCTCGTCGGTGACAAGCCTTCGGTCATGAACGCATATGTGGCACATATTCTGCGCCACTTATGCATTCATGATCCAAGGTCCGGGCCTTGCATCATCGAAATCATGAATTTCGATATGGCGATACGGCGTTAGAATGCATGCGACAGATCATGGCGGAGGGTGATATGCGGACATTCATGTCGGCCGAACTGATCGACGGCGGAACGGCGGTCGCGCTGACCCACGCCGATGGCACGCAAACCCGGTTTCATGCGATTTGGCTGCGCGACAACGCCCTGGATGCCGAGACCCGCGCCGAGGCGAACGGTCAACGCCTCATAACGCTTTCCGATATTCCGAAAACCACCAGGCTGGCATCGGCAACGCTCAATGGCAGCGACGAACTGACCCTTGTTTTTCAGCCGGAAGGCAAGACGGTATCGTTTGCTTCGGCCTGGCTGGAGGCGCATGCTTATGACACCTCGCAGCCGCGTCAGCCGGGATGGCTGGGGGCGAATATTGAAACATGGGACGGCACGCTGAACGACGCGATTCCGACCGTCGATTTCCAAACGGCAAAATCGGATTGCACAGTGCTGGGCGACTGGCTTGCAGCCGTCCGCCGTTATGGCTTTGCCAAGATAACCGGTGGGCCGATAAAAAGCGGCGCTCTTTTAAAAGTTGTGGAGCTGTTCGGATACGTTCGCGAGACGAATTACGGCAAATGGTTCGAGGTTCGCACCGAGGTTAACCCCACCAACCTGGCCTATACCGGCCTCGGCCTTCAGGCCCATACCGACAACCCCTATCGCGATCCGGTGCCGACCCTGCAGATCCTGTACTGCCTTGAGAACTCGGCGTCGGGCGGCGATTCCATGGTCGTTGACGGGTTTCGTGCGGCAGAGCGCCTGCGCGCCGAGTCGCCGGAAGGTTTCGCGATGCTTTGGCAGCACTGCGCGCGGTTCGACTATGCCGGTTCGGCCGGGGTGCGTCTGAGTGCGCGCCGCCCGATGATCGAGCTGGCGCCCGACGGCGAGCTGATCGCGATCCGCTTCAACAACCGGTCCTGCGCGCCGATCATTGACGTACCCTATGATCGGATGGCGGACTATTATGCGGCCTATCGCCGGTTCGGCGAGATCATCGACGATCCGGAGATGCAGGTCAGCTTCAAGCTGCAGCCGGGCGAGAGTTTCATCGTCGACAACACCCGCGTCCTGCATGCCCGCAAGGGCTATTCGGGGGCAGGATCGCGCTGGCTGCAGGGATGCTATGCGGACAAGGACGGACTGCTCTCCACGCTCGGCGCAATCGAACAGGCACAAGGTGGGTGCTGACATGGCGAAACCGGATTTCTCCAGACTCACCCATGACAATATCGTCGCCTTCATCGCCGACATTTTTGAGCGGCGCGGCGCAGACTCCTACCTGGGCGAGCAGGTGACCATGTCCGAGCACATGTTGCAGGGCGCCTGGCTGGCCGAACAGGAAGGCGCAGCGGATGAACTGGTGGCCGCTGCGCTCCTTCATGACATTGGCCACTACACAAGCGAGTTCGGCCCCTATTCTCCGAGCGATACGCAGGACAAGCACCACGATGAAGCCGGCGCGGAAATGCTGGCGCCTTTCTTCCCACCGGTCATCACCGAATGCGCAAAACTGCACGTTGCGGCGAAGCGATACCTGTGTGCCACCGATCCGGGCTACTTCGCCAGGCTCTCGCCCGCGTCAGTTCACACATTGTCGCTACAGGGCGGACCGATGAATGAGGAAGAAATCGTCGGATTCGAGGCCAATCCGTTTCACCGGGAAGCTGTCCGTGTCCGCATCTGGGATGATGGCGGCAAGGTTCCGGGCATGAAAACGAAAACCTTCAGCGACTATGCCGGGCTGCTTCAGAGGGTCGTGGACTCACACCTGGCCGCGCATATCTGAAACAAGCCGCGGCTGGGCGCAAATATTCCATTCCGTGTAAGCACGTCCGGGCTTCCAGGACGTCGTCCTCAATATGGTCGGAAACGACCGCTTTTGGGACAAACCGGAAGTGACAGACTTGCGCCGCCTATGTCGGCGCTCAAGCCCATAGAGGCGGTATCTGGCGGAAATTTCGGCGCGCCGGACGGCGTGCGGTCAACCGCCACCTGCGCCCGGCACCGTTTCAGCCAGGGCCGAGACGGCTTCTTCCAGCGAAACCATCGTTTCCTTGCGGTTTGCGGCAACCGCCAGCGGTTTGCCGATCACCACGTCGCAGTAAAACGGCACGGGTAAAAAGGCGCCGCGCGGCAGGACTTTGCCGAAGCCTTGCAGGAAAACCGGGAAGATCGGCACATAGGGGCAGCGCTCGGCCAGCCGGGCAATGCCTTTCTTGAAGGCCTGCCGGCGCTCCGGATCGCCGCGTGAGCCCTCCGGATAAAGGATCAGGATGCGGCCCTCATCGAGAGCCTCGACGATGCCGGCGAGCGGATCGGCATGGCGCGAGACGTCCTGCCGCTCGATCGGCAGGATGCCGATCAGGTTGCGGGCGATCCGGCCAGTCCAGTTGGCCTTGCCAAAATGGTCGGCCGCCGCCACGGCGCGCACATTGGTCAGGACCGCCAGCGGAAACAGCGCCATCAGCGCCAGCGTGTCGAAATGGCTGTTATGATTGGCGGCGAGGATCGCCGGCCCGGTTTTCGGCAGGCGCTCGCGATGCCGCACATTGAGGCCGATCGCCAGCAGCAGCACCGGCCGCACGATGAGCGCGAAGAAAGCGGCGCGCACGAGCGAACCGCTTTCAGTAAACCGCCATGACATGCAGTCTGGCGTTACTGTTGATGACGGCAGGCGGCCACTTGCCGACGCGAACCTGGATCGAAGACCCCGCCCGGATGCTGTCATAAGCGTCCTTGGCACCGAAGGCGTAGCCGATGACCGGAAACTTCAGGATCGGCATGCGGCCCTGATTTGTTTCGATCAGATAAACTTCGCTGGACATGCCGTAACGACTGCGCCCCTGCTCGATACGTTTGCCGGTCACCTGGACGGTGCGAACCTCTGAGGAGAAGTAGACATAGCCCATCACGCCGCCGATGAGGGCGATCAAAACAACGATGTACCAGGGACTGTCACGCATGAGTTTTCAATTCCCGCAGGTTACGCAATGTGAGAGGGCCATCAGCTGGCTATTACCATCTGACGCCTTGACGGTGAAGCGTCCAGCGAGCGAGCGCGAAGAAAGCGGCGCGGGCGATTGTTTCCAGCGTCCGGACCCTAAAAATAAAAGAAACGGGTCAGGTGGAAAAACAGCGGCGCAGTGAAGACCAGGCTGTCGATGCGGTCGAGAATGCCGCCATTGCCGGGCAGCAGCGTGCCGGTATCCTTGAGGCCGAGATCGCGTTTGACGCCGGAAATGGTCAGGTCGCCGAGAAAGCCGCCGAGCGAAATGGCGGCGCCGAGAAAGGTGCAAAAGCCCGGCGATAATGGAGCGACAGCGGCTATGGTGTTAACGGCGGCTAATCGAATGAGAATTCCTCCCGCACGGGAGTTTGGCCTGGGAAGTTGCAATCCTGGATGTAGCTGAGGAAGCCGGCGACCTTAAGTCGAATATGCCCGGTACACCGAATAAAACGGGCAGGCCCGCTTTGACGAGCGGACTTGCTGAAGTGCGGGCTCTGATCCGGCTTCGCGTCGGCAACGAGACCGAGCGGGTATTTCTTGCCATAGCCCGAGGTAAAAAGCGGGGCCGCAAGGCCCCGCCCTAGTCGGTATCCGGCGTCGAGGTCGGTGCGAGGGACGATGAATCCTCCCCCGCCTAACCGACACTGACTCAGTCGAAGATGCCGTTCTTGTTCACATCGAGGACGATGTCCTCGGTGTTGGCATAGAAACCGACTGTACCGCCGGAATCGTCGAATGTGAGGTTGCCTGACGGTCCGGTCAGGAAACCGCCGCAGAAAGTCCCGGACTCGAAGTCGCAGTTGACAGGCTGCCCGTCAGCGAGACTCAAGTCATCGTCACGGACGCGGCAATCCTGGCTAAAGGCATTATCGTCGAAGACCGCGTTACGACCGGCTGTCGAGCAGGAGCCAGCGGGGTCCTCGAGATGGATGTCATCGCCGGGTGACCAGTCGCCACTCAAGTCGTTGTCAAACCCGTCGATGCCTTCGGTCCCGAAGCCTGTGGGCCAAGTCGTGAGAAGGTCGCCATGTACCACTTGTTGCTCCGAAAGTGGGCCGACAAACTCACTGGCAATGCCGTCCCGGTCGATGATCAGGTCGACACTGACAAGGCACGGATCGCTGCCAAAATCGCGAACCTCTTCGATGTCCGTGCGCCCGTCATCGTCCTCGTCGCCGCTGCCGTCGGGAACAATCACGCCATCACCGTCGACGTCCTCGACTGCCGCCAGTACCAGCGGCTCGGCGGTGAAGAGCGGCGGCAGCAGCTCCCCGGTAGCCGGGTCGCGCAACGGCTCGCCCGTAGCCGGGTCAACTTCGAAGGCCTTGGCGAGCCCGCTGTTTAGGAACAGGGGACCACACGAAGTCGGGGCGAACTTGACGTTTTTCTTGCCCGGACTCTGCCTGGTTTCCATGACCACATTGATCACCCCGCCGTCGGGATCGGGCGGCGTCCAGAGGATCTTCGTGGAACTCTGGCATTTCTTGCCCAGTTTGCCATTCTTGAACACGTCGGCCGAGCCGAAACCATTGGACACGGTCATCGACTCACCGCACGCGTCCACATCAACGAACTGGCCCCCGACCTCCGTGACGATCCACTCGGCCGGAGCGGTATCGACGATCAGCACGGGCGGGCCGCCCGGGTTGTTGTAGGTCATGGTTAAGTCGTAGACTGATGTCTCCAACTGTCCGACCTCGACGACCACGTCGATTTCGTCATCACCGTCGGCATCCGGACCGCTGGTGAGGTCCTTCAAGAGTCCTAGCGTTTCGGTTTCAAAAGCACTGTAGGTCACGTCGGCTTGCGAAAAATTGTAGAACGCCAGACTTCCATCATTAAACGTGCCAGCAATACTTAGTTCTTCCACGCCATCCACAAAGACCTTCAAGGAGGTCGTGGTGAACTCGAACTTGAATGTGTAGGTTGTGCCGTCGGCCCAACCGGTAGCGCCGAGATTTGTCGCTCGCTGCAATTCCGCAACGCCATCACCAAGAGGGGAGCAAACGGCATCTTCATCGAAGTGCCCCCAGAACTCGTCGGCAGTAGGTACACCGGTCACCCGAGATACTGCGAGCCCCACAAACGAAGTGCTCCCGACTGTGCACGAAGGGGCTCCAAAATCAAAGTCTTGAGTTCCTTGCTTCCAGTCGACAAGAAGATAGTCGGCGGTGGCATCGCCAGGGTCCGCGTCTCCCGGCATAAAGCCTAGCGCGAAACCAATCAGGTCATCATCGGAGGTGGTATTTACCGTGACCGTTCCTTCAATGGCCAGACCGGCAACATCGAAATCGCTTACAAATAGTGTGGGTTGACCGTTTACGGATTGATTGACAGTTACGCCACCACCGGAAACTGTCCAGACTCCCGCGTCGAAACCCGCCACCGCAGGATATGATTCTGCAGACCAGGTCGTAAGATCGACATCGGCGGCGTGCGCGCCACCCACCAAAAACGCACTCGCGCCCGCGGCTATTGCGAGGCCTCTGAAGACTTTTATGGCTGTATGTTTCATCCTTACTTCTCCCCTAATCACAGCAAGGTTGTGATCAGCCGAATCTGCTGAACATTATTACAATCTTACTTGAGAACTTCGGTATGTGAACTCGCATTACCCCCATTTTGCCTCCGGCATGAAACCGATCAGCCGGTTCCGCGACGCCAATGCAAGCCCGGCCTTATACCGGCGGCAATTAAGATTGACCGATGTGCGCCCATTTCCGCATTCCGATTGACTTGATGGTTTCGGGTTGATCGATAAGCCTGTTCCAGGCTTCGCAGCCGGCATCGAGGATGGCCTCGTAGTCTTCGAAGACGCGGTTTGAGAGCCAGTTGGCGCGCATGTATTGCCAGATGTTCTCGACCGGGTTCAGTTCCGGCGAGCGCGATGGCAGCAGGATGATTGTGAGGTTTTTCGGCATCTTGAGTTTGCCGGTTGTGTGCCAGCCGGCGCGATCCATCAGCACGATGCCGTGAGCCTTGCGGGCCACGTGACGGCTGATCTCGTTAAGATGCATTTGCATGGCGTCGGTGTTGGCCCAAGGCAGTAAGAGTGCTGCGCCCTTGCCGCGTTTCGGGCAGATGGCACCGAACAGGTAAGCACTCTGATAGCGCTGATCGGTGGGCTGACGAGGGCGCGTGCCTTTCTTTGCCCACAGCCGTGTCTGGCCATTCTTTTGACCAAGCCTGGCTTCGTCCTGGAACCAGATTTCAATCGGCGTCTGCTCAGGCAGATCGGCTATGTGCGCTGCAAGCGTGTTGGCGAAGTTTTTTTGAACGCCTTGATGATCCTCTCATCCTGTCTGGGATGCTGCGGGCGGGCGCTCATGTGGGCGAAGCCGAGTTCGCCGAGAAGATCGGAGATCGCCCGTTCGCTATAAACAACGCCAAAGCGCTCTTCGATCACCTGCTTCAGGTCGATCCGCCGCCACCGGACAACACCGTCCACCGCAGGATCAGGACCGGTTTCGACGATCGCGCCAAGCGCCTTCATCTCGGCGTCATTGAGATAGCGTGCCCGGCCCGGTGCCTTGCGGTTGGCAAGGCCATCGGGTCCCTCATCATTGAAGCGGTGCACCCAGTCACGCAGTGTCTGACGATCCATACCGCCAATCCTGGCAGCCTCCGCACGGGTCATGCCGTCATACACCGCTGCAAGAGAGAGCAGGCGACGGCTCTGCTTCGCGTCGCAACAACGCCGGGCAAGATTGCGGACACGCGGGGCATCAAAATCTGATCGAAGAGGAATACTGGCAGGCATGGCAAATCTCCCTTGCCAGCCTTGAATCAGATCAAAACTGATTTGGGAATTCCATGTGAGTCAGAAATCACTGCCGTTGGTATTACAAGCGATAGCCGCGGCGGCCGTCAGGTTTCCCAGGAATCATTTTCGCATCTCAACGCCCCCCAAATTGAAGTTGTTTCTAGTGGGCCCACCACCTGGGCGCACGTCGGAGAAGGCGGTCATCTCCCTGACCTCCTTTTTTGGTTGTTATGCGTCTCGTTGCGAGGCGCATCGTTTATGAGGAGGATTCCCCTTTGAGCGTTGGGCACCGCCGAACGCAGGAATTTCGACAACAAGCCAACCGTTGCCGAGCCTTCGCGGCACAGCGCCTATGCGGGGAAATGCTATTTCTACCCCCTCGCCGATCTTTTTAGTATAGCATAATAAAGCGAATTTTGGTAATTTTATTTTTTGCAAAAATATTTTATCTACGACTTTGTTTCGACTAACCTGCTGATAAATATATGTTTGCTGACAATTCCGGAACGATGATTGAGCCGGACGCGGGCGTTTACCTTATGTCAGGTCAACGCAGCGGCCGATGCCGCCGGACAAACATTTTGATGGCGCCGGATCGATTCCCTTCAAGGCGCTTCCTCCAAGGCAGGAAACAAAACCCGGCATCGCGCCGCCTCAGGCGCAGGCGATAGGCAAGCCCCTTGCGGCGGTGACACGGCGAGTCACGTCGCCGCCGCCATCGACTGGCGCAAAAGTCGGCACAATTATGAAGACAGGCCTAGAAATAGAAGAAACGGGTCAGGTGGAAAAACAGCGGCGCGGTGAAGACCAGGCTGTCGATGCGGTCGAGAATACCGCCATGGCCGGGCAGCAGCGTGCCGGTATCCTTGAGGCCGAGATCGCGTTTGACGCCGGAAATGGTCAGATCGCCGAGAAAGCCGCCGAGCGAAATGGCGGCGCCGACAAACGCGCAGAAGCCCGGCGATAATGGCGTGATGAACGGGCCGACAAAGGCCGCGACCAAAGCGGTGACGAGAATGCCGCCGGCGAGACCCTCCACGGTCTTGTTGGGGCTGACTGTCGGCGCCACCTGATGGCGGCCGAAGAGCTTGCCGCTGACATATTGCGCGACGTCGTTGAGGCCGGTCAGAAGCAGCAAAAGCACGAACAGCCCGGCGCCGATCGCCGTGTCGCCGGCCGGGTCGATCCACAACAAAGCCGCGGCGTGGCCGATGGCGAAGACGCAGGCCATCAGGCCCCAGTGTATGGTCGCCGTGGCGCGCAGAAATCCTTCCGTTTCGCCGCGGATCACCATCACCGCCGGAACCGCCATCAGCATCCACACCGGCACGAAGACGATGAAGATGCCGTAGCGGTCAGCGCCGATGAGCCAGTATTGCAGCGGGATGGCGAGATAGGCGATGAACAGCACGACGCGGTCCGACTGGCGCGTCGGGATGACCGAAAAATACTCCTTCAGGGCCAGGAAACTGAGAAACGCCAGGACAATTGTGCTAGCCAGCCGGCCGATCAGCAGCGCCCCGGCCATGGTGACGACGATGATCCACCAGGTTTTCACCCGGTCGACGAGATTGGCGCCTTGCGCATGGCCGCGCGCCTTCAGCGACACGACGAAGGCCGTCACCAGCGCCAGGAGGCCGGCAATAACGAGGATCGTCAGTTCGACAGGCCCGACGGTCATCAGGGTGCCCCCTCGTCAAGGATCGCCTTGGCGCGGCGCAAAGTGGTCCACAGCGCCAGCCCTGTCATAACCGCGATGACGATGCTCACCCAGGCGCCGCCGGGTAGGCCGAATGCCAGCAATATCAGCAAGATAGCGATGCCGATGGCGCGGTCCGATTTGCCCATCGGGCCGTCATAACGGCGCGGCGCGCCAAGATGCGGCCCCAGGACGCCGGCGAATTCCGCCAACACTGCCGCAAAAGCGAACCCAATCACCGCCCAAGTCGAAACGCCAAGTGGCTGAAGTGCGACGCCGAGCGGCAGGTAAAGGCCAAAATCGCTGACCAAATCCCCCACTTCGTTGTAGATGAGGCCGACGCGGCTTTTCTGATTGTGCTCGCGCGCCAGCATGCCGTCGATTGCGTTGAGACCCATCCGGACGGCGAGCAGGGCGGCGATTGCGCCGAGCACCGGCCGGTTGCCCGGTGCCAGAAGGCACAAGGCACCACCGGCCAGTGACAGGATCGTGGCGCCAACTGTAATCTGGTTGGCGGTTACGCCGGCAGCCGCAAGCTTTGCCACCAGTGGGCGAAGCAAAGCCTGAAACTGCGGCTTGATGTCATAAAGCGTGGGCATGGCGTGGAGCGGCTATATCCTAGAACCGCTCGACGTGAATGTTCTTCGGTTGCAGTTCGCGGGCAATCGACTGCGCTAGTCCGCGCAGGGCGAACTTGCCCATCGCGAACGGAGCCGATTGCGGATAGCCTTTGACGCTGGCCGAGGCACCGGTGAAGAAGATCGCGCCACCGCCTGCCGCCAGCATGCGTGTGGCGGCTTCGCGTGCGACCAGAAATCCGCCGAAAGCTGACACGAGAAGCGCTTTTTCCACCGCGTCAGGATCGAGTTCGATCAACGGCCCCCGGGCCCGGGCGCTGGCATTGTAGAGAACAAAGTCCGGCGTACCGAAATCCTCGTCCACGGCCTGGAACAGTGCGTCGACCGCATCATCCTTGCTGGCATCGCAACGGTAGGCCCGTCCGCCGATCGCCTCCGCCAATGCCTGGTTGGATTCAAGCGACCGTGCCGCCAGCGCCACCTTGACGCCACGGCCCGCAAGTTTGCGGGCAACGCAGGATGACAAACCGGGACCAGCGCCGACGATAAGAGCGTTCTTTACTGTCATCACCAGGCTCCTGTCTGCCGAAGGTCCAGTTCGATGCCGACGGGCCGTTGCAGCGTTCTACTCGCCGATCGCAAAAGGAACGGAGAACGATCCGGTCTTGCCGGAGTTCATGTCCTTGACCTGGTAGATCGCTTTATAGCCGCCTGTTTTG
>CALZIL010000099.1 GCA_945787495.1 uncultured Afifella sp. | reverse complement strand
ACGATCGAGGCGCTGACCGGCGCGCTGACTGAGGTGGAGGGTGCCGCCGGCACGGTCCTCCTGCCTTCCGGCCTGGCCGCGGTCACCATGGCCATTCTCGCCGCAGCCGATGCCGGTCATCGCGTGCTGGTGCCCGACAATGTCTATTATCCGACCCGGCGTCTCGCCGGCCGGACACTGAAGCGCTTGGGCATCGAGACCGTCTATTACGACCCGATGGACACGGAATCCGTCGCCAGCCTCATCGAAGCCGGACGCACGCACCTGTTCCTGGAGGCGCCCGGCTCGCTGACATTCGAGGTGCCGGACATCCCTGCTTTGATCGCGCCGGTCAAGGCCGCCGGCGGCCTCACCATTATCGACAACACCTGGGCGACGCCGCTGATGTACCGGCCCATCGAGCATGGCATCGATCTGTCCGTCCAGGCCGGCACGAAATATATCGCCGGTCATTCCGACCTGCTGATCGGTTCCGTTTCAGCCTCATCCGATGTCTGGCAGAAACTTTATAGCGCTCACCGGGACATGGGATTGCAGGCCGGCCCGGAAGACATCTGGCTGACATTGCGCGGCATGCGGACCTTGTCCGTTCGCCTGGCGCATCATGAGCAAAGCGGCCTGGAGATTGCCGGCTGGCTGGACAAACGGCCGGAGGTGAGCCGCCTGCTTCACCCGGCCTTTGCCGATTGTCCGGGCCACCAGAACTGGCAGCGGGATTTCGGCCGCTCCAACGGCCTTTTCGCTTTTGTCCTGAACGGCACGAAAACGCAGGCCGAGGCTTTTTTGGAGGCGCTCGAGATTTTCCGCATCGGTGCGTCCTGGGGCGGCTTTGAAAGCCTCGCCATTCTCGCTGAACTTGACAACAGCCGTTCCGTTCGCGCCTGGGCGGATGGGCCTGTCATCCGATTGCATGTCGGATTGGAGGACGTGGGTGACCTGAAAGCCGATCTGCAGGGCGGCTTTGCCGCCATGGCGGCAATAGCTGGCGACGGAATTTGAGGGCGCACCGGCTGCGGCTGGCTGGCGACCCCGGCAGGATTCGAACCTGCGACATTCGGCTTAGAAGGCCGATGCTCTATCCAGCTGAGCTACGGGGCCGGAACCAGATGTTTCGTCAATGGGTCCAGGGCTGTTCGCGGTCAGTGCGGAAATTGTCGGAATAGGACATCGGCCGGCGCTTGCGCTGATGCGGTTCAATGACCCGGTATTCGATGCCGTTGCGCTCCGCATAGGCAACGGCCTCCTCGCGCGTTTCAAACCGCAGGCTGACCTGAGACGTCATGTCGCTCGACGACGTATAGCCCATCAGAGGCTCAATCGCCCGGGCAGCGCTGGGCTCATATTCGAGAACCCAGTTTTGCGTTCTCGCCAGGCCGGAACTCATCGCCGTTTTGGCGGGCATGAATATGCGCGCGGTCATGATTTCGATCTCCAGCGTTTCACTTTACGGCCAATGGTCGGGGCAGCAGGATTCGAACCTGCGACCCCCTGCTCCCAAAGCAGGTGCGCTACCAGGCTGCGCCATGCCCCGTCTTTGGCCGGTCGGCGGATTTCCCTATCACTCGTCCGGCGTAGCGGCAATGATTTCAAATCGCGTTAAGGCAAGGCCAGCCCGGCGCCCGACACCGTGTCACCAACCGCAATCTTGAGCCCATCGGCAAGCCCGCCGTTGATCTCAAGGACATAACGAACCGGAACCTGCGAGGAAATCGTGCGTTCCGAAAGCGGCGTCGTGCGCTTGGCGATATGGCGAATGGCGCCGCTTTTGTCGATGAAAAGCATATCGAGCGGCAAATAGGTATTGCGCATCCACATCAAAACCTCTTGCTCGTCGCCGAAATCGAAAATCATGCCGCCATCGGCAGCAAGCTCGCGCCGGTGCATCAGGCCGACGGCCCGTTCCTGCGGTGTAACCGCGATTTCCACGGAAAATCGGATCGGACCGTCGCGCGTGGCGATGACAATGGCGTCGTCATCGCCGGCAATTGCCGGCGAAGAAAACGGCAGACCTGCGAGCAACACGACGGTGAGGAAACGAAAAAGATCCGGCATGAAACGCAACATCCGGCAAATTACGCGGGAGGTAAATCCGAAAACGCTAATGTGAAACCGGAATTTGACCGCCGGAATGAGGCCTTATCTCGGCCGCCATCAGACCCTTTGGGCCTTCGCCATAGCGCACAAGAACCACCTGTCCGGGCCGCAGTTCGGCCATGCCGAAATGCCGCAACGTTTCCATATGGACAAAAATGTCCGGTTCGCCTTCGCCTTCCGAAACGAAACCGTAGCCACGAATCCGGTTGAACCATTTGACTGTCGCCGTCACCAGGGCGCTTGTCGGCTCGATCTCCATGCGCTGCTGCGATGGCTCCCGCTGCGCCGGGTGCATGGCAGTCGATTCGTCTATGGAAAGGATCCGGAAACATTGAAGACCCTTCGGCTGCGCCAGGGCTTCACAGACAATCCGCGCACCCTCCAGCGCTGTCTGGTATCCGTCGCGCCGCAGACATGTCACATGCAGCAAAACATCCGGCAGACCGTTTTCGGGCTCGATGAAACCATACCCCTTCGAGACATCGAACCACTTGATCGTGCCGGCAATTTCGATGACATCAACAGTTGCATCGTCAATTGCCGATTCAACGAGTGGTAACTCGTGTACCGCTTTAGCCCCCATTTGGCCGACCTCTTCTCCAGCCCGTGTCACTTATAGGCCGCTTCACCCGCCGCAAACCGGATCGCCGCTCTTGATTCGTCTGAAGAATAGCACCTGCCGCCCCGCCTGCTGCAAGTGATTTGCTTGATTTTATCTTCAAATCAGCGTCACAAAAATCAACATGGCGACACGAACCGTGTACAGGTGACGCTGAATATCGCATTGCCGGCCAGTCAGATTCCGGCTTCAACCCTCGCAGAAAACCGTCCTGCCGACGACGCCGGCCGCCATTCTTCCCCCATGGGTTGTGTTCGGCCCGATCGGGCATAAATTGTCTGCAGGATCCGGCGCAAGACTCCAGAAAGGCCAATCATGAGATATCTCCACACCATGGTCCGCATCACCGATGTCGATCAATCGCTCGATTTTTTCTGCAACAAGCTCGGTATGAAGGAAGTCCGGCGCACCGAGTCAGAGGCTGGACGTTACACTTTGATATTTCTCGCCGCACCGGACGATGAAGAAACCGGGCGGGCAACGCAGGCGCCCTTGCTGGAACTGACATACAACTGGGATCCGGAGACCTATGGTGAGGGCCGCAATTTTGGTCATCTGGCTTTTGCCGTCGATGACATCTACGACACTTGCCAGCGACTGACGGATGCCGGCGTCACCATCAATCGCCCACCCCGCGACGGCCGCATGGCCTTCATCCGCTCACCGGACAATGTCTCAATCGAATTGTTGCAGAAGGGCGATGCATTGCCGATAGCGGAACCGTGGGCGTCGGCGGAAAACATCGGAAAATGGTGATCGGTTGCCTTGTGGATATCGGGGATAGTGAAATTTTGGTCCCGTGACGCTGCCTGCTACCGGCGTCCGCAACGGCAAATCCGCCTATGGCGAAGAAACATCCGGTTTTACCCGAGACGCGCCTTGCCGCCGGAGTAAGGCCCGCCTATAAACCCGCCGCGACGCGCCCTTCGTCTAGCGGTCTAGGACGCCGCCCTTTCACGGCGGAAACACGGGTTCGAGTCCCGTAGGGCGCGCCAGCACTTTCTTTCGATCATACCCAGCCATCGGGGACGGCGGCGTCGATCACCCGCACTTGTGGCCGTGGCGAGCCGCCCCAATGATCGACGCTCAAGGTTCCGGCGACATGCAGCGGCCGCCCGCCGGCAGTCAGAAGCACATCGCCGAGCGGCGTTCCGGCGGCCCGGAAGGCGATTCCCTTCAGAGTCGAACCTGTATCGGCCGACAGGCCGATGCGGACATGACCGTTGCCGACGACCTCCGCATAGCGCAGCCGGTGCGCCGGAAAGGCAAAAACCGGCGCCGGATTGCCCGATCCGAACGGGCCTGCCGCTTTCAGCTCGGAAATAAGGTCCAGCCGGGCGCCGCCCGCCGTCATCGCCGCATCGATATTCAACCCGTCGCTCTGACGGGCAAGCCGCACCGCGTCGCCAAGTTCCGTCTCCAGATACTGCCTGAACTCCGCCAGCCTTGATCGCTCGATCGTCAGCCCGGCCGCCATGGCGTGACCGCCGCCCTTGACCAGAATGCCGCTATCGACCGCCTTGCGGATACCAGCGCCCAGATCGACGCCTGACACCGACCGTCCCGATCCCGTCCCGCTGCTTGCGTCTTTCAAGAACGCGATCGCGATTGCCGGCCGGCCGAACCGGTCCTTAAGCCGCGAGGCGACGAGACCGGCAACGCCGGGGTGCCAGCCATCACGCGCCGCGACGATTGCCGCCGGACCGTCAGTCGAGCCGATCTCGGCCTCGGCCTCGGCGATGGCGTCCACAACGGCATCGCGTTCGATCGCCTGCCGCTCGCGGTTGAGGCGACCAAGCGTTTCGGCAATCTCCCGCGCCTGGTCCTCGTCGGTGGTGGTCAAAAGCCTGGCGCCGAGCGCCGCATCGCCAATCCGCCCGCCGGCATTGATGCGCGGTCCGAGAATAAATCCGAGATGGCCGCTATCGACCGGTTCCTTCAGGCCGGCTTCCATAATAAGCGCCAGGATTCCCGGCCGTGATGTGTGGCGCATCGCCACCAGGCCCTTTTGGACAAAGGCGCGGTTGAGCCCGCGAAGCGGGACGATGTCGCAGACTGTCCCAAGGGCGACGAGGTCGAGCCGGGACAATAGATCCGGCTCCGGCCGCGCCTCGCCAAAGAAACCACGTTGCCGCAGAAGCCGGATAAGCCCGGCGGCAACAAGAAACGTCACGCCGACGGCGGCGAGGTCGCCTTGGCCGGAAACGTCGTCCTGCCGGTTGGGATTGACGATTGCCGCAGCGGGCGGCAGATCGACGCCGGTTTGATGGTGATCGATGACGACCACATCGACACCGCGCGTGCGTGCCTGATCCAATGCCTCGAAGCTGGTCACGCCGCAATCGACCGTGACGATCAGCGTCGAACCCTCATCGATCAGCCGGTCAATCGCCTCGCGATTGGGGCCATATCCCTCAAAAATCCGATCCGGAATGTAAATCCGCGGATCAAGACCGCATGCGGCGAGAATGTCATGCAGCAAGGCGGCCGATGTGGCGCCGTCAACGTCGTAATCGCCGAATATCGTGATCGCTTCGCCGGCCGCAACGGCATCGGCCAAGCGCGCCGCCGCCGCATCAAGGTCGGTCAGGTCGGACGGATCGGGCATTTCGGCACGGATCGTTGGTACCAGATAGGCCTCTGCGGTCTCCGTCGTGACACCGCGCCCGGCCAGGACACGGGCGAGGATTTCCGGGATATCGTGACGTTGGGCGATCGCCGCCGCTGCCGCTTCCCCGGCATCATCGAGTCGCGCCCGCCAGACTTTCCCGGTCACCGATCTGGCGACCCCGAGAAACGGCCGGTCATGGCTCGAAGGATCAGTCAACAAATTCGAATGTCTCGCCGACCTGATGTCGCGTCCGCACCCAGCGCT
This sequence comes from uncultured Afifella sp., assembly GCA_945787495.1. GTDB lineage: Bacteria > Pseudomonadota > Alphaproteobacteria > Rhizobiales > Afifellaceae > CALZIL01. The sequence goes on along the minus strand of CALZIL010000099.1, from coordinate 3,851 downwards.
GCGTCCCGGTATGCGAACGCGTCACAATCGTATGGGTCGTGGTTACGCCATGACCGAATCTGACGCCGTCCAGAAGATTGCCGTCCGTCACCCCCGTGGCGGAAAAAAGCACGTCGCCGGACGCCATGTCTTCAGTGCTGTAGATCCGCGATGGATCATCGATCCCCATGCGCTCCGCCCGGGCGCGCTTTTCATCGGTATCAAGAATAAGCCGGCCCTGCATCTGCCCGCCGATACAGCGCTGCGCCGCCGCCGCCAGCACGCCCTCCGGCGCGCCGCCGACACCAAGATAGATATCGATCCCGGTCGTTTCGGGATCCGTTGCGTGGATGATGCCGGCAACGTCGCCGTCGCCAATCAGCCGGATCGCGCAACCGGTCTTGCGCACGGCTTCGATCAGCTTGGCGTGCCGCGGACGATCGAGGATACACGCCGAGACCTGGTGCGGCTTGACGCCTTTTTCCGTAGCGACCCGTTTGATCGCCTCCTGCGGCGGCATTTCAAGATCGACAAGTTCATCGGGAAAGCCGGGGCCGACGGCGATTTTGTCCATATAGACGTCAGGCGCATTCAGCAGCCCGCCGCGATGGGTGAGCGCAATAACAGCGAGAGCGTTCGGCAGGTTTTTTGCGCAGATTGTCGTGCCTTCAAGCGGATCGAGCGCGATGTCCAGTTCCGGTCCCTTGCCGGCGCCGACCTTCTCGCCGATATAGAGCATCGGAGCTTCATCGCGTTCGCCCTCACCGATGACGACCTGCCCGCGGATCTCCAGCCGGTTCAACTCGTTGCGCATGGCGTCGACCGCCGCCTGGTCGGCTGCCTTCTCGTCCCCCCGTCCGCGCATCATGGCGGCGGCGATGGCGGCGCGTTCGGTGACGCGCACCAGTTCCAGCGTCAGGACCCGATCCATCACTTTCTTTTTGGCAGCCATAAAAGTCCTTTCTCAGACTACGACCATCATCCGATCAGAGCCGCTCGATCCGGATCAGATTCGGTTTACCGGAAATTTGGCCTTCCGACTCGATCCGCTCAAGCGCGGAGCGAACGGCGGCTTCGGTGGTCTCGTAAGTGATGATCGTGACCGCCTGCGCCTCATCATCATGGCTGCGCGGCGCCGATTTCGGCGGCCGGTTTCGCTGCACGATCGATTCCAGCGATATCTCGGCATCGGCCATGCATCTGGCGATGGCGGCAAAGGCGCCGGGTCTGTCGCGCACCATCAGCCGCAGATAATAGCCGCCCTCATGGGCGCGCATTTTCGCCCGCCGGTAAGGCTCAAGGCTCGCCGCCGGACGCCCCAGCGGCGGCACCTTGATACCGCGGGCGATATCCAGAATGTCACCAACCACCGCCGATGCCGTGGCCGAACCGCCGGCGCCGGGCCCCGACAACATCACCGATCCGATGGAATCGCCTTCCACCGCAACCGCATTGGTCACACCGGAAACGCGGGCAATGGTGGAATCGCGCGGCACCATGGTCGGATGCACTCTTTGCTCGATGCCGCTTTCGGTCTGCTGGGCGACGCCAAGCAGCTTGATGCGGTAGCCAAGTTCGTCGGCCGCGGCGATGTCTTCCGGCTCAATCGCCGAGATGCCTTCCACGAAGATCGCGTCCTTGTCGATCCGTGTGCCGAAGGCAATGCTGGTCAGGATCGCCAGTTTATGCGCCGTATCCAGCCCCTCCACGTCGAATGTCGGGTCAGCTTCCGCGTAGCCGAGCCGTTGCGCATCCTCCAGACATTCGCCGAATGTCAGCCCGTCCTCTTCCATACGGGTCAGGATGTAGTTGCAGGTGCCGTTGAGAATCCCGAACAGCCGTGTGATGTGATTGCCGGCCAGCGCCTCGCGCAGCGCCTTGATAATCGGAATCCCGCCGCCCACCGCCGCTTCAAAGGCCAGCGGCGCGTCATGGGCCTCGGCGATCAACGCCAGATCGACGCCATGCGAGGCCAGCAGTGCTTTGTTGGCCGTCACGACACCATGGCCGGAGTCAAGCGCGGCGCGCACGCTTTCCAGCGCAACGCCGTCCTCACCGCCGATCAGTTCGACGAAAACGTCGATATCGTCTGATTTGGCAAGCGCGACCGGATCATCAAACCAGGCGACGCCGTCAAGCGGAACGCCGCGATCACGCGACCGGTCGCGGGCGCACACTGCGGCCAGTTTGATCGCCCGCCCGGCCTGCGCCGACAAGTCATTTTCATGCCGGCGCAGAATCTGGACAACGGACGCGCCGACCGTTCCCAGTCCCGCAATGCCGAGCCGCAGCGGGCCTTCCATCGTCCGATCCTGTCTCCAGATTTATACCCGCAAAATATCTCAGCGATTTGCGCTGAGCGGAATGACGTTGTGCAGAGTTTCGTCGGCGGATGCAAGAAAACGGGCGACGTTTCGGGCCGCCTGACGGATCCGCTGCTCGTTTTCCACAAGCGCGATCCTGACAAAGTCGTCGCCATGCTCGCCAAAGCCTAAACCCGGCGCTACGGCCAGGTCGGCCTTTTCGATCAGCAGTTTGGAAAAATGCAGGCTGCCCAGCGCACGGAATTTTTCCGGCACCGGCGCCCAGGCAAACATGCTTGCCGATGGTGCCGGAATGTCCCAGCCGGCCCGCGAAAAGGATTCCACCAGGATATCGCGGCGCTTGCGATAGGTATCGCGCATCTCCACAATGCAGTCTTCCGGGCCGGTCAACGCCGCCGCGGCGGCCACCTGGATAGGCGTATAGGCGCCGTAATCCAGATAGGATTTCACCCGCGCCAGCGCCGATATCAGGCGCTCGTTGCCGACCGCAAATCCCATTCTCAGGCCGGCCATGGAGAACGTTTTTGACATCGACGTGAATTCAACCGTCACATCCATGGCGTCCGGCACCTGAAGCACCGATGGCGGCGGATTGTCATCGTCGAAATAGACCTCGGCATAGGCCAGGTCCGACAGCAGGAAGATGTCGTGCTGCCTGGCAAAGCGGACGGCGTCGCGGAAAAACTCCAGATCCGCCACATAGGCGGTCGGGTTGGCCGGATAGCACAACACAACGGCGATCGGTTTCGGCACCGAATGATGCACAGCCCGCTCAAGCGCGTGAAAGAATTCCGGCCCCGGCTCGGCCGGCACATGCCGGATCGCGCCGCCGACCATGAGGAAGCCGAAACCGTGAATGGGGTAGCTGGGATTGGGAACAAGGACGACATCGCCGGGCGCGGTGATGGCCTGGGCCATATTCGCAAAGCCCTCCTTGGAGCCAATAGTGGCCACAACCTGTGTTTCAGGATCGACCTTCACGCCGAACCGGCGGCTGTAATAAGCCGCTTGCGCGCGCCTCAGGCCGGGGATGCCGCGCGAGGCCGAATAGCGGTTGGTGCGCGGTTTGGCGACCGTCTCCACGAGTTTGTCGAGAATATGCTGGGGCGTCGGCAGGTCCGGATTGCCCATGCCAAGATCGATGATGTCGGCGCCATCGGCCCTGGCCCGGGCCTTGAGCCGGTTGACCTGTTCAAAAACGTAAGGCGGCAGACGCCTGATCTTATGGAATTCGTCCATGGTCTTTATCCGGTGGTATGCCCGTTAGGCGCGATCTGTCTTGCAAAAATGGTCACCACTTGACCGATTTGCCGTTTCGTCCCCTGCCCGCAGCCGATACGGCTAATTCGCTGTCTTGCTGGCTGCCTCAATGTCCGCTTCGGCTTGCGCACCATGCTGCCCGGCCAGCCGTCTCAAATACGCCGCGCGCGCTTTCAGTCGCTCCGCTTCGGCCGGATTGTTGGCCTGCGCCTGCGCTGCAAGGACCGCGTCCAGCTCCGCCTCCACCGCCAGCCGGTCCGCCCGTGTCATCCCAGATGCGCCGGAGGG
>CALZIL010000098.1 GCA_945787495.1 uncultured Afifella sp. | reverse complement strand
AAGCCGCGCTTCGACTGCTTCATGGTGATGAAGATCTCCCCGCACGAGACGGCGATTTCCGGCGCGCCGCCACCGCCAGGCAGCCGCACCTTGGGTCGATGATAGTCACCGACCACTGTCGTATTGATGTTGCCGAACTTGTCGAGCTGCGCCGCGCCGAGAAAGCCGACGGTGATCCGTCCTCCCTGCAGCCAGTAGCGGAACATCTCCACCACCGGCACCGTCGTCAGCGCCGTGTCGCACAATTCGCCATCGCCGATCGATAATGGCAGAATATCGGGCCTGGTGCCGATCGTGCCGCTCTCATAGATCAGCGTGATATCCGGCGCGTGGGTCAGTCGCGCCAGATTGCACGCCGCCGACGGCGCGCCGATGCCGACGAAACAGACATCGTCGTTTTTCATCGCGCGGGCGGCGGCAACGGTCATCATCTCATCCGGCGTGAAATTGCTCATCTCACAGCCCCTTGATACGGGCCGCGAAGACATCCGGCCCGGCCTTCAGGACGTTTTCCGTCATCCAGTCGCGGAACGTATCGCGGTCGGCCGAAATCGCATCCCACGCCAGATAGGTGGCGTTGTCGCGGGGATAATAGCCATGCGCATAGGATGGGTGCGCGCCGCCGGGGACATGGGCTATCGACTTGGTCGTCCAATGGGGCAAAATGCAGGCATTCGGGTGGACGTCGGAAAAATCCTCGACGATCTCCTCGACCGTCACGACAGAGCGTTTTGACGCCAGCACCGCCTCCTTCTGCACGCCGATGATGCCCTCGATCAGAACATTGCCCTGCCGGTCGGCCTTCTGCGCGTGGATGACACCGACATCCGGATTGATCGCCGGCACGCAGGCCAGTTCCTCGCCGCTGAACGGGCAGGTGACGGATTTGATATTGGCGTTCACGCGCTTCAGTTCAGCGCCGACATAGCCGCGGAACACGGCGCTGGGCAGACCGGCGGCGCCGGCCTCGTAGCCATTGGCCATGCCGGCATGGGAATGCTCCTCGATCTCGATCGGATTTGGCCAGCCATTTTCCACCGCATCGCGCAACCGCCGCAACAGGCCGACGCCGGGATTGCCGGCGAAGGAGAAGATCAGCTTTTTGGCGCACCCCATGCCGATCATCTGGTCGTAGACGATATCGGGTGTCATGCGGATCAGGGTCAGATCCTTGCGGCCCTGGCGGATCGCCTCATGCGCGGCGGCATGCGGGATGAGATGGGTAAAGCCTTCAAAGGCCACCTTGTCGCCGTCGCGCAGATTGTCGGCAATCGCCGCCTCTAGAGACTGGAATTTCGCCATGTGATCGCCTGCACCCGTCCGAAATGTGTCAGCCGTCCACGCCGCCCAAGCCCAAAACCGCCCGCGCTTCGCTAGCGCTTGCCGGATGCCGGCCATAGTCAGCGCAAAGACCGGCGACGCGCCCGACCAGTTCGGCATTGGACGCGGCAAGGCGGGTCTTGTCCCAGCGAATATTGTCCTCCAGCCCGGTGCGGCAATGGCCACCGGTCTCAAGGCACCAACGATTGACCTCAAGCTGGTGGCGGCCGATTCCGGCGGCAACGAAAGTCGCCTCCGGCATCAGCCGGTCCAGTTCCGACACCATGAAGTCGAAGGCCTGACGAATGGTCGGCAGGGCGTTCTTGACGCCAAGCACGAATTGCATGTGAAGCGGCGCCTTGATCAGGCCTTCATCGACCAGGTTCAGCGCCTGATAGAGCATCGACAGATCGAAGGCCTCGATCTCCGGCTTGATGTCGTAGTCGAGCATCTTTCGCGCCAGATCGCGGATCAGTTCCGGCGAGTTCTCGTAAATGCGCAGCGGAAAGTTGACCGAGCCGGTCGCCAGCGACGCCATGTCCGGCCGGTGATGCAGCATGCCGCCGCGTTCCGCGCCCTCGCCCGATCGCCCGCCGGTGGAAAACTGCACGATCATGCCGGGGCAGTGCTGGCGGATGCCGGCCTGCAAGGTGGCGAACTTGTCCGGATCGGAGGTCGTCGTTCCGTCGTCGTTGCGCACATGCAGATGGGCGAGCGCCGCGCCGGCTTCAAACGCTTCGCGCGTTGAGTCTATCTGCTCCGACAAGGTGACCGGCACCGCCGGATTGTGTTCCTTGCGCGGCACCGAGCCGGTGATGGCAATGGTGATGATGCACGCCGTCGTCACAGCGCCGATATCCGTTCAGACATCGAAAAACACGGTTTCATCGTCGCCCTGCATATGAATATCGAAGCGGTAGACCGGCCCGGCCGGCGCCTCGCTGCGCGCCGCGATCATGGTGTTCCGGCGGTTTTCGGGGACGCTTTTCAACACCGGATCGGCGCCATTGGCATCAGCCTCGTCGGCGAAATAGATGCGCGTAAAGGCGTGGTTGAGGATGCCACGGGCCTGGACGATGACGCCGATATGCGGCGCCAGGCCGTCGCCGATGGCGCCGGGCTTGATCGTTACAAACCAGAACCCGCCGTCATCATCTGAGCCGCAGCGGCCAAATCCGGAAAACGCAGCGGTGCTGCCCGCCTCATCGCGATCCGCGTCGGCGTAGTTGCCATCGGTGTCGGCCTGCCAGATTTCGATCATCGCATCGTCAATCGGCGCGCCCGCGCCATCGAATATCCGGCCTTCGATCCGCACATGCTCGCCCGGCACGCCCGGCACAGCCAGCGTATTGCCGGCAATGCCGCGGTGGGCGTAGCCATATTGTTCCGGTGTCAGCCCATAGGCGAAGAACGGCCCCAGCGTCTGCGATGGTGTTTGCTTCAGCGTCGTCATCTTAGTCTTCCATCGGCGTTGCGTGCCGGCCGCGCAGCACAATGTCGAAAACATAGGCATGCGCCCATTCCGGCTCGGTCAGGTCCATGGAGAAATTCGCCACCAGGCGCTGACGCGCCGCTTCGTCGGGGATGGAATTGAAGATCGGATCATAGGCAAAGGTCGGATCGCCCTCAAAATACATCTGCGTCACCAGCCGCGTCGCAAAAGCCTGACCGAACAGCGAAAAGTGGATATGCGCCGGCCGCCAGGCATTGACATGGTTGCCCCAGGGATAGGACCCCGGCTTGATGGTGATGAAACGGTACTGGCCGCTCTCGTCGGTCATGAACCGCCCGGCGCCGAGAAAATTGGGATCAAGCGGCGCGTCATGCACTTCCTTGACGTGGATGTAGCGCCCGGCGGCATTGGCCTGCCATATCTCGATCAGCGTGTTCGGCACCGGCCGACCGTCCTCGTCCAGAACCCGCCCGGTGACAATGATGCGCTCGCCGATCGGCTCGCCGTTCTTGGCCGCGTTCTTTGTCAGATCATGATCGAGCGGACCAACCGCGTCATGGCCATAGACCGGCCCGGTTATCTCCGTTAGCGACTGACGGATCGGGATCAGCGGTTTTTTCGGATTGCGCAGCACCGTCGATTTGTAATCGGGATAGATCGACGGCGGATGCGAATGCCAGTCGCGCGGTCTGTAGGGATTGTTCGTCATGTCGTCGCCGTACCTTCGCGTCAGCCTCCGCCGGCGCGTTACTGGCGCTTTATGGCGAGGTCAGCCGCAACCGGCAAGTCGCGCCGGTGCCGCAGCGGATTTTGTGCGCGACCTTGATATGGTAATCGTCAATCGGCGTGGTCGTAACAGGGCCGGGAGAAACGCAAATGAGCAATCCCCTGAAGGACTCCGGCAAGCCGCTTTTCTTCCCCGTTGCCAACAAAGATGAGATCGGCTTTTCCGCCCCTGATATCCGCAAGGGCGAAGCCGTGCGGCTCGCTGTGCGGTCCTTGAGCGCCATGCAGAAGGAGGCGCTGGTCGCCTCGGCCCGCAGCGGCGCGGTCTGGCGTCTGGCCAGCGACGAGGGCGCCTATCTCGACGGCCAGGACGAAGCGCCGTGCCCTCTGGCGTTTTTCACCACCGGCATGGTCGCCTCCACCATGAACGAGGTCCTGGCGCTGGCCGAACAGCGGAAAATCGCCATCGGCGGCATCACCCTCATCCAGGACAATTACTACACGATGCAGGGCTCGGCGCTGCAAGGCACGATGATCGGCGGCGCCAGGAACGTCGAGCTGGAAGCGCGGATCAAAAGCGATGCGTTGCGAGAAACATTAACTCAGCTTGTCTGCGACGCCACCATCGCCTCGGCGCTGGGCGGCCTGATGCGTGAGGCGACTGAGAGCCATTTCACCCTGTCCCACAATGGCGGCGCGATCGAAACCGGGCGAGCCTTGCCGATCGGCCGGCCGGCTCTGGCCGATCCCGGCGACCGGTTCGACGGCGCCCGGCCAGCAGGCGGCGACTGGTCGGGCCTGATCAACCGCAATGGCATGACGCCGCAAACGGCCGAGACGACGAGTTATCAAGGTTCCAGCCTGGCGGAGAACCAGGACCGCACTCTGCATGTGCGCGGCATCTGCACCCTGCGCGACGACGGGATGAAAGAAATCGAGCAGCACCTTTACAATCCGCGAGGCTCGATCTTCCATTTTCTGTGCGAGGAAGCGCCAGAAAACGGCGGCAAGGGCCGCGCGCCCGACGCGGCAAGCTATATCTCGGCCGGCATCGGCTTTTGTTTCATGACCCAGTTCGGCCGCTACGCCAAGATCGTCAAAAAGCCGCTGGCCGAATACCGCATCATCCAGGACACGCATTTCTCGCTTGGCGGCGCTTCTGGCGGAACCGGCAAGCCCGGCGAAACCGACCCGGTCGAGACTCATGTCTATCTGAAGACCAGCGAGGAAGATGATTTCGCCCGCACTGCCCTCGATATGTCGGAACAGACCTGTTTCCTCCATGCACTCTGCAAGGCCGAGCTAAAGACCAGGGTTCGCGTCACGGCCCTTGAAGCCGCCGAGGCGGTTTGACGTCGATGCTCGCTCCGTCCCGGCACCGCGCACGATCGCGTTGAAGGCCGATGAACCGCACGGTCAAAAACATCCTTTTCATCATGTGCGATCAGCTCCGGTTCGATTACCTGAGCTGCGCCGGCCATCCGCATTTGCACACACCCAATATCGATGCGCTCGCGGCACGCGGCGTCCGCTTTTCGCGCGCCTATGCGCAGTCGCCGATCTGCGGCGCTTCGCGCATGTGTTTTTATACCGGCCGTTACGTGCACTCTCACGGCGCCTCATGGAACAATATGCCCCTCAAGGTCGGCGAAATGACCATGGGCGACTATCTGCGCCCGCTCGGCCTGCGCACGGTACTGGTCGGCAAGACCCATATGAGGGCCGATACGGAGGGCATGGCCCGCCTCGGCATCGACCCGGCATCGAAGATCGGCGTCCTCGTATCGGAATGCGGTTTTGAGCCTTTCGAGCGCGACGACGGCCTTTATGGTGTCGGCCCCGACGGGCGCCATGACGACCGCGAACCGTGTTACAACGACTACCTGCGCAAACTCGGCTATGACGGCGACAATCCCTGGCACGATTGGGCCAATGCCGCGGCGGATGACGATGGCGAGCTTCTGTCAGGCTGGTTTTTGAAGAACGCCGGCAAGCCGGCCCGCATCCCCGATGAACATTCCGAAACGCCCTATATGACCCGCCGCGCCATCGATTTCATCGCCTCAGCCGGCGACGATCCCTGGTGCTTGCATCTTTCCTATATCAAGCCGCACTGGCCCTATATCGTGCCGGCGCCCTATCACGCCCTTTATGGCCCCGACGACGTGCTGCCGCCGGTGCGCGCCGAAATCGAGCGTGGCAATCACGCCCATCCGGTGTTCCGTGCTTTCATGGATCACCGTGTCGCCAGGGCGTTTTCGCGCGATGAGGTACGCCACGCCGCGATCCCGGCCTATATGGGCCTGATCAGGCAGATCGACGATCAGCTCGGCTTGCTTTTCAGGTTTTTGGAAGAGCGCGACCTGTTCGACGACACGATGATCGTGCTGACCTCCGACCATGGCGATTATCTCGGCGATCACTGGCTCGGCGAAAAGGACCTTTTCCACGAACCGTCGGTAAAAATCCCGCTGATCGTCTATGATCCCTCAAAAGCCGCCGACACGGCCCGCGGCACGGTTTGCGACGCGTTGACGGAGTCGATCGACCTTTTACCGACCTTCGTTGAAGCGCTTGGCGGCGACCCGCAGCCACACCGGCTGGAAGGCCTGTCCCTGATGCCCTTTCTGTGCGGCGAAATGCCGGAAAGCTGGCGGCTCCATGCCGTCAGCGAACACGACTATTCGCTGCTTCCCGCAGCCCGCGCGCTCGGCACGGAGCTTTCCAACTCCCGCCTGTTCATGGTCACCGATGAACGCTGGAAATACGTCCATGCGGACGGTTTTCGGCCGATGCTGTTCGACCTGGAAACCGATCCGGACGAGTTCGTCGATCTCGGTGACGACCCCGATTGCGAAGACATCCGTGCGATAATGGATGCGGCGCTCAAGCGCTGGGCCCTGCGCGTTTCGCAGCGCACGGCGATCTCCGAGGATGAAATCCGCGAAATGCGTGACCGGCCGGCCGACAACGGCATTCTGATCGGCTTCTGGGATGCCGACGAATTGCCGGAACCGCTTCGCCGGCCCTACCGCAAAATCCTTGAAAAGCGCATGTGAACCGCGGCCCTGCCGCGGCTCACAGAATTGGTCACCGGTCACAGCTCGGCGCGCTGCCTTCTGCTTTCAACGGCGCCTGAGCTGCTCCATCATCGCCGCCGATTTGGCCAGCCGGACGAGATTGATGAATTCGGCCCGGTAGCCGAAGCGGTCTTCGCCTTTGGCCGATTGCGCCAGATCGATCACGTCGTCAGGGCTGAAATCGCCGGTATAGCGGCCGCCACGCAGGATCTGGCCGAAGGCGGCAACGGCGGCGGCAAAGCGCGCCTCGCGCGGCGCGCGGCCGTCGGCTTCATGCGTATCGGGCGCAATCGCTTCGGTGATCAGCTTGCTGGTGTCTTCTGACGGCAGCTTGTAGCGAATTTTCAGAAAGCCGTATTCGCTGCTTTTCGGATCATCGGCGATTGTCGTTTCGCTCTGATAGCGCAAGCTGTCGACAAGTCGCGCCGGGCTGTTTTTCAGCGTCAGTTCGTAGATTGCCGTGACAGAATGTCCGGCGCCGATCTCGCCAGCATCGATCTTGTCATTGTTGAAGTCCTCGCGGTTCAGGAGCCGCGTCTCGTAACCGATCAGCCGGTACTCCGAAACGGTCTGCGGATTGAACTCCATCTGGATCTTGACGTCCTTGGCGATCGGGAACAGCGTCGAGCCGGCTTCCTCCACCAGCACCTTGCGCGCTTCGCTCAGCGTGTCGATATAGGCCGCCGCGCCATTGCCGTTTTGCGCCAGCGTCTGCATGAGCTGATCGTTGTAATTGCCCATGCCGAAGCCCAGCACGGACAGGAAGATGCCGGTCTTGCGCTTGCGTTCGATAAAGCTCTTGAGCTCGTCGGGATTGGTGATGCCGACATTGAAATCGCCATCGGTCGCCAGGATCACCCGGTTGACGCCGTTTTCGTCGAAATTCTGTTCCGCCAACCGGTAGGCCTGGCGCACACCTTCCGCGCCCGCCGTCGAGCCGCCCGAATGAAGCCGCTCCAGCGCCGCGACGATCTTGCCTTTCTCGGAAACCTTCGTCGGCGCCAGCACCGTGCCGGCGCTGCCGGCATAGGTGACGATCGACACCGTATCGTCGGGCGTCAGACTGTCGAGCAGCAGCTTCATGGAATTGATCAGAAGCGGCAGCTTGTTGGCCGCATTCATCGAGCCGGACGTGTCGAGCAGGAAGACGAGATTGGCGCGCGGCGCTTCGGCCATATCGATCTGGTAGCCCTTGATACCGACATGCATCAGCTTGGTCTCGGCATTCCACGGCGTGTCGAAAACCGAAACGCTCGCCTTGAACGGCGCTTCGCGGCTGTCAGGCCCCTCATAGTCATAGGGGAAATAATTGATCAGCTCCTCCACCCGCACCGCATCCTTTTGCGGCAACACGCCATCGTTGATGGCGGCGCGCATGAAGGAATAGGAGGCCGTGTCGACGTCGATGGAAAAGGTCGAAACCGGCTCCTCGGTCGTGACCTTGACCGGGTTTGGTTTCACGGTCTCAAACTTGTCGCGGCCCTGATCGCGGTATTCCGGGCGCCCGATCTCGTCGCCACCGACCGGCGCGGGCGCGACAATGCCGGCGACGCGGTTGCCGAACTGGCTTTGCTCGAAGGATTCAGCTTCCGCGACCTTCGCCGCCAAACGCTGTTTTGTCAGGGGCCGGCCGTTCTCAGTCTTGGTCTGCCCGGGTTTATTCCTGACAATTCCCAGGCCCCGCACCGCATCTTTCTCCCGTTCAGCACGGTATTGACCATCCGACCGCCGCGCCTTCTCGTTGGAGGCGATCGCGGCATTATCGGACGGCGTGACCGGGCCTGTCAGAGCCCCGGCAAGACCATCGACCACAACGCTGGAGGGGGCGTTTTTGTCATCCGCATATGTCGCATCGGGCGCCGCATTTTGCCGGCCGGTCGGCTTTGCGCCCGATGTCTGCGTCTGCGCCTCTGCCGGATCCGCCGAGCTTGCCTGACCTGACGATCTTGCCGGTTCCTCAAGCTTTGCTTCACCCTTATCCAAATCCTTGCCGGAACCAAGGCGCGCGTCATCGGGTTTGCTGGCGCCGGTTTCCGGGCCGCCGGGGGTCTGGAACTGGCTGGTATTGAGAACGGCGAGGCTGAGTACGAGAACGCTGACGCTGCCGGCCAGCACGTGGGACATTTTCATGGGTCGTCTCCCCAAAAGGGTTGCACGGGCAGCATCTGCTGCACCCGTAAGACGATCCATCAGCCGCGATCCTTGGCGCACGCCCTCATGTTTTTTGTCATGCTCTTCATCGAACGCCGCCATCGCCGCACCAATCGCGGCGTCCTTCGCCGCCGGCTTCGGCGCAGTTGCGGCCTGCCGGTCGAACAGTGTCTTCAACTTGTCCATGTCACTCGTCATGGTCTGATACCAGATCCAGTTTCAACTGCTTGCGGACGGCCGACATGCGCCAGGCGATGGTGCCTTCGGCGCAATCGAGCACCGCGCCCGCTTCAGCATGTGTCATATCTTCGGCGACAACGAGGAGAACCGTCTCGCGCAAATCCGCCGGCAGGCGCTGCCAGGCATCTTGCAACCAGTCGAGCCGCGCCTCCGTGTCGGCATGGTCGGCTTCGTCGAGTTCGCGATAGGCCACATAGTTCTCCACAAGCGCTTTCGAGGTCGCGCGCCGCCGGGCAAAATCGCGGCAGGCATTGATTACCACCCGGTAAAGCCAGGTGGAAAACAGCGCATCGCCGCGAAACGCCTGGATTTTTCGCACCAGTGCCAGACACACATCCTGGGCGATGTCTTCCGCGTCCGTTGTCGATCCGGTGAACCGCAAGGCGACGCGATGGATCATGTCGTAATGCCGCTCCAGCAGCCGCTGGAACGCGTCACGATCGCCCTGACTGGCGGATTTCGCCAGTTCGCTGTCGGTCATCGGCTTCAACATTTACCCGTTAGACGGTCCGAATCGNATCCTTCTGCCCATCGACCACGCCCAGGAAAGTTCATGGAACAAGGCTTTGCCGGTCGCCGTTACGTTGTGCGAGGCCTATGGCGCGGCGTTGCATCTGGTCAACGTCATTCCCGACTTCTCCCATGGCATGGTCCGCCAGTATTTTCCGGAGGACTATGAGGAAAAGATCAATGAAGGCGCTCAGGACAATATGAAGGCCTTCATCGCCGAGCATCTGGCCGGCCAGGATGTCACCAGCCATATCACCCACGGCCCGATCTATCAGCGCATCATCGAGACGGCTGAAAAGATCGGCGCCGACCTCATCGTCATGGGCTCGCACCGGCCCGAACTGGCCGACTACCTGATCGGCCCGAACGCAGCCCGCGTCGTCCGCCACATAGCCTGCTCGGTCATGGTCGTGCGGGAATAGCCGCGTATTTCCGAAAAGTGGGAACCGGTTTTCGGACAAAAAATACGCGCAAAAAGATGCCGGACAAACGCCTGCTCATCATCGCCCATGTTCCCTCGCCCAATACGCAAAGGTTGCGCGACGCGGTGGTCGAGGGCGCCGGCCAGGCGGAGGCCGAAGGCGTTGAAATCATTGCAAAATCACCGTTCGACACGGGCCCGGACGATGTCCTGGCGGCGCAGGCCGTCATTCTCGGCACGACGGAAAACCTTGGCTATATGAGCGGTGCGCTGAAGGATTTCTTCGACCGCTGCTACTATCCGCTGCTGGAAAAGACGCAAGGCCTGCCCTACGCCCTCTACATCCGCGCCGGCCACGACGGCACCGGCACGCGGCGCGGCGTGGAGACCATCGTCACCGGCCTGCGCTGGCGCGCCGTGCAGGAGCCGCTGCTGTGCCGCGGCGACTTCCGCGAGGCGTTTGTCGACGATTGCCTGGAACTCGGCATGGCCATGGCCGCCGGTCTGGAAGCCGGGGTGTTTTAGAGCGCCGTCATCCCGGCCAAGGGGCAGCGAAGCCGGAACGCCGTCACCCCACCACTGTCATGGTCCGACTTGATCGGACCATCGGCCTGCCGCCGCACAAAGTTGCTAACGATCCTCCGGTCAAGCCGGAGGATGACAGTGGGGAAGGGGCGGGAGATGACGGCGTATACTTTCTCAGAGTTCATCACCTTCGATCGCGCCCTCGGACGACCCCGCAAACTGCGGCGCATCGTCGGCGATCTCGGTGAAATCGCATTTCTCCGCCACGAAGATATGGGCAATTGTGGCAAGCCCGGTCGGCTGGTCGAGCGTGCCGGCGAGGATGCCTGT
>CALZIL010000097.1 GCA_945787495.1 uncultured Afifella sp. | reverse complement strand
CCGATCAAGGAGTACCAAAATGCAAATCGCAGTAAAATCGAGGGCCGAGGAACAGTTCACCGCAACACAGAAGAAAGCCGAGCAGGCCCTGACCGAATTGGAAAAAACGCGGCAAGAGAGGGCGGACCAAATTGCCAAGCTGAAGGCCCTGCGTCTGGCCAAAGAGGCGGCCGACAAGGAAGCCGCCGAGAAGGCCGACGCCGAAAAAGCGGCGGCCAAGAAAGCATTAGCCAAGAAAGCATTAGCCAAGAAAGCAGCGGCCAAGAAAGCAGCGGCCAAGAAAACCGCGACCAGGAAAGCGGCCGCCAGGAAAAACAAGCCATCGGAATTGCCGCAGGTTCACCAATCCCAATCGTAGCGGCGGCAAAGGCCGCGACGGAGCCCGACATTGACGGACAGCACTCAGCGTCCGCCTGATACGCGTGCGCGCGGACCGCGATAATCCGGTTCATGTCCGCCTCGGGTCATATCCCGACTTGCGTGCCGAAGCCCGCGACGTCCGCTCCCCGGTTTGGTTCGGACATTTCAATTCCCGTTAAGGTGCGGCTCTTCCCATACCCCTTGCGCCGGCCCATATCGGCGGCGTGGTCAGCGCCCTGGTCCCTCGGTTTCCGATGAGCGGGCCCACAAATTGACGTCGCCTTCCGCCGCGTGCTCGTCGATTTCGGCCAGTTCGGCGTCGGTGAATTCACTGTTTTCCAGCGCCGCGACGCTGTTGGTCACCTGTTCGGGCCGGCTGGCGCCGATCAGCGCCGTGGTCACGCGGCCGTCGCGCAACACCCAGGCGATCGCCATCTGCGCCAGCGATTGGCCGCGGCGTTCGGCAATGGCGTTGAGGGCGCGGATGCGCTCCAGATTGTCGGCCGACAGAAAGGATTTGCGCAGCGACTTGCCCTTTGCGGCGCGGCTGTCCTGGGGAATGTCGGCCAGATACTTGTCCGTCAACATGCCCTGGGCGAGCGGCGAAAAGACGATGGAGCCGATCCCCTCATCGTCCAGCGTATCGAGCAGCCCGTCGCGCTCGATCCAGCGATTGATCATGGAATAGCTCGGCTGGTGGATCAGGCAGGGTGTGCCGAGATCGCGCAGGATCTTTGCCGCCTGCCGGGTCCGCTCGGAATTGTAGGACGAGATGCCGGCATAAAGCGCCTTGCCCTGCCGGACCGCAGCGTCGAGCGCGCCCATCGTCTCTTCCAGCGGCGTGTCGGGATCGTAGCGGTGGGAATAGAAGATATCGACATAGTCGAGACCGAGCCGCTTCAGGCTCTGGTCGAGGCTGGCGCGCAGATATTTGCGGCTGCTGAACTCGCCATAGGGGCCGGGCCACATCAGATATCCGGCCTTTGTGGAGATGATCAGCTCGTCGCGGTGGGCGGCGAAATCCGATCTCAGAATGCGGCCGAAGGCGGATTCGGCCGCGCCCGGCGGCGGGCCGTAATTGTTGGCCAGATCGAAATGGGTGATGCCGCTGTCAAAGGCGGCGCGGCAAATGTCGCGGGACAGGGCAAATGGCACGTCTTCGCCGAAATTGTGCCACAGCCCGAGCGACAGGGCCGGGAGCAGCAGGCCGCTGTTGCCGCAACGATTGTAGGTCATGGTCGCGTAGCGGTCCTGGAAGGGACGGTAGGTCATGGCGGCTGTCTACCCCGAAATTTGCCAAATGGCTCTCATTCTAACGTGCCCAAATAACGGCTGTGATTCAACGGCCGGACCCGATTGAGAATTGTTGCCGACCCGGAGGTCGCCCGATTCCCGTTGACGTACGATCCCACCCCTTCCCACACCGAGCCTGGCGTCCCATATTGGCGGCATGGCTTCTGCGAAGAAATCGGCTCCCCGGGTCAAGCCCGGGGATAACGGCGGCACGGACAAGGCGGGGCACGATCCCGGCGGCTTTGCCGAGGCGCCGCAGGCGGCGCTTGAGGGTGCGCCGTTGAAGGGTTCCGTTGCTGATTGGGCCGATGAGATTGCCAGGACAGCGGATGCCGGTCTCGATGCGAAGGGCCGGCGCAACGCCGACATTCCCGGAAAAGCGCCGGAAACGGGGCGGCGGGCGGTCGACCAGTCGATACCCTTGACGCCGCAGCCGTCTTCTCCGTCATCCTCGGGCTTGACCCGAGGATCCAGGGATAAGGCGAAAAAACCAGGATCTCAGGTCGATTCCCGACCAAGGGGCCCCGAGAATGATGGTGGAACCAAATCCCGCAAAACTGCCCCGTTAAAGACCGCGCGCGGCACCTCGATCGGCGGGCCGGGGACGGCGAAGGAACGGGCCGGCGCCGGTCTGATGCCGGTGGCCGGACTCGACGTGGCGCTGGAGGATGCGGCCGGTCTGCCTGAATCAGGCGTCACGGCGACGGTCGAGGCTTTGTCGAAGCTGATCGAGGAAGGCCGCGACGAGTTCAAGGCCGGCACCTGGGCGCCGCATCGTCCCGAACGGCCGGAAAAATCGGAAGGCGGCGTGGCGCTGAAAATGGTCAGCGAATTCCAGCCGGCCGGCGACCAGCCGCAGGCCATCGCCGAACTGGTGGCGGGGGTGCGCGAGACCGGCGAGGCGACGCAGGTGCTGCTCGGCGTCACCGGTTCGGGCAAGACCTACACCATGGCCAAGATGGTCGAGGAGACGCAGCGGCCGGCGCTGATCCTGGCGCCGAACAAGACGCTGGCGGCGCAGCTCTATGGCGAGATGAAGAAATTCTTCCCCGACAATGCGGTGGAATATTTCGTCTCCTATTACGACTACTACCAGCCGGAAGCCTATGTGCCGCGCACCGACACCTTCATCGAAAAGGAATCCTCCATCAACGAGCAGATCGACCGGATGCGGCATTCGGCGACGCGCTCGCTTCTGGAACGCGATGACGTGGTCATCGTCGCCTCGGTGTCGTGCATCTACGGCATCGGCTCGGTTGAGACCTATACGGCGATGACGTTTGCCATCGAGGTCGGCGACCGCATCGATCAGCGGCAATTGCTCGCCGATCTGGTGGCGCTGCAATATCGCCGCTCGGACGCCAATTTCTTCCGCGGCACGTTCCGCGTGCGCGGTGATACCGTGGAGATCTTTCCCGCCCACCTTGAGGACCGGGCCTGGCGCGTCTCGCTGTTCGGCGACGAGGTTGAGGCGATCACCGAGCTCGATCCGCTGACCGGGCAGAAAACCGCCGATCTGAAATCGGTCAAGGTCTATGCCAATTCGCATTACGTGACGCCCAAGCCGACCCTGCAGCAGGCGATGAAGTCGATCCGCGAGGAACTCGTCTGGCGGCTGGAGGAGTTGAACAAGGCCGGCCGGCTTCTGGAGGCGCAGCGGCTGGAGCAGCGCACGACCTTCGACCTGGAGATGATGGCGGCGACCGGCTCCTGCGCCGGTATTGAGAACTATTCGCGCTATCTGACCGGCCGCAAGCCGGGCGAGCCGCCGCCGACCCTGTTTGAGTATCTGCCGGACAATGCGCTGGTCTTTGTCGATGAAAGCCATGTCACCATCCCGCAGCTCGGCGCCATGTATCGCGGCGATTTCCGGCGCAAGGCGACGCTGGCCGAATACGGCTTCCGGCTGCCGTCCTGCATGGACAACCGGCCGCTGCGGTTTGAGGAATGGGACGCCATGCGGCCGCAGACGACCTGTGTCTCGGCGACGCCGGGCGGCTGGGAGATGGGCCAGACCGGCGGCGTTTTCACCGAACAGGTGATCCGTCCGACCGGGCTGATCGATCCGCCGGTGGAAATCCGCCCGGCCACCAGCCAGGTCGACGATCTGCTCGGCGCGGTCAAGGAGACGGCGGCGGCCGGCTACCGGGCGCTGGTGACGACGCTGACCAAGCGCATGGCGGAGGACCTGACCGAATATCTGCACGAGCACGGCGTGCGCGTGCGCTACATGCATTCCGACATCGACACGCTGGAGCGTATCGAGATCATCCGCGATCTGCGCCTGGGCGTCTTCGACGTGCTGGTCGGCATCAACCTGTTGCGCGAGGGCCTCGACATTCCCGAATGCGCGTTGGTTGCAATTCTCGACGCCGACAAGGAGGGGTTTCTGCGCTCCGAAACCTCGCTGGTGCAGACCATCGGCCGGGCGGCGCGCAATGTCGACGGCCGCGTCGTGCTCTACGCCGACCACATCACCGGTTCGATGGAGCGGGCGATCGCGGAGACCGACCGGCGGCGCGAGAAGCAGGCCGCCTGGAACGCCGAACACGGCATCACGCCGGCCACCGTCAAGGCGCATATCGCGGATATTCTGGACAGCGTCTATGAGCGCGACCATGTCCGCGTCGGCAAGGGCATTTCTGGCGAGACGACCGCCGACGGCGCGCCGCTGATCGGCCACAACCTCGTCGCCCATATCGCCGATCTGGAAAAACGCATGCGCAACGCCGCCGCCGATCTGGAGTTCGAGGAGGCGGCGCGGCTGCGCGACGAGATCAAGCGGCTGGAAGAGTTGGATCTCGCCATCGCCGACGATCCCTTAGCGCGCGATACCGGCCTTGAGAACACGCGGGCACGGCGCGCCGGCAAGGCGGCGCGGCCCAGTGGCGCGGCCTCGCGCGTGCGCAAGAACAGCCTTGACGAGATGACCGTCGGCCGCACCGAGGTGCCGCTGAGTTCAGGGCGCGGCGGGCGCGGCGGGCGCGGCGGCGGCAAGAAGCGGAAACGCTGACATGGCCGGCCCGGCGCGCAAGGTTCTCGCCATCCTGCCCGGTCTTGCGCTTGCGCTCGCCCTGGCGATGCCCGAGGCGGCGGCGGGCGGCGGCACCACCAATCTGCAGATCCCGCGCGTCACCACGCCGCGTGTGGTGCCACACACCACCCCGCCGGGCGGCGTCCGTGACCCGCACATCCCGGCGCACCGGATGAAGGTCATCACGCCGGGGACCGAGCGCAAGTCGCGCGGTTGCGGGCCCGGCGTGACGCGCAACGCGCCCAAGGGCGGCCCCGGCGTTTTCGCCCTGCCCGGTTGCGGCCGCAAGGTGAAGGGCCCGCGGCCCAACGACCCGCCCGGCTGCACGCGCATCGGCGAGGTGCGGATCTGTCCGTGAGGGCGGCTGCTGCTTTCAGAGGCCGTGTCCGGTCATTGGATTTTCAGGCTGAGGATATAGGCGCTCAAATCCGACGTTTCGTCTTCCCTGATGACATAGTTCGGCATTGTCGGGTGCGGTGTCCGGAACCAGACGGACAGGGCGACAATCGTTATTCCGGGCTTGTTGGCCACGTCGTAAAATGTCGGCACGTCCATATTTGGCGAAATCCGTTCTTCGGGCTCAACCCCGTGGCACTCGGCACAGACCGCCTGCGCCAGTTTGTATCCGGCCTCCTCGCGCGTCGATTGCTGCGCCAGCACCGGCGCGGCCGACGCCAGCAGGACAGCGGCTATCAGCACTCTCACCATGATTGTCTCCTCGTCCACCGTCATCCTCGGGCGAGCGTAGCGCGACCCGACGACCCGGAAAAGCGTCTTGCTGCGCTCGACAGGTTTTGCGCTGGGTCCTCCGGTCAAGCCGGAGGATGACGATAAATCACAACCCCGCGCTCAGCCGGTTTCGCCATAGACGTGCATGCGGGTCGCCTCCAGCGTGTCGCCGGCAAAGCCCTGAACGGCGGCTGAAAACGTCGCGAAATAGTCGCGCCCCTGCAGCGTCTGCAAGGTTTCCTCGCTGTCCCAGCGGCCGATATGGGTGCGGGCAACGCCGTCGGTGCCGACCGTCACGACATAGCGGAAGCGGCCCTGGACCTGCGGATCGGCGGCGATGGCGGCCAGAAAGCCGTCGATGACCCGCTGCCACGCCGCCTCGTCACCGTCATAGGCATAGCGAATGACAATCCCGTCCATTGTGGCCTCCCTTTTTGCGTCTTGGGCTGGGAGTTTAGGGCGGATGGCGGGGAAAGTCAGGGGCGGCCAAATTCAGCAATGGCGGCCATCAAGATTATTGCGTGGTCGGTGCCGGCGAAATTCGCCAGCGTTCGGAGGAACTGCTTCGCCTGGCTTCGTATCCCTTTGGCAGGTCGCCAAGATCATCGGCCAGGCCGTTTTCAGCAAGCGCGCAACAGTGGCAGACCGGCAAGACGTCTTGCTTCTTCAAATGATCGGATTGGCCGCATGTGAACGTCCAGAACCCGTCCGCCTCGCGGTACACGAACAGAACCGGCCGGTCACGATGGAACGCATGGCTGCATATCAGGGAGTCAGCGTCATGATCGTCCGGACCTGTCACCGTCAAGTCCCCTTATTGTGGTCGGCCCGACACTGACGGGAATGAGGAATGGCTGCTGCGGCCCTGGACGTCCGGGTCGGCGGCGATGGCGGCCAGAAAGGTGTCAATAACCCGCTGCCACGCCGCCCCATTGCCATCAAGGCGCCGCCATAGGCGTAGCAGATGACAATACCGTCCATTGCGGCCTCCGTTGCTGCGTGTCGGGCTGGGGCCTGAGTTTAGGACGGATGGCGGGGAAAGTCAGGGGCGGGGAGGGGGTGGTGCGAGGCTATTCGCGAATGTCTGAATCAAACCGAAGAGCGGACGTCGCGCGCTTCAGCGCGCATGTCGCATTATGACCCTAAGCGGACTACCGAAAAAACATAACGGTCGGCAGCACCGAGCCCATAGCGGACTTTAAAAACCAGGTCAGCAATGAGCAGTTTCCCGAATTCACCAAAACAAATGTTACGGAAATTTCATTGTACGTCGGTCTGTCCCCGGTGTTTAATTCACAGGCTAGTCAAGAAGGGGCTGTTGTAACTGCAAACTCAGGAGCGTTTCCATGACAACAGACCAAATCGATCCGCGCATCTACGACCTTTATGACGAATACTGCCACAGTCCGATGACCCGCAGGGAGTTTCTCGACAAAGCGGCAGCAATTGCGGTAGTGGGCGGTTCTGGACTTGCCATGGCCCAGGCTTTGTTGCCGTCATATGCCAAGGCACAAATGATTTCGTTCACCGACAAACGCATCAAGGCGAATTACGTCGATTATGACAGTCCAGGTGGGACATCCGGCAAAATGCGCGGTTACCTGGTGCAGCCAATCGGAGACGGGCCATTCCCATCTGTCATCATTATCCACGAGAATCGAGGACTTAATCCGCACATTGAAGACGTGGCGCGACGCGCAGCTACTGAAGGCTTCCTGGCACTTGCTCCTGACGGGTTGGCGCCGATAGGTGGCTATCCTGGCAACGATGATGACGGCAAGATCATGCAGAAGTCGTTGGACAGGGCAAAACTGTTCACTGACCTGCTGAACAGCGCAAAGTGGCTGAAGACTCATAGCCTGTCCAATGGCAAGTTGGGAGCAACCGGATTTTGCTATGGCGGGGGAGTTGTAAACGCATTGGCAGTTGCCATGGGTTCAGATCTCAATGCCGGTGCACCATTTTATGGGGCTGCGGCGAAAGCCGACGACGTTTCAAAAATTCAGGCCCCCTTGTTGATCCACTACGCCGAAGACGACAAGCGCATCAACGCCATGCGCGCTGACTATGAGGCAGCCTTGAAGGCTAACAATGCGACCTTCGAAATGCATACATATCCAGGCACTCGACATGGGTTCCACAATAATTCGACGCCGCGTTACGACATGGAACAGGCCAAGATTGCTTGGGATCGCACGATTGCATTCTTTAAGAAACATTTGAGTTGATCACCGTCAGGTTGGCCAAGCAACCACTTGTTTGATTGGAGAAGCCAATATGCGCACCTTCATGTACACCCGTCGATCCCTCCTTGTGGCAAGCGGCGCTATCGTCGCGACAGGGCTTTCGGGCCACCTTATCGCAACGCGTGCCCAAGGCCTTGCACCCACGCCATCGATGCGGGGTGGTTCCAACAACTACCTACCCGGCGCTCCGATCGTGGATCGGATTGGCGGAGGTGGCTTTTGGATGACGGGAACCGTACGCCGCGCGGGCGATGGAGCCCCGCTTGTAGGCCAAAGAATCCAAATCTGGGCACACACTACCGAAGGGCACGAACGCGACCCGCATAGCCATGGAGCCACGCTCACCGACGCAAACGGAGAATTCCGCCTGGAGATGCCGCAGATTGTGCCCGCCTTCGGCCAGCCACACGGACACCTCGCTTATGACAGCGACGACTTCGAAACCGTCTTCCTGCGCCCAGTCATGCCAAGCTCTAAAGATACCAGCCTAAGCGCACACTTCGTCCTTCAGCCCGTCTGATAGAGGCAGGCTCAAAGGGGTATGAGCCGAGCCCGCTCATCCTTGATCTGGGGGGGCCTCGCGATCGCCGTAGCTGTCCCGATTTCCGCGGCGGCAGAGAGCTCGCTGCTGGCTTGGCGCGATCCAGTATACATCACCGCTGGGTTCGCCGGGATTGTTGCGATGGTTCTCTTGCTCATACAGCCTTTGCTGGCGGGCGGTTACCTGCCGGGCCTAACAGCACAGGGCGGGCGACGAATACATCGTTGGGTCGGAGGCGCCTTGGTCGCAGCGGTATCGACCCACGTGGCGGGCCTTTGGATCACCAGCCCGCCTGACGTGATCGACGCCCTTCTCTTTGCATCGCCAACACCGTTTTCCGCCTGGGGTGTTTTCGCGATGTGGACGATCTTCGCGGCCGCGCTTCTGGGAATGCTCCGACGGCGATTGCCGCTGCGGCCGCGTACTTGGCGGCTTGGTCACACAGCTTTTGTGACAGTGACCGTCATTGGGAGCGTGGTTCATGCCATCCTGATCGAGGGAACCATGGAAACCGTGTCGAAGGCTGCGCTTTGCTTATTAGTTCTTATGGCAACAGCGAAGGTAGTGGTTGATCAACGCGCGTGGGCGAAACGAAACCGTCGCGTCACTTCAGGATGAAGCGTGAGTGCAGACCTTATCGCCGCTCATCGATGCGAACGATGTCTTGTAGAAGCAAACTCTGGCAGGACAAATCACCAACAGCAGGCACATAGACCGGCCCGGGTAATGTCAATTTCGTCCGCTCTGCTGCCATTCGAGCAACTGGCATGATGTCTGTTTTTGGCACTTAGCGGACATGCGGCGCGTTGCCTTCAACGTCTGGATTACGCCCGAAAACGGAAGTGTTGAGGTATCGCCTACTTCATTGATGAGTGTAAATCCAAAAGGAAAAACTCAAACTTTTCCACCCCATGCTAATCTCCCCTTGCCCGATCGCATGAGAGGCCCAGTGTGCACGCCGGACGCTCCGGGGACAGGGCCGACGTCCCCTTGGTCTTTGGCGGCTGCGTGCCGGTGACGCGGGACAGGCGGCTTCCCCTACTGTCATCATTCGATCCCTCTCTACTGTCATGGTCCGGCTTGACCGGACCATCGGGTTGCCGCCGCACAAAGTTGAGTCCGTTCCTCCGGTCAAGCCAGAGGATGACAGTGGTAAGAATGGATCCCGGACCAGCAACGCGTTATTGGATGTTGCGCTATCATGCTGTAATTGCTAAGTAAATCACCGGTGAAAAAAATGTCAAAAAACTTATCCCCGCCCTTTTGCGCGGTAGTAAAATCCGCCTTGC
>CALZIL010000096.1 GCA_945787495.1 uncultured Afifella sp. | reverse complement strand
TCGATAAACTGTGCCGAATGTTCGCCTTGGCGATCTGCGGCGGTCAATTGACGATCGCTGAGCAGGCGGTTTTAAACACAAAACTGACCCTTCGAACGCGATGTCCGTTTTTCCGCGATTTATGTCTGCTATTGGGTGCAATACGGACATCATCAGCGCAGCGCCCGACTTCTGTTTGTGGCCCGGAACGGACATTGGCCCTGGCCAAACAGAACAGGCGCTGGTTGCTGACCACGCTGGGGGAGAAACAGGCGAAGATCGGTGCCGAGGTCGTCCGCCCTGGTCGCAAGGTCACGTTCCAAACGGCTGATCGATGAGTTGCGTCCAAGGCCTCCAACAAGATGCTGAAGGGGAGCCTGGAACCATGTCAGTTGAAGCGAGACGTGCGTCTTGGTGACGATGCCGAGTTGGTGTGACAACACCTCTCATTTTATGTGACAGTCACGTACCGGCGCTGGTCCGCATCAGGCCCACCGGCCGGCGCCCTGATCGAAAACCGTTAGCGGGAGGCTGCTGAATGAATGGTGAGTGGCATACAGTCGATACCGACCTGCTTGTGATCGGCGGCGGGGTAGCAGGCAGCATGGCCGCTATTCCCGCGCTGGAAGCAGGTTTGAATGTGACGGTCTGCGAAAAAGGCCGATTGCTTGACAATTGCGGCAGCGTCGGCTGCGGCGTCGATCACTATCTCACCGTCATGGAAAGTGGTCCTGAGTGGGACACCCCGGAATTTCTTATCAAACATCTTCCTGGACTGACCGACGGCATCGTCGACATCGAAGTCGCCGGGCGGGTCATCCACGAAATGCCGAGGATTCTGCGCAAGATCGAAGGCATGGGTGTCGATTTCAAGGATCCGCGAACCGGTACTTACGCCCGCCATCCATCGTTCGGCCTGCCCGGCGCCTATCACATCAATTTTGACGGAACCGATTTCAAGCGCCGCATCGGCAAACATGTGCGGGCCGGAAAGGCGACGGTGCTGATGCGCACCATGGCGGTGCAGCTGCTTGTCAAGGACAATGCGGCCTATGGCGCACTCGCCTTCAATTTCCGTACCGGTGCCTGGACGGCAATCCGGGCGAAGGCAGTCGCGCTAACCGCCGGTGACGTCAATCGCATTTCGCTGAACGCTTCGGGCCTGGCCTTCGACAGCTGGCACTTCCCTTATAATACGGGTGACGCGCAGGCCATGGGATATCGTGCCGGCGCCTCGCTCGCCAACATGGAATTTGTCGAAACGACTTTGACGCCCAAGGGATTTTCCGCGCAGGGTCTGAACGCTCTTGTCAGTCTGGGTGCCTATTTCCTGGACAAGGACGGCAACCGTTTCATGTTCAAATATGACAAGAAAGGCGAGAATGCGCGGCGCGCCGTGCTCGCCGATGCGGTCGTCAACGAATATCTCCTGGGAAATGGTCCGATCTATGTCGATTGCCGGCATCTTCCCGACGACGAACTCGACCATATGGAGCAAACGCTCCAGATTGACCGCTATACGCTGCCGGCTTTCTATCAGCAAAAGGGGCTGAATTTCCGCGACAACGTCATCGAGATTTCGATCTCGGAACTGTCGATTCGCCGGAGCGGCGTCTATTTCCGCGGCAGCGGACTGGCCGTCGACACCAGGGGCGAGACGTCGGTCGAAGGGCTGTTTGCCGCCGGCGACTGCGCCACGGTGAGCGGCGGCATCGCCGGTGCAGCCGTGCTTGGCCATATCGCCGGCGAGGGGGCCGTTGAGCGGATCCGCGCAGCGCAAGGTGCATTGCCGGACATTGACTGGGAAGGCGCCGACACGATCCGCCGGCGCGCCGAAGCGTCGATGCAGCGTCCCGATGGCTTGCCATGGAAAACATTCGAGGACGAGATCCGCCAGACCGTGACCGATTATGTCGGTGTCCGGCGTTCCAAAAGGGGCCTTGATCTTGCGCTCAACACGTTGGTGGCGCTGGCGAAGCGGGAGGATGAGCTCGCCGCCGATGACCTTCATGGCGCGATGCGCGTGCAGGAAGCGCGAAGTGTCCGGCTGAACGCGGAAATCATGACCACCGCGGCCGGCGCCCGAGAGGAAACCCGGACCCGGTCGGCGCACCGGCGGATCGATTTTCCTGAACCCGACAATGACAAGTGGTTGAAATTTGTTGTTGTTGAGAAGGGTGAAGACGATAGCCCATCCGTTCGCGCGGTGGATGCATGTTTACCGCTATCGCACAGTTTTGCGCGTCGGTCGCAAAGCAGTTCGCAACGGAGGGCTGAATATGCTGCCACAACCTAAACCAGATGTTTTCAATCCCATCAGGATTGATGAGAAGCTGTGCATATGCTGCAACCTGTGCGATTG
This sequence comes from uncultured Afifella sp., assembly GCA_945787495.1. Taxonomy (GTDB): domain Bacteria; phylum Pseudomonadota; class Alphaproteobacteria; order Rhizobiales; family Afifellaceae; genus CALZIL01. The sequence continues at coordinate 7,195 of CALZIL010000096.1, read as the reverse complement.
GATTTGCCCGGGGGATGTCATCTATAAGGAAGAAGACAACAAGGAAACGATGCCTGTCATCGCTTACCCGGACGAGTGCTGGTACTGCGGGTTGTGCGATTCAACATGCCCGACGGACGCAATTACGATAATTTTCCCCAAGCCGATGATCGATAATCAAACGGATGTCGTCAGACTTTTGGGAAAGGTGACGTAGCTGTTTGAAAGGCGCGCCGATTGCTCTCCACATTGGCGAGTGGGCGCCCAAGCCGGTGGCTTGACAAAAAGGCCGCCGCGCCCAGAGCGCGGCGAAAATACGGATAAAACTGCCGCCAAAGGCAGGCGTGAAGGCCGGGCAAAACCGGTTTCGCGGGAGGAAGCGAATGATTGAAGCGATCGGCGGCGGTCTGGCAATGCTGCTGACGCCACAAGCGATGACCTTCATGTTCATCGGCGTGGTTTATGGCCTCATTGTCGGCATCCTGCCCGGCCTCGGCGGCATCGTGGCCATGGCGCTGCTGCTGCCCTTCGCCTACGGTTACGAGACTGCGGCGATGCTCGCGCTTCTGCTCGGCGCCCATATCGCGACGATCTGGGGCAGCTCGGTAACCGGCATCCTGTTCAAGGTGCCGGGGGCGGCCAAGAGCCTCGCGCTTATCTTCGACGGTTATCCGCTGACGCAGCAGGGCCATGCCAGCCGGGCGCTGGGCGCTTCGGCGACGGCCGCGCTGCTGGGCGGCATTCTGGGCGCGATCTTCCTGGCGGTCAGCATCCCGATCGTGCGCCCGATCATGCTGTTTCTGGGGCCGAGCGAATATCTGATGATGGCGCTGTGGGGGCTGACCATCATAGCGACCTTCAGCGAAGGCTCGCTTCTGAAGGGGCTCGTGGCGGCCTGTATCGGCGTGCTCATTGCCTTCGTCGGCATGGACCCGGTAACAGCGACGCCGCGCTTCACCTTCGACAGCATCTTCCTGCTCGACGGCATTTCCTTCCCGGTCGCCATGATTGGCCTGTTCGCCGTGGCCGAGATGATGAAACTCTTTGTCAAGGGTGGCTCGATTCTCGATCGCGACGTCACGGAGCAGCGCAGCACGGTCATGGACGGTGTGAAGGACGCCTTCCGGCACTGGTGGCTGGTCGCGCGGTCCAGCCTGCTGGGCGTATGGATCGGGGTATTGCCCGGGATCGGCGCCAGCGTCGGCGGGATAGCGGCCTATGCGCAGGCGGTGCAGACATCCAAAACGCCTGAGAAATTCGGCCATGGCGCGATCGAAGGGGTGATCGCGCCGGACGCCACGGTCGGCGCCAACGAGGGCGGCGGGCTGATGCCGACCCTGGCCTTCGGCATTCCGGGCGGGGAAAGCATGGCGATCCTGCTGATTGCTTTCGTCAGCATGGGGGTCACCCCCGGGCCGCAGATGCTGACGAACAATCTCGATCTCGTATTCGGCATGATGTGGATCATCGTTCTGGCCAATGCGATGACGACCCTGATCGGGTTGGTCGCCTCGCCGTATCTCGCGCGGCTGCCGGCGATGAACGCGAACATCATGGTGCCGCTTGTCCTGTCGGTCTGCTTCATCGGCGCCTTCGCAACCCGCGGCCATGTCGAGGATGTAATCGTCGCCGCCATTTTCGGCTTCATCGGCTACATCATGGAGAAATACAATTATTCGCGAGCCAACATGGTGATCGGCATGGTCCTGGCCGAGATGATCGAGCGCAATCTGCATATCTCGCTGACGCTCTACGGCGATACGTTCATCTTCACCCGGCCGATAACCCTGATCATGTTCATCTTCATTATCGTAACGACGGTGATGCCCTTCTACCGCAACTGGCGGCGTGACCGGGCCGTGGCGCCTGTTGCTGGAGGCGGCGAATGAAACGGCTTACACAGGAAAATATCCTCGCCGTTGCACTGCTGTGCTTTTTCGTCGGGATTCTGGTCTTGAGCCTCGACTACAGCCCGCGCGCGCGGCTCGTCCCGGTCCCCATTTCCGTGCTCGGCATTATCCTGCTCGGCGCGCAGCTGGTCTGGCAGAACCTGCGGTCGCCCGACGAGCTGCATGTGGACATGCTCGAATTTCTTACCAGGCGGGGGATCAATCCGGTCGAGGGTGCGGAGGCCGACGATGCGTCTTCCGCCGACCAGTCGCCCGAAACGCCCGCGGCACCGGGCGATCTCTCGGTTTTCTCGCGGGAAGTCTTCGCATTCGGGAAGGTACTGGCCTTTGTCGGGCTGTTCCTGCTGCTTGGTCCCTTCCCGTCGGTGTTCATATTTACCTTCGCCTACCTGTCGCTCAGCCGCCATTACCATTGGGCGAAGGCTCTGGTGGTGACCACGATATTCGTCGTGATTGTTTATGTGCTGTTCGTGGAAGTTCTCGATATCCAGCTCTACCACGGCGTTCTGGAGCCACTGGTGAACAATTACTAAGGGGGGTGCCGATTCGTTAGCTGATGAAATACGATGAAAAATAACGATCCAAGCAAAACAGTGGAGGAAAGCGTTATGAAAACAATCTGGAAAACCACGATCCTTGGCGCGCTGGTGCTTGCCTTGGCGGCCTTCGCCGTTCCTGGCGCCAGTCAGGCGGCGTCGGGGTTCTATGACGGCAAGGTCATTACCCTGATCGTACCGAACAGCCCGGGTGGTCGGATGACCCGTTACGCCCGACTGTACGGGCCATACATCGCCAAATATACCGGCGCCAAGGAAGTGCGCATCGTCAACAAGAAGGGCGGTGGCGGCGTCAAGGGCACGAATTATCTGTGGGTCCAGAAACCCGATGGTATGACTATCGCCTTTACCAGCGTTCCCACGCTGATCCTGGCGCAGCTTTCGGGCAGCGAGGCGGTCCAGTTCGACGCGACCAAGTTCGTCTATCTCGGGCGCGCCGCGACCGAGCCCCGGGTGATGGTGGTCGGCGGCAAGAACGAGATCCGAAGCATCGAGGATGTGCGGAACCTGAAACGCCCGTTCATCAACCCCTCGCAGGGCACGGACGAGGATTTCTATACCTTGGCGATCCTGGCCGACGCGCTGGATTTCGATCTCAAGATCGTCACCGGCTACGAGGGTCAGGCGGATACGGGCGTTGCCGTTATCAAGGGCGATGGCGACGGCCTGCTTACCGCATGGACCTACACTATTCCCCTCATCGCCAACGGCGACATGCACCCGATCCTGACGATCTGGACCGAGCGGCATCCGGACTACCCGGATATTCCCAGTGCGCTGGAGATCGTGGAGGGCGAGAAGAAGGCCGGTGTCCAGGCGATCGTCAATATGCTGGCGATGCATCGTGGTTTCTTCGGCCCGCCGGACATGGACCCGAAGGCGACGGCCGCGCTGCGGGACGCCATCTCCAAAGCGGCCGCCGATCCGGAACTGCAGGCTGAAGGCGAGAAACAGGGCCTGATCCTGTTGCCTTCAGACGGCGAGACCGAGCAGGCACGCATCACCCAGATCACCGATGCGAGCCAGGGATTGAAGCCGGTCCTTAAGGCCGCGCTTGCGTCGATCAAGTAAGTCGATCAAACGATTTAAGAGGCCGGCCACTAACCTGGCCGGCCTTTTGCTTTCATGGCGGGTTTATACCAAAGGTCCTGACTCTTGACCCATATGACCGGCATTTATCCGGGTTTTGGTTAGGCGCGATTGGCTCGGTGGTACGGGTACCACAAGCCGATCGCAACGACATCCAAAACCCGCATAAATCCGGCCTCCGGTGGCCCAAAATCGCCCACCGGACAGCGTTGCGTCCCTCGAACGATACCCCGCATCACCGCTCGGGACGCGCCTTGCTGGTGAACGATTTTGGGCCATCATATGGATCAAGAGTCAGGACCTTTGGTATTAGCGCTCGATCGGCACGCCGACACCAGGCATAGACGCCGAACTGGATCCCTTCGCCGTAGAGGACGACGGCCGTGTCGTTGGCGATGCCGGCGGCGCCCATGCGCCGGGCGCGCCAATTACATCAAAGACGCGAATGTCGATTTTTCCAGATCCGCGCCCTCACGGAACGCGATAGACGTCGATGAAGCTTTGACCGTTTTCGCTTCGGGTCATGGCCAGATAATTCGTGCCTAAAAAGGCCAGGCGGTTGCGGCTGAATGTCGGATGATAGCGGCGGAACAACTCCTGTCCGTCGGCTACGCGAAACAGGAAGACCGCGCTTTTCGTGCTGCCGATGCTGAGGCCCGTCGCGACAGACACGGCAATATGCCGCCCGTCCGGGTCAACGGCGAGCGACTCGATATTGCGGCCTCTCGGGATAACGACTTCGCCGTTTCCTGCCGGCAGCGACCAGACGATGCGCGAACGGCCTTCCTCGCGGTAGCCGTCCCAGGCCACCCAGCCGCCGTCCAGCCAGCGGAAGCCCCAGCGCGCATCATAGACGCCCGGCGGCGAAACCGGACCGGCAATCGTGCGCCCTTGCTTGTCGATCGCGAGAATCCCGTTGCGGAAACGGGCAAGCGTGAAGCGGTTGCTTTCGGTGTCTGCGCCGATCAATTCAAACTGATCGCGGGGCGGCAGGTCCAAGGCGATTGCCTCCTCGCTGGAGCTGTCCATATGGCGAAGGCGTAGACGATAGGGTCGCGGGCCCGATTGGACCGGTTGCCGGTCCAGCCAGGCCAGCGTCCGGCCATCGTCGGCCAGGATGGGGCTCCAGTATTTTCCCGGCACCGGCGCTGCAACGGCAAGCGGGGCGGCCCGCTCCGGTCCGGCATGGGCAAGCTGGCCATCGTCACCGCGAAACAGCAGGTGCCCGCCCGGCGCCACATGATCCATGGTCGAACCGACCCGCGGCGCCGCCACGGGTGTAAGCCGGCAGCCCGGCATCGTCAGAACGGCGCGCAGCCGGTCATCCTGGCGTATGACCCACGCCTCGCCGGCCCGCTCAAGGCCGAGATCCGCGCCGGAATGCACCTGGGCCAGGATCGCGCCGGGCACGCTGCAAATCTTCTCAAGGTCTCCGGTCTCCGGCCGCGCGTCACGCTCAACCAGCACCATGAGCGGGATAGCGTAGAGGAGCATAAAATTGGCGCCGTAAAAGAGAACCGGCGCGGCGACGATCAGCGCCAGCCAGTTCCGCCAGCGCCGACCGCGCAAGGCCCAGTAGAACAGTGCGAAGACCAATGCCTGGATCGCCAGCGCTCCTGCCAGTGTGGCAAGCGAAAACGCCGAGGGCTCGGCCAGCGCGACCAAAGTCAGGCCGAGCGGAACCAGACCGGCATGAATATTGAACAGCGGAATCAGATAGGCAATGAAGGAAAGGACAAAAGCGCCTAGCAAGGCTCGGCGCCGGGACATTCGCCGTCTGCCTCCACGTGCGATCTTAGGCAAGAAAGCCCCCCTTCCTGACACCCGTGACGGAACTGTCACGTTGACGTGTTTTACCGCCAAGTGTCTTACGCGGCTATGAACCGACTATTCCACGATGCACGGTAACGGTTGCAGGTAAAATTGCCCCAGCCGACTCGCCTTCACAAATCCTGACCATTACGGTGACGGTCTGGATTTACTTGCCTCATCGTGAATGAAAGTGGGCCGCCATGTCTGTTCGACCAATTGCACTCGGTTTCCTTTTGGCTTTGCTTGTCGGTCTTTCCGGCGAGGCGTTTGCCGCCGAACGGGTTGGCCAGATCCTGCGCATCAAGGGGAGCTGCGAAGTCGAGAGCGAGGGTCAAAGGCGGCCGCTGCAAACCGCGTCGCCTGTTCATCTCCTCGATGTCGTGAAGACGGGCGCCAACGCCCGGCTGGTCGTTGAACTCGATGACGGCACGGTCCTGACGCTGGGCGAGAATGCCGAGCTTAAGATCGACGAGTTCGTGTTCAACAAGCCCGGCATTGCCGACCGCCTCAAACTTTTTGCCGGCGGCGCGTTTCGTTTCACGACGGGCCGTCTCATCAAGACCGACGACAGCATCATTGAAATCCAAACGCGTGTTCCGGCCCTGGGCCTGCGCGGCACCGATTTCTGGGCCGGGCCGCTCGACGGCAATTACAGCGTCCTAGTCTTTGACGGCGCGCTTGACGTGTCGAACAACGGGCAAAGCGTCATACTGGACGAGGCGGGCGAAGGCACCAACATCGCCGACGGCGGAAGTCCGGGCCCGGTGACCCGATGGCCGCAGGAGAAGGTTCAACGCGCGCTGGATACGGTCAGGTTCTGACCGGAGCACCCAGCAACGGCCCGCACTGGTGGCTACAAGGACCATCCGCCGAACTGCGTCCCGAACAGGACAATGCCGATCGCTGCGGAGCCTGCGATGATCAATGCGATCATCCACCGCTGCAGACGTTTGATCTCCTCATATCGCTGCGCGAATTCGCTATCGTCTTTTAGGCTGTGAAGGCGGAGGCTTTCAATCGCAAGGCCCCGGAACCATTGCCGGTGATGCCACGGCAATGCGTCCCATTGCTCTGGATATGTTGCTTCAATCCAGGCGAGGAACTGTCGGGTCTTGCTAGTGGCTTGCCATGATATGGCGAATCCGGACACGGCAGCACCAGCAGCAATGATGATCAGGACTTTGACTGCCGCACTGGTCTCCATGGCCATTGCTTCCTCGTAATCCGGCAAATCCGTCTTGCCGCGTCACATCTTTACAGAGCACTATGAACCATGGCGATACAGCAAACGACCGATAGCTCGGATCAGACTTCCGCCTCGCAGGTGGATGACGTCGTCTTGATGGCGCGCCAGGCTCAGGCACGCTTTGAAAAAGGCGCCGATCAGGCGCGCTATGATCGCGCCGCCCTTGCTGCCGCCTGGACGCTGATGGAGCCGGCGCGCAACCGCGATCTCGCGCAATTTGCGGTCGCCACGACCGGGCTCGGCAATGTCGACGACAAGGTGGCCAAGAACCATCGCAAGACGCTCGGTCTTCTGCGCGATATTGCGGCTGTGAAGACCTGCGGTGTCATCGGCGAAATGCCGGAAAAAGGCATCACCGAAATCGCCCGTCCGATCGGCGTGATCGGCTCCGTCGTGCCATCGACAAATCCTCTCGCCACACCGGTCAACAACATCATCAATGCGCTCAAATGCGGCAATGCCATCGTTCTCTCGCCATCGCCTGCGGGCGTCGCGACCTGTGGGCGCCTGCTCGCCTATATGCGTGCCGAATTCGCAAAATCCGGCATCGACCCGGGCCTTGTCCAGATGGTTCCGCCGCCGGCCGGCAAGGCGAAGACCCA
>CALZIL010000095.1 GCA_945787495.1 uncultured Afifella sp. | reverse complement strand
TAGGCGGCGATCCACGCCGATGATTTCATGTCGCCCTTGCGGATCATCGGTCCGGCTTCCATGGCCGTGTGCATTTCATCGCCAGTACGGTCGAGGAAGCCGGTATTGATGAAGACCACGCGGTCCTTCGCCGCCCGGATGCATTCCTTCAAATTGACGGTGGTGCGCCGCTCCTCGTCCATGATGCCGATTTTGATGGTGTTCGCGGCAAGGCCAAGCGCCGCTTCCACCCGGCCGAAGACCTCGCCGGCGAACGCCACCTCTTCCGGCCCGTGCATCTTCGGCTTGACGACATAGGTCGAGCCGGTCCGGCTGTTCATCCGCCGCCCGTCCGGCCCGATATCGTGCAGCGCGATCGCCGCATTCACCAGATCGTCAAGCAGGCCCTCCGGCACCATATCGCCGTGAGCCGCCGCGTAAATGTGTTGCCGTCCTTGGTCACCGGCGTCGTCAGATCGCCCTTCATCAGCCCGAGCCAGTTGCGATAGATGACGACCTTGTCGTCGGCATCAACGGCGGCGACGGAATCCTCGCAATCCATGATCGTCGTTATCGCCGCTTCGACGATCACATCGGAAATGCCGGCCTTGTCATCCCTGCCGATCCCATGCTCGCGATCGATGACGATTTCCACGTGCAGGCCGTTTTTCTTCAGGAGAACCGCCGACGGCGCTGCCGGATCGCCAAGATAGCCGGCAAATTGCGCTGTATCCGTCAAGCCGGCGGTGCCGCCGTCAGCCATGCTCGCCCGCAGGCCGCCATCGGCGATATGAAAGCCGCTGACGTCGGTCCAATTGCCGCCATCGAGCGGCGCGCTGTCATTGAGAAAGTCGCGCGCCCAGGCAATGACCCTGGCGCCGCGAACCGGGTTGTAGCCGCCGCCGCGCTCCGCGCCATCGGTTTCGGAAATCGCGTCGGTGCCGTAAAGCGCATCGTAAAGACTGCCCCAGCGGGCATTGGCGGCATTGAGCGCGTAGCGGGCGTTCATCACCGGCACGACGAGCTGCGGGCCGGGTATGGTGGCGATCTCCGCATCGACATTTTCCGTGCCGATCGCAAAAGCATCGCCTTCCGGCAGCAGATAGCCGATGTCGCTCAGGAACTGCTTGTAGGCCGCCGGGTCCGATGCCTGGCCGCGATGCTCGCGGTACCAGGCGTCGATCTTCGCCTGCAGCGCATCGCGTTTTTCCAAAAGCGCGCGGTTTTTCGGCCCCAGATCGTCGAGAATCGCCGCAAGGGCATTCCAGAACCGATCGGGCGCAATGCCGGTTCCGGCAAGCGCCTCCTCATTGATGAAATCATGGAGATTGGCTGCAATCGACAGACCGCCCGCCTCAATCCGATCCGCCATGGCAGCGTTTCCCTTCGCCAAATCATTCAAATCTTTGAAAGCCGTGCCGACAGGCCGGCTGCAATGCCGGCCTATCCGTATTCGACCTGCCTGCATCCCGATTGCTCGGTCAGGCGTCGCGCGCGCCCTGATCTAAGGGTTTCCGCCATCATGTCAATCAGCCACGCGGACGCACCGCGGCGGTCGCGGCAACCCCGCTCGGCAAGCATCGGTTATTTGCTCAATCGCCTCTCCGCCAATGCTGGCCAAGACGCGAAAGGGGCAACGATTCTTTACGTTTTGCGGTTAACCAGAGGTGATTATGGCTTCTTCCGCGATTTACATCATCGCAATCATTGCCACCGAGATCGCCCTCATCGGTATCGGCTACGCCATGGTCTATGCGGTTCGCCATTCCAGCGCTGCCGCCGGCCGGGCCAACCAGTTGCAGGCATTGCTCGACGTTCTCGATGAATGCGTCGTGGTCTCAAGCGGTCTGCAGATCGTTGCCGCCAATGAAAGCCTGTCTCGCCTGCTGGAGACCGACAAGCAGACCGCCGAAAACTACCTGCTGAGTGACTTCATCCGTGATCGGGAGGCGCTGGACACACTGGTTGCCGACGAAACACTCTGCATCGAGACCGAGGTCCGCACGGCAACCGGGGTGATGGTCGCCGTCGAGATCGCCGCGCACACCACCCATGACGGCGCCGCCAGGCAACGCATTTTCGAGATTCGCGATATTCGCGAACGCAAGGCGACGCAGGCCAAGGTCGAATTCCTGGCCAGTCACGATCCCCTGACGCGCCTTCCCAATCGCGAAACCATGCTCAACAGACTGAAGCAGGCGATCGCAAACGCCGGGCAGACAGGCAAGCGCTGCGCCCTCATCTGGATCGACCTCGACCATTTCAAGGAAATCAATGACACCCTCGGACACGCCATGGGCGACAAATGCCTGTGCGCGGTTTCCGAAAAGCTGGTCTCCGAGCTGGCCGCCGATTATATGGTCTCACGGATCGGCGGTGACGAATTCATCGTCGTCTGCCCATCGATACCCGACGCGCTCGAGGCCCGCCTCGTCGGCCAGCAGATCCGCCGCGTCCTCAACCAGCCGTTCCTGTTCGCAGGCCGCAACGTCAATGTCGGCGCCTCGATCGGTGTCGCCGTCTATCCGGACAATGCCGCATCGGCCGAAGAACTCCTGAAGAATGCCGATATTGCGCTGTACAGGGCGAAGGACAATGGTCGCGGCATCTACCAGCATTTCACCAAGGCGCTCAGCGATGAAATGGCGCGCCAGAACGCCTTGAGCAAGCGGCTGCCGGAGGCGATGAAGAATGGTGAGATCACAGCCTTTTTTCAGCCGACGGTCCGCGCTATCGACGGCAATCTGACGGGATTTGAAGCGCTGGCGCGCTGGCAGCATCCCGATTTCGGTTTCGTCCCGCCGGAGGAATTCGTCAGGATCGCCGAGGAGCAGGGTCTCATTACCGAGCTCACCGACCTGATCTTCCGCTCCACGATCAAAACGGCCAGCGATTGGCCGGAGCATATCCGGTTTTCGGTCAATGTGACGCCGCCGCAGATCAACAGCCAGCTGATCGATCAGGTCCGCAGACTGACCCGGGAATATGATTTCGACCCCAGACAGCTTGAAATCGAGGTCACCGAGGACGCGCTGATCCAGGATTTTGAGAAAACCTCGAACATGTTCTCCCGTCTGCGCATGCTCGGCATCCAGGTCGCCATGGATGATTTCGGCACGGGCTACACCTCGATTGCCAATCTCAGGCGGTTGAATTTCGACCGGATCAAGATCGACAAGGTGCTGACCACCGATCTACCCGGACACAGGCGCACCGCCGGCATCGTCAAGGCAATGCTGGTCCTGGCGCACGAACTGGAGATTGCCGTCACGGCAGAGGGCATCGAAACCGAAGCGCAGCTTGAGTTCCTGCGCGAATACGACTTCGTCACCGTTCAGGGATATCTGTTCAGCCGGCCGCTTCCCGCCTCTGCGCTTGACGAACTCAAGCGGTTTCCGTCGGCGGCGGCTCCGGTCGATCGCAATTTCCGGCCGCAAAAAGATCAGCAATTTCAACTGCGTCAAACAGCCTGAGACGAGCCGCTCAGGGTTGATTTGCGGCTTTTTGTCCACGCGTCGATTCAACCTGAACGATTAAATTGCGGCTTTGCCGCTCAATATTGATCGTATAACGGATATGTTTGGGTGCCGACTCCGTTACTCAAAAAACACTGATATTTGTGAATACCCTATATTTGAGAATTACTTACATTCGTATCGTTAACCATGTTTCCAGTCATTTGTTGAGTTTGGTTAAGAGTTGATTAACCCTAATCTCAGGTTGAGCGCGGGGGTCGTTCCGCTCAGTACACGGTCTTTGCTAGCGGCGGGGTTCGGGGTTTTATGGTAGATGTGGCAAGTACGGATTCGCTCGCCGGGCGGCGGCGTGTCGAACCGGATTTACGTGAAACGCAAAGGATCCGGCGGCCGGTCCACCGCCGATCTGCAATCCGGCCTGAAAGCCCATCTGAGGGCGTGCCCGGCCCAATCACGAAGCCTCATTCGCGCACCGATGCCGGGACGATCATCCTTCACTGGATTTCCGCCATCGCCGTCGCCACGAGCATCGCCACCGGATTGCGCATCGCATCCGACGCGCCGGTCGCACCGATTTCACAGTTTTTCTCGCCGATTCTGCCACAGGGCGAGATCTGGACCGTCCATTTCATCGCCGGCCTGGTTCTGTTCTTCTCCAGCGCCGCCTATCCGCTTTATCTGCGCTGCAGCGGCCTGAAACGGCGTGTCGCCGTGAAACGCCTGCTCGTCTTTACCCTGCCGGCGGCAAAACGGCTGCGCTGGGGCGCCACGAATGTCGCGCTGCACTGGCTGGCCTTTATCCTGCTCGCCGTCCTGACGGTGTCGGGGATCGTGCTTTACCTGGGCTATGGCGGCTGGGTCGTCAAAGTCCACACGATCAGCGCGTTCGGCGTCATCGGCTACATTCTCGGCCACGTGACATCGCATTTCATCTACGGCGGACTTGACCAGATCCTGCGGGTCTTCCGCCCCTCCAGACTGGCCTGGAACCGGTCGGTCCGGCCGCGACCGCTCCTGACCGCACTCTTTGCCGGGCTTGCAATCATGAGCGCGGTGGCAGCGACCGATTGGGCGACGCGCGACACACTCGCCGTCACTGCCGTTTCAGGCTCGCCGATCCTTGACGGCCACCTCGACGATCCGGCCTGGCAGAAGGCCCGTCCGGTCAGGATCATGACCCAGCAGGGCGTCAATCTGGGCGGCTCCGGCGAATCGCAGGTCGAAATCCGCGCCGTGCGCGATGCCGGCCGCATCTATTTCGCCTTTCGCTGGTTCGATCCGACCCGCTCGGCATGGCGCGAGCCGCTGATCAAAAAGGCCGATGGCTGGCACGTCCTGCAGGATCGCGCCGCAACATCCGACGTCATGACCTATTACGAGGACAAGTTTTCCGTGCTGTTTTCCACGACGCCGACATTCGGCGGCGGTGACGGCACTCACGTCGGACCGAAGCCGCTCGCCGACAAGCCCGCCTCGCTGCATCAGCGCGGCCTGCATTACACCGATGACGGCAGCTATCTCGACGTCTGGCAGTGGAAGTCGACGCGCGGCGGGCTTCTCGGCCGTGTCGACGACATGCACTTCGGGCCGCCGGTCGAGCCGACGCCCGAACAGGCGGCCGGCAAGAAGCGTTATTCCGCCGGCTATAAGGCCGATCCGGGCAAGGCCTTCTACCGCTACAATTACAAGGCCGGCGAGCAGGGTTATGCCGGCCCGGTCGCCGTTCCGCGCCTGCCGAAGAACCTGGCGGCGACGCAGGCGGCCATGGGACCGTTTGAACTCGACCCCGACTACAGCCTGTCGGGCACCGCCAGATGGTGGATGCACGAAGAAGAAACCGTGCCCTATTCCCCTGAGGCCGATGCCGCGATGCCGGTTGGAACCGTCATTCCCGGCGTCATTATTGCCGGAGCTTATGAAGGCGATCGCGCCGATATTGTCGGGTCGGCCCGCTGGCAGGACGGCTACTGGACACTTGAAGCAACCCGCCGCCTGGAAACCGGCAGCCGATACGACGTCGATTTCACGGCAGGCAAACCGCTTTACCTGTGGGTCGCCGTCTTCGACCACAACCAGATTCGCCACACCCGCCATGCCCGTCCGGTACGCGTCATGCTAGGCGAGGGAACACAGAAATGAGCAAATCCAATCTCATGATAAACGGCAGGCTGATCCGGGCCAATGTCGGTGATACACTCATCGATGCCGGTATCGGCGGGCGGATTCTCATCCCGCATGATTGTTTTTCCGGTCAGTGTGAGACCTGCCGCGTCACCGTCGCCTCCGGTGCGGTGAACGACCACGGCTCCGCCGACGGCGATACGGTGCTGGCCTGCCAGGCGACGGTCGACGGCGACGCCATCATTGCGTTCGAGGATGTGCCGGTGGTCAGCAAACGGAGCGGCATCGTCGGTGATATCCGCGTCATGTCGCCCGATGTCGCCGAAGTGATCGTCTGGCTGACAAGGCCATTTGATTATCTTCCCGGTCAATATGTCAGCCTCGGCTTCCGCGGATTTCCGGCCCGCGATTACAGCCCGACCGTGCGGATGAATGGCGAATTGAACAAACGGGAACTGGTTTTTCATATCAAGCGGCTTCCCGATGGCATCGTCTCCAGCCAGTTGGGTACCGGTATTCGCGGCGGCCACCGCGTCCAGATCCGCGGCCCGTTCGGCCAGGCCTTTCTGCGCGAGCCCGATCGCGGCGGCGTGCTGGTTCTGGTTTCAAGCGGCACCGGCTGGGCGCCGATCTGGTCGATCGCGCGGGCGGCCTGCCAGGCCGGCCTGCAGCGCGATACGATTGTCATTGCCGGCGCCCGCGACATGGCGAATCTTTACATGCGTCCGGCGCTTGACTGGCTTGCCGGTAACGGCTTTGCCGAGGTGATCGCCACCAGCCGGAGCGGCCAGGGCGGCCGGGTCAAGCCGGGACGGCCGGACCATTATCTTCCCTTGCTGAGCCAGAGCGACATCGTGCATGTTGCCGGCGCGCCGCATTTTGTCGACACCGTCAGGAGAAAAGCTCGCGCCGCGGGGGCTCGCTGTTATGCCGATCCGTTCCTGCCGAGCCAGCAGGCGCCAGGCCTGGGACACCGCATTTTCCGGCGGGTCAGCCGGCCCCCGCAAAGGCTTGAAGCCGCTGAATAGATCAATATCGCCGCCAGCCGGTCAAATACCCCGTGTCGGTTAAAACTGCTCTAGTGGATCGAATCTAACACTTGGTGCCCGCGCCTGACGGCGGCGATGATTTTGTCTGGGTTGGCGGTCCAGGTGAAGGGCTTTGGCTCTGTGTTGTGCTCGTCGACAAATCGATTGATGGCGGCCTGGAGGTCGACGATGGATCGGAAGACGCCGCGCTTCAGCCGTCGCTTTGACAGCTTGGCGAAGAAACCCTCAACGGCATTGAGCCAGGAGGCCGATGTCGGCGTGAAGTGGAAGATGAAGCGCTCGTGCCGGTCGAGCCAGCGGCGCACCGTGGGGTGCTTATGGGTGGCATAGTTGTCGAGGATCACGTGGACGAGTTTGCCGGCCGGGATTTCTGCCTCGATGGCATTGAGGAAGCGGATGAACTCCTGATGGCGGTGGCGCTGCATGTTGCGGCCGATGATGGTTCCATCGAGGACGTTCAGGGCGGCGAAGAGGGTGGTTGTGCCGTGCCGTTTGTAATCATGGGTCATCGTGCCGGCGCGACCCTTCTTCAGTGGCAGGCCGGGCTGGGTTCGGTCGAGCGCCTGGATTTGGCTCTTCTCGTCGACGCTCAGCACGATGGCGTGCGCCGGCGGATCGACGTAGAGCCCGACCACGTCGCGCAGCTTGTCGACGAACCTCGGGTCGTTGGAGAGCTTGAACTGCCGCACCCGGTGCGGCTGGAGGCCGTGGGCGCGCCAAATCCGCTGAACCGAACTGACGGAAATGCCAACCGCCTTGGCCATCATGGCGGCGGTCCAGTGGGTCGTTTCGGCGGGCGGATCGGCCAAGGTCGAGGCGACCACGCGTTCGGCCACCTCTGGCCCAAGCGGCGGGATGCGCGAGGGCCGTGTCTTGTCGCGCAGGAGGCCCTCGAAGCCCTCTTCGGCAAAGCGTTCCTGCCAGCGCCAGACGGAAGTCTTCGACTTGCCAGTCCGCCGTATGATCTCGACGGTTCCAAAGCCGGCGGCGCTGAGCAGCACGATTTCGGCCCGCCAGACGTGCTTCTGGGCTGCATTGCGGTCTCCGACCAGCGCCTCAAGGCGGCGGCGGTCAGGCGGCGAAACTTCGATGGTGATACCTGGGCGCATGCGCCAGACTCGCATGCGGCAGAGATCAAAGGAATCCCCTTCAGGACTCAAATGTTAGATTTAATCCACTAGGCACTTCGATAGTTGGTCTTTGCCCGACACTTTTTGCAGATCCGATTGCCAGCCCAGGCGCTGAGAAACTTAATTCCGCACATCAGGCACTTGCGAAGCTTCTCCTGTTTGTCCGGCGAACTCGGCTTAAACTGATCTTTCTTGAACTCGATACCCATGTAAGAACATGTAGGGAACAAAGCGGGCCGTCGCAATGGAAGCCATTGAATCACGATATCTAGGACATTTGGACGGGTTGGACGTTTCTCAGGAGACACCCGAGTGATGAACTACCGAGAACGGCTCTTCAGGGAAGCAGAGGCCAGGCGTCAGGAATGCCAACAATGGCTTCTGGGATTTATACGGCAGGGTCAACCAAAGCCACTGACCAAGGATGAACTCTTTCAACTGGCCAAGGCGGAACTCGGAATATCACGATCCGGGTTCGACCAGGCCTGGATCGGAGCAATTGAAACCACGGGTAGACACGATTGGTATGAGCCCATGCGGCAACGAAAGGGACGTCCGAATTAGGACCAAAAGCGGACATCCATCCTAGCGCCGTCTAGGTCTGTTTTTAACCCAATGCGGAACTCGATGCGTTTGGATGCCAATCTCAGCGAACTGCAATTTGGATGCATCCAGTACGTCCACAGCCCGCGGAAATCGTCATGCCTCATTCCACAGTCTGCAGCGCTGTAATAGCATCTGCTGCGCCTTTCACGTCGGCGATACCCCAAAGGCCGTCTGCAAAAACAACAGACGAGCGCGTACCTCTGCCGCTATTGATAATTGTCTTCTTCAGCCTGATGCTTCCGCTGCCGTCGCCGTTGTCTGTGCGCTCATAATCGTTGATCTTATCAGCGAAGATGGTGCGCACCGTATAGCCTCTGCCTGCCGTAATTATCAAAATACGTTTGTCTGTAATTGCGTAGTAGGACCGGGCAGCACGCAGGTAGTTCCGCACCGGTCCACTCACCATCCAGGCGCCTACCGCCAAGAACGGCACACCAAAGAGCGGAAAAACACCGGCGAATAGCGGAAAGACCTGACCATCCGCAGCCCTTACCGCCCAAGCGGCCGCTGACGCTCCTGCTGTCCAAAAGATCGCGAACCCGAAGAAGAAAATCCCGAAGAAAAACAGGCCCAGTCCGACGGATGCCGCTGCTAACGGATTCGGCCGTCCCTTCCACACCAACTTTTCGCGTGGCTGGAGAACTGAATTCTGGACGTAGTGGAGGACCTTTTGGTCCCTTTCGCGATACATTCGTAGCCTTCCGGATTTTGATCGAAATTCTCTTGCGAACGTGACAGACACCTGTCGCTTCACGACGTCCAGGATTACATACGGAGTGCTAACCACTCTTCAATTTGCTGATTTTTCTTATACGCCCGCTCTCGGGGGTAAAGCGGATATCATAAACGTGATCGCCGACTTCCGCTTGTAACCCTCGGCGGAAATAGGCGATGGCACAAAATCCCGCCAGCACCCAACGATGCCCGGCACGAGGCGTGAAGGATATTGGTACGGTTGAGCCGCCCGCCGAGCCGCTGGAACAATTTGGATCGCACCGTAATTTTCGTCGCGTTATGGTTACTATGTATTCTTAATTCTATTTCGTACTGTAATATTAATGGTGCTGCTGCACAGCTTGCGCGCAAATTGATTAGAATTTTACTTAGTTTTTAATGTTTGTTTGACTTCAAAGCGATGACGGAACATCGTCCGGCAGTTGAGAACGCGACCCCTTTTCACCTTAAAGGATAAGTCACGCCGACCGGCTTGGGGGCCGAAACCAGAGCTTAGTTGAGAGCCATTATCAGGGCTACTATGACGAAAAAGACCACAACATCACCCAAGCGGGCCAACAGTACCGATGCCTATGTCGGTAGCAGGGTACGCATGCGCCGCAAGATTCTGGGCATAAGCCAGGAAAAACTTGGCGAGCAACTCGGCATCACCTTTCAACAGGTGCAGAAGTACGAAAAAGGTGCCAACCGGATCGGGGCGAGCCGGTTGCAGATGATTTCGCAGATCCTTGAAGTGCCGATCGGCTACTTCTTTCCGCAGGAACCGGCTGCCGCCGGCGGCATGGGTGAAAGCACCCAGAGCGACTATGTCTCCGACTTCATGATGTCGTCGGAAGGGATCGAGCTGAACCGCGCCTTCGCACAGATCAAGGATCCGAAACTGCGCCGCAAGGTCATCGATCTTGTACGTACGATGGCCGCCTCGG
>CALZIL010000094.1:13384-20512 GCA_945787495.1 uncultured Afifella sp. | reverse complement strand
GCAGTGCGTGTCGCTGCTCAGTACGCCAGGCACAACAATGTCGGCAACCGCGTGCGGGTGATAACCGCGGCCGGTATGGATCATGCGGAAATCCGCGCCCGCGCGCCTTATGACCTGATTATCGCCAACATCCTCGCCGGACCGCTGATCAGGCTTGCGCCGCAAATCGCGGCAGCGCTGGCGCCTGGCGGCACGCTGGTGCTGTCCGGGCTATTGCCGGGCCAGCGCCAGCGGGTCGATGTCGCTGGCCAGCACATTGGCGTGAAGCGTTTTTGCCAGCGCGATGGCGAGGACGCCGGAACCGGTGCCGATATCGAGCGGATTGACGAAACTTTGGCGGCGGATGAGCCGGTCCAGAACGGCAAGACAGCCGGCGGTCGAGCCATGATGGCCGGTGCCAAAGGCCTGGCCGGCATCGATGGTGATTGGCGTGCGGCCGGGGGGCAGGGCATCCTGGTCGTGGCTGCCATGGATGACAAAGCGGCCGGCGACGACCGGCGCCAGGCCGGCAAGGCTCTCAGTCACCCAATCAGTTTCCGGCAGGATCTGCGTGTCCAGAAAAGCGCCAAAGGCGTCGGCGCCGAGCGTGTCGCGGATCAGGTCGGCGATCTCGTCGGGATCGCCTTCAGGGAAATAGGCATCGACCTGCCAGTGCTCCGGGTCAATCTCGACAAGGGCGACGACACCGCCGTCTTCGGCGAAATCGCGGTCAAGAAAATCGGCGATGCGGCGCGCCTCGGGAAAAGCGGCGGCGAGGGTAGCCTTGACGGTCATCGGCGGCCGGCTCTGCACATCCTCAAAAACTGATTCAGGACCGGCGTGGAACCTGCAGAATTCAAAGCGAATTGTCCTGCATCCAGCCCTTCAGTGCCGCGCCGATCTCGTCGGGCGAATCCTCCTGGATGAAATGGACGCCCGGCACAGTGACTTCGGTGAGGTTGTTCCAGCCGCGGATGAAGTCGCGGGCGTCGCCGCGCAATATCGCGCCCGGATCGGCATTGATAAAGAGCTTGGGAAAATCGGTCTGCGGCAGCCAGGTCTGGTAGCCGGCGACGATTTCGGCGACATCGGCCGGTTCGCCGCCAAAGGGGATCTGCCGCGGCCAGGTCAGGGTCGGCCGGCGCGCTTCGCCCGGCTCCAGGAAGGGCCGCCGGTATTCCGCCATTTCCTCTTCGCTGAGCTGGCGCAAAATGGAGCCGGGCAGGACCTGTTCGACGAACATGTTGTCCTCCAGCACCATCTTCTCGCCGGCCGGGGAGCGAAACCCCTCAAAAACCGGCCGAACGGAGGCCGGAAACGCGTCGAGGCCGGGCGGCACGGCGACAATCGCCTCCATGAAGCAGATGCCCTTGACGCTGGCGGGGTGGCGGTGTGCCCGGTCAAAGCCCAGCGCCGAGCCCCAGTCATGAACGACAAGGGTCGATTGCGCGCCGGCCGGCAGAATGGCGTCGAGCAGGCTGTCAAGATAGTGGCGGTGCTCGATGAAGGTATAACGGTCCGGGCCGGAATCCGGCAGCTTGGCGGAATCGCCCATGCCGACGAGATCGGGGGCGATGACCCGGCCGAGACCGGCAACATGCGGGATGATGTTGCGCCACAGATATGACGAAGTTGGGTTGCCGTGCAGGAAGATGATCGGATCGCCTTCGCCCTCGTCGCGGTAAGCCATCTCGATACCGTCGATCGAAGCGGTTTTTTTGGTGATCTCAGATGCCATTAAATCAAGTCCCGGTTTGCTGTCGCCCGGAGGGATTCCGTTCAAACGCTTTCCACAAATGAATCCAGCACCCGCTTCCTGCCGGCCTTTTCAAAATCGATGGTCAGCTTGTTGCCGTCGATTGAGGCGATGGCGCCGTAACCGAATTTGACGTGGAAGATGCGCTCGCCGATGTCATAGGCGCTGGTGCCGCCGATGACGGATTTGGCGACAAGTTCGCCCTCGATCGTCACCGGCTGCCGTTCGACGCGCGTGCGCGGGTCGGCCTTACCGCGATTTTGCTGCGCCCGCTGCCAGCCGGGGGTGCGGTAGGCGGAGTTGAACGGCTCCATCCGGTCAAAGCGCGAGGCGCCGAAGCCGTCGCCATGGCCGCCGTGGCCGCCATAGCTGGCCGGCTCGGCGACCTCGACATGGTCTTCCGGCAATTCGTCGAGGAAACGCGAGGGCACGGTCGATTGCCACAGGCCGTGGATGCGGCGGTTTGAAACGAACCAGACCAAGGCGCGCTTTCTGGCGCGGGTGAGGCCGACATAGGCGAGGCGGCGCTCTTCCTCCAGGCCGGCGCGGCCGTTCTCGTCCAAAGCGCGCTGATGGGGAAACAGGCCTTCCTCCCAGCCGGGCAGGAAGACGGTGTCGTATTCCGTTCCCTTTCCGGAATGCAGCGTCATGAGGGAAACGGCGTCCTGGTCCGCGCCGGCGTCGGCGTCCATGACCAGGCTGACATGTTCTAGAAAGCCGGCGAGCGAGTCGTACTCGCCCATATTGTTGATCAGCTCTTTCAGGTTCTCCAGCCGGCCGGGGGCGTCGGCGGCGCGGTTGGCTTGCCACATTTCCGTGTAGCCGGATTCCTCCAGGATCGTCTCGGCGAGTTCGGTGTGGTTTGTGGCTTCGATCTGGTCGGCCCAGCGTTCAAAATCCTTCAACAGCGCGGTCAAGGTCTGGCGCTGCTTCGGCTTGATCTCTTCGGATTGAATGAGCTCGCGGGCCGCGGCCATCAGCGGGATCTGCTCGGCCCGGGCATGAGAGTGGATGAGTTGTATGGTGGTAGCGCCGATGCCGCGCTTGGGTGTGTTGACGATGCGCTCAAAGGCCAGATCGTCGGCCGAATTGACGGTGGCGCGCAGATAGGCCAGCGCGTCGCGGATCTCCATGCGCTCGTAGAACCGTGGCCCGCCAATGACCCGGTAATTGAGGCCGAGAGTGACGAAACGGTCCTCAAATTCGCGCATCTGGAAGGAGGCGCGGACCAGGATGGCGATTTCGTTGAGCGCATGGCCGTCGCGCTGCAACTGCTCGATCTCCTCGCCGATGGCGCGCGCCTCCTCGCCGGAATCCCAGCCCGACGTGACGCGGACCTTTTCGCCGTCATCGGACGTGTCGGTGAACAGCGTCTTGCCGAGCCGGCCTTCATTGTGGGCGATCAGGCCGGAGGCGGCGGCCAGGATATGGCCGGTGGAGCGGTAATTGCGCTCAAGGCGGATCACTTTGGCGCCGGGAAAATCCTTTTCAAAGC
Source organism: uncultured Afifella sp. (assembly GCA_945787495.1). Lineage (GTDB taxonomy): Bacteria > Pseudomonadota > Alphaproteobacteria > Rhizobiales > Afifellaceae > CALZIL01. The sequence continues at coordinate 17,282 of CALZIL010000094.1, read as the reverse complement.
GCAGGATGTTGTCGACCTCGGCGCCGCGCCAGCCATAGATCGACTGGTCGTCGTCACCGACACAGCAGATGTTGGACTGGCCGTCGGCGTTCTTGGCCTGGGCGAGCAGGCGCAGCCAAAGATACTGGGCGACATTGGTGTCCTGGTATTCATCGACGAGCATGTAGCGGAAGCGACCGTGGTATTCGGCCAGCACGTCCGGATTGTCCTGGAACAGGCGCAGGCATTCGAGCAGCAGATCGCCGAAATCGGCGGCGTTGAGCACCTTCAGGCGGGCCTGGTATTCGGCATAGAGCTGCCGTCCCTTGCCGTCGGCATAAGCATAAGCCTCGCCCTCGGCGACCTTGTCCGGCGTCAGGCCGCGGTTCTTCCAGCCATCTATTGCCGCGGCAAACTGGCGCGCCGGCCAGCGCTTTTCATCGATATTGGCGGCCAGGATGAGCTGCTTGAGAAGCCGGATCTGGTCGTCGGTGTCCAGGATGGTGAAATCGGTCTTGAGACCGACCAGTTCGGCATGGCGGCGCAGGATTTTCACGCCGATGGAGTGGAAGGTGCCGAGCCACGGCATGCCCTCGGTGCGCTCCTCGCCGATCAGGGTGCCGATGCGCGCCTTCATTTCGCGCGCCGCCTTGTTGGTGAAGGTGACGGCGAGGATCTGCGAGGGCCAGGCCAGTCCGCCGGACAGAATGTGGGCGATGCGGGTGGTCAGGACGCGGGTTTTGCCGGTGCCGGCGCCGGCCAGCACGAGCAGCGGGCCTTCGGTCGCCTCAACGGCCTGACATTGTTCGGGGTTCAGGCCGGCCAAATAGCCGGCATCGGCCTCACCGACCGCACGCGCGGCGATGCCACCGGGGCGGGGCGGCGGTGCGGCAAGATCGGGATTGCGGGCCGGTTCGGTCAAGGGTTCGCTCAAGCTCTGATGCGATTCGCCAATCTGGAACAATAGGGCAACAGACACGCCGTTGCGAGGGGCGAGCGGAGCGAAGCTCCAACAATCCCATGATTGTGACCGGCAATGAGCACAGGCCGCGCTCAAGACCGCGCTGGCGGCCTTGGTCAACGCGATGGTGATCTAATACGGTCGGATCACTGTTGGTCTTCGACGGTTTTTTTGAGGGATATGAGGCCGTTTTCGTAGGGCTTGCCAACCCAGTCGTCCATGAACAGGCCGATGTAACGCATGGCCGGATTGACGCCCATGTCGACTTCAAAGCTCCATGTCACGATTGTGCGCGGGCCTTGGGATTCGCGCCGGAACCGCGTCTTGGCGATGCCCATATCCCTGAACTCCAGCAGCGATTCGACAATCTGATCGGGTTCGGAGCGGATGATGCGCTGGCTGCCCGCGACCAGGCATTGAATCTTTGCAGGCTGTTGACCTCGGAGAAAACCTTGGCCGGCCGGGCTTCGATGACGATCGAGCGCGCAATCGTGACATGCCGGGGCAGCAGAAACGACAGCACCACCAACGCCGCAATGATGATGCCGAGACCGATCAGTAGGCGGTTGACTATGCGCATCTGTCCTGTTTCCGGCGACCGGGTCGCAGGAGTCTTCCCACGATCCTGGCGATCCTACGACCTCAGACGGGTTCAGGATAGTGAATCGGTGTTTCCCATTCCCTAACGGCAGGTGGGCGCAATGCGGTCCGGCGTCTGGCCGTCAGCGATGTTCCTCGACGCTGATATCGATCAGCGCCTTGTTGAAGAAGCGCAAGGCGCGGACCTGGCTGGCATGGCCGATGATCCGCGTCGCATCGTCCGGGTCGACCACCGGAACGCTGGCCTGGCCGCTGCTATCGAAGGTGCGCAGGGCGCTTTCCAGTGAATCGGTGGGCCGCAGATATGGCTCGCCGGCGCCGGGATCAAAGGCCATGACCTCGGCATCGGCGGCCAGCGGTTGCAGGAAATCGCGGACATGGACGGTGCGGAACAGGTAACGGTGCGGGCCCTCGGAGACAAACAGGCCGCGGGTTTCCAGCTGCCAATGGAAATAGGAGCGGCCGTGGAAGGCGAAGGTCAGGCCGGCGGCGATGGAAACGGTGAACAGCAAGGCGATGGTCAATGCATAGCCGCCGGTCAGTTCGAACACCATGACGGTGGTGGAGATCGGCGCGCCGAGAACGGCGGCGGCAACCGCGCCCATGCCTAAAATGGCATAAAGGCCCTCGCTGGAGGCCAGTTCAGGAAAGACGTTGGCGGCCATCAGGCCATAGGCGCCGCCGGCCATGGCGCCCAGATACAGAGCCGGCGAGACAATGCCGCCACCAAAGCGCGAGGCAAGGGTGATCGCAGTCGCCGCCGTTTTGGCGACGATCAGCGTCAACATCATGCCGATCGGCAGCGCCGCCTTCAGCGCCTTGTCGGTCGTCTCATAACCGACGCCGAGCACATCGGGCACGAAGACGGCAATGGCGCCGACGGCCAGTCCGCCGATCGCCGGCCTGGCCCAGAGCGGCATCGCGACATTGCGGGCGAGGTAATCGGTGCCGGTCAGCGCGAACTGGAAGATGACGGCGACGGCGGCGCAGGTGACGCCGAGCAGGGCAAAGGCCGGGATCTCCCAATAAGAGGTGATGGCATAATCTGGGATGACAAAGGCGGCGACTTCGCCGAACCACAGCCGCGAGACGATGCCGCCGACGACAGAAGCCATGACAATGGGAACGAAAGCGCTCATGGCGTAATGGCCAAGGATGACCTCATGGGCAAATAGTACGCCGGCGATCGGCGCGTTGAACGAGGCCGAAATCGCGCTGGCGACGCCACAGGCGATCAGCGTGCGTTCCGGCGTGCCGGCGAGTTTCAGGACCTGGCAGAGTTTTTCAGAAAGCGTTGCGCCGAGATGCACGACCGGGCCTTCACGGCCGGCGCTGGCGCCTGAGCCGAGCGAGATAATGGTAATAACGGCGCTCCACAGCCCGTCGCGCAGGCCGAGACGGCGGCCGCCAAGGGCGCGTGCCTCAATGACGTCGGCGACGCCCAGAGGCCGGCGGCCGGTCATGAAGCGGGTCAGCAGCAGGCCGACAATGAGCCCGCCAACTGCGGGGGCCAGCAAGACGACCGGCCAGGGCGCTGCGGCGGCGGCGGTGGCGACGTTTTCCGCCTGCGTTGCCAGCCAGGGCAATTGGACCAGGCCGATGCCGATACGAAAAATGATGGCAGCCAATGCGACACCAAGCCCGATCGCCAGCGCCAGCACCCAGACCAGCGGCTGACGGTTGGTCAGGAAGAACCGCAGATTGGGTTCTATCTCGCTCCAGGCGATGGCAAACAGGCGGATCAGGCGCTCTGACATGGATCGCGGGCCGCTCCGGGATTGCGACAAGACACTCCGATCTTCACCGAGCAGCGTTAAGAATCAATGGCCTGGTGTCTTTTGTCGTAACAATTCATAGGCTGAAATTGCCTTTCGAATCACTTTCAATTGAAAGGTTTAGGTTTTTTTCTTCGACTCAAATGTTATGCCGCGGCCGGCGCGTTCGGGCCATGGCAGGGCGGCATGCGCCGAGGACATGGCGTTTAGTCTTCCCACGATCCGGTCGGGAAATGGCGCCGTCTTGCGCGTCGTCATGTCGACATGCAGGAACAATTGCTCGGCGCTCGCCGACAAAAAACCCTCGTCGGCATGGTGGAGTTCCAGCCAGGTGCGGATGCGTTTTTCATCATGGGCGAGAAGCTGCAGCGTCGCCGTCACCGGCGCGCGCGGCGGCAGTTCACGCAGATAGTTGACGTGGACTTCAACGGTGAAAAACGAGGCATTTTCCCGCGTCACATAATCGGGGCCCATACCAAGCTCTTCGAACGCTTCATCGACACAGCGGTCGAGCAGAACGAGATAATAGGCGACGTTCATATGGCCGTTATAGTCGATCCAGTCGTCTTCCACGCTCATGCGG
>CALZIL010000094.1:0-13341 GCA_945787495.1 uncultured Afifella sp. | reverse complement strand
CGGCAAGGTCGGTCATGCGATCATTCGTCTCTGTTTCCGGTTGACGAGTCAGTCAATAAACCTTTGGCGTTGTGAAGCATTTTGTTAACGTCGCGGCAAATGCAAATTCGTGGCGGAGCGGCTGAGTTCGCTTGCGCGGCAGGGACTGGCAAGGTGGATGGGAAATGACGGTGGCACAAACGCAGCAACGCAACGAAGAGGCCATCGCCACCGCCGTGGCGATCCTGAAACAGCGTTTCGGCGAGCGGCTGAGCCAGTCGGCATCGGTGCGTGAGCAGCATGCCCACACGACGACATGGCTGGCCAATCAGCCGGCCGATGCGGTGGTCTTTGCCCAAACCACAGACGATGTCGCCGACGTCGTGCGGATCTGCGCCGAGCACAAGGTGCCGGTGATCGCCTTCGGCGCCGGGTCATCGCTGGAAGGCCACCTCAATGCGCCGGCCGGCGGCGTCTCCATCGACCTGTCGCAGATGAACGCCATCCTGGCGACCCATCCTGAAGACCTGGACTGCGTCGTGGAAGCCGGCGTGACGCGCAAGCAGCTGAACAGTCATCTGCGCGATACCGGACTGTTCTTTCCGATCGATCCGGGCGCCGATGCCAGCCTGGGCGGCATGGCGGCGACGCGCGCCTCGGGCACCAATGCGGTGCGCTATGGCACCATGAAGGACAATGTCATCAACGTGACCGCGGTGATGCCGGACGGCAACGTCATCAAGACGGCGCAGCGGGCCAAGAAGACAGCCGCCGGCTACGACCTGACCCGGCTTCTGGTCGGCTCGGAAGGCACGCTCGGCATCATCACCGAACTGACGCTTCGCCTGCAAGGCATCCCGGAGGCGATATCGGCGGCCGTTTGCGGCTTTCCGAGCGTCAAGGCCGCCTGCGATACGGTGATCGCGACGATCCAGTACGGCATTCCGGTCGCCCGTATCGAGCTTCTGGACGCCATGCAGATCAAGGCCTGCAACGCCTATTCCAAATTCAGCTACGATGAGGTGCCGACTTTGTTCCTGGAGTTCCACGGCTCGCCGGCCTCCGTCGCCGAGCAGGCGGAAAGCTTCGGCGAAATCGCCGCGGAATTCGGCGGCGGTTCGTTTGACTGGACGAGCCGGGAAGAAGAACGCAACCGGCTGTGGCAGGCACGGCATGACGCCTATTGGGCCGTGCTGGCGCTGCGGCCGGGCGCCACGGCGTTCGCCACCGATGTCTGCGTGCCGATTTCCAGGCTCGCCGATTGCGTCACCGAAACCCAGGCCGATATTGAAGAGCTCGGCCTGGTTGCGCCGCTCGTCGGTCATGCCGGTGACGGCAATTTTCACCTGTCCGTCCTGCTCGACATGAATGATCCGGCCGAAGTCAGCGCGGCGGAAAAACTGTCCGCCCGACTGGCGGAGCGCGCCATCGCAATGGACGGCACCTGCACTGGCGAGCACGGCATCGGTCAGGGTAAAATCGGCTATCTGGAGAGTGAACTGGGCTCGGCGCTTGACGTGATGCGCGCCGTCAAGCGGGCGATCGATCCTGACAACATTATGAATCCGGGCAAGATTGTCCGACTATAGGCAACATTTGCGGCGGATAGCCGCCGCAATCGCGGTGCAGATTGCGCCGCACGGAGAATGGTTCTGAACAGAATTTACATTGCCGTCGGTCTCCTCATCATCGCCGTCTTGTTCACGGCGCTGCTGGGGCCGCTGCTGATCGACTGGACGACCTACCGGGAATCGTTTGAGCGCGAGGCGACCGGCTTTTTCGGCGCGCCGGTGCACGTCGCCGGCAAAGCCAATCTCAGGATCCTGCCGACGCCGACGGTCAGCTTCACCGATGTCCGGGTTGGCGATGGCGCCGAGCCCGCACTCGCCGTGGAGCGGTTTCGCGTGCAGGTGGAACTGACGCCACTTTTGAAGGGCGAGATCAACGTCATCGAAATGACCATCGAGCGGCCGGTCCTGCGTCTCGATCTGGCCGATCTTGCAAACCTTGGCGGCGATCCGGCCGGGCCTGACGGCACCGTCTCGCCGGCGAAGATTTCGCTCTCGCAGGTGGAAATCGTTCAGGGTCGGGCACTGGTCAGCGACAGCCGCCACGGCCGGTCCTGGTCGGCGGAGGCGATCAATGCCGTCGTTGCGGCGCGTTCGCTGCAAGGTCCGGGCCGGATCGATGGCGGCTTCGTTGTCGATGGCGGTCCGGTCACCTTCCGGGCCGGCATTGGCCGGCGTGATGGCGATGCGTCTTTGCCGCTCAGCCTGTCGCTGACGGCGGCGCGCTGGCCGGCCAATCTTGATGTTAACGGCATGCTTTCCATGAAAGCCGGCGAGGCGGCGGCCTATGAGGGCGCCTACACGCTGACCGGCATTGCTCCCAACAATGCCGGGGGCAATGCCGGCGCGCCTGATGTTTCGCAGGATGATGCGGGGGACGATGGCGCGCCGATCCTTGCAACCTTGCGCTCCCGCGGCTTGTTCCGGCTGGATCCTGATGCGCTGAGCCTTACGGAGTTCCAGATTGGCGTCGGGCCCGAAGACCGCCCCGTACAGGCGAACGGCGAGGGGGTTGTCACCCTCGGTGCCGAGCCGCAATTCAGGATCGCCCTGAGTGCCCGGCAGATCGACGTCGACCGCAGTCTCGGCGGCGGGCCTGGCGATCCGGTTTCAATTGAAGCGGCGCTGCAACGGTCCATTGCCGGGCTTGCCGACCTGCCGGTGCCGCCGATCGGCGGGCTTTTGACCGTCGACGCGCAGGGGCTGGTGGTCGGCGGCAGCGTTATCCAGGCGTTCGGTGCTGATCTTTCGCCCGCCGCCGATGGCTGGGACGTGCAGATCGCCTCGGCTGTGCTTCCCGGCAATACCCGCGTTGATCTGAGCGGCAAACTGACGCTCGGACGGAAGCGGGCATTTGCCGGCACCGCAAAATTGCGTTCACGGCGGCCATCGGCCTTTGCCGCGTGGCTGCGCGGCAGCCCGCGCGCGGCCGGCCGCCTCGACGGGTTTTCCGTGGAAACCCGGCTCAACATCGCCGCCGACATCGTGGCATTCGAGGAAATTAGCGCGACAATTGGCGACGATGCCGTATCGGGTGCAGTCCGCTTGCACTCTTTTCCCCAGTCCGGTGACCGGTTTGCCAATGTCGATCTGACGGCGCAGACGCTCGATCTGGACAAGGCGCGGTCGCTGATCGACCTGTTCGCCGCCGATTGGCTGAGCGCCCGCGGCGCGACCCGTATCGCCCTCGATTTAGCGGCCGATACGCTGGTCGCCGGCGGCGTTGCGGCTCAAAATGTCGTGCTGGACGGGGTGCTGGCCGACAATTCCCTTGCGCTGGCCGAGCTGTTCGTTGGTGATCTGGCCGGCGCGCGGATCGCCGCCCGCGGCCGCATTACCGATCCGCTCGGCAATGCCAGCGGCCAGCTCGACGCCTCACTCAGCGCCGGTGATCTGACAGGTACGGTGCGGTTCCTGACCAGCCTCATGCCGGACAATGACCTGGTTTCACGGTTTGCCCGTGTCGCACCGATGATCTCGCCGGTGGAGGCCGAACTGGCCGTTTCCGCCGGCACTGGCGATGCCCCGATGTCGGCCGGGATCACTGGCACCTTTGCCTCCACGCGCATCAGCTTCAATGCTTCGGGAACGGGAACGCTGGCTGACCCGGAGAGCCTTGCCGGCCGCGCCGACATGGTTATCGCCGGGGCCGATACGGCGATCGTTCTCAGGCAGCTGGGACTCGACGTCGTGCCGCTGTCCGATACCGGTCCGGCGCGCCTGAAGATGGCAGTCGAGGGTGGCCTGGCCGATGGGGCACAGGTTCGGATCGACGGCGAAGGAGCAGGCGTGAGCCTGACGATCGCCGGCGATGCCCGGTTTGCCGGTGAGCAGCTTTCATTTGCCGGCGATCTTGGCCTGACCGGCGTCGATATCGATCCGGCGCTGTCTCTGGCCGGCATGGCCGTGCCCGGCATCGGTGCCGGCCATGCGCTGTTGCTTAAGGGGCCGGTCTGGCTTGACGGCAGGCTGTTGTCACTTGAACTGGGAGAGGCTGCTTTTGACGGTGACCCGGTCACCGGTGCGATCAAGGCGCGGATCGGCGAGGAGATTTCGGTGACCGGCTCGCTCGGCCTGCCGTCGGTCTCCATGCCCGTTCTGTTGAGCGCCGCGACCGGCCAAAACCTGAGCGGGTCGGAGGATCTGCGGTCCGAAAGCGCCTTTGCGGCGAGCATCCCGGCTGGCCTCAGCCTCAATCTCGATATCAGCGCGTCGGCGCTTGATCTCGGACTGCCACAGATTGCCCGCAATACCGAATTCCGCTTCGGTTTCGCCGAGGGCGGCGTGCGCATTGACGGGCTCAGCGCCGATTTCGCCGGCGGCAGGCTGCGCGGCAGCGCCGCGGCCCTGCCGGAAGAGGCGACCATGAATTTCCGCCTGCGCGCCGCACTCAGCGGTGCCCGGCTGGAAGAAATTGCCTGGCGGGCGAGGGATCGCGCCGTGGCGCAGGGCGAACTGGATATCTCTTTTGCCGTCAATGGCGCCGGGCGCGCGCCGGCCGGCATCGTTTCGACGCTGACCGGTTCGGGCACCTTTGCTCTTGCCGATGGGCTCGCCCGTTTCATCAATCCGCAAGCCTTCGGCTCGATCATCCGTGCCGCCGATGCCGGGCTGAAGCTCGATGCGGACGCGGTTCGCGCGGTGTTTGGCGGTCATCTCGATGCCGGCACGCTGGCATTTGAACGCGGGACCGGGTCGTTCACCGTCGGTTCCGGCGTTGTCCGGGTCTCCACCCTGTCGCTTGATACGACAAGCGCCACCGTTCTTGGCAGCGCGACGATCGACCTCAACACCTTCCAGCTTTCCAGCGACTGGTCGATGAGCGTTGATCCGGGCGAGGACAAGGTGACCGGCGCGGAGCCTGAAGTGGGCATTCTTTTTGATGGGCCGATCGCTGATCCGGGCCGGTCCATCGATGTGACGCCGCTGCTTGGCTATCTCACGGTGCGGGCCTTTGAAAAGGAGGTCGAGCGGATCGAGACCCTGCAGGCCGAGATCCTGGAAAAGCAATTTTTCCAGCGGCAATTGAAGCGGCAGCGGTTGGAGGCGTTGGCGCGCGCGAGAGCGGCGCAGGAAGCGGCTGCCGCCGCGGCGGAAGCGGCGGCAAGGGCGGCCGAGGCCGCTGAAAAAGCGGCTGAGCAGCAGGCGGCTGAGCCCGTGCAGGACGGTATTGCCGGAACGACCGGCGCGCAGCCGGAAGCGGCGGTGCCTGAACCGGATGCCGGGCCGCCGGAGCCTGCGTCGGAAATCGGTGGCCAGAATATCGGCCCCCCAAAGACCGGCACGCAAGAGACCGGCACCCAGCAGACCGGCACCGAAGGCGTGGCACGATCCGATTCGGAGGCTTTGTCGGATCTGATCGCGACCGAAGGCCCGTTCGCCGGGGAGGCCGATGCGCGGCCCGGAGGACTCGATGCCGGGCTTGATGCCGATGTTGGGCCTGATGCCGGTCTTGGCACTGGTCTTGAGGGGCCCCCTGATGGCGGGCTTGCGCCGCCTTCCGGCGCGGAAGGATTGGATGAGAGCGATGCCGCCGCCGCGCCGCCGGCGCCGCCAGAGCCGGATCTGCCGTGGCTACCTTCAATCTCGGTGGACGATGTCCCGGTCTTCGACATCAGGCCGAGCCTGCCGCAGGTCTCGCGGCCGAGCGAACGCATCGTACCGGCACCGACAGAACCGCAGGCCGAACCGGCTCCGAAATACAGAATGCTGCCAAACGGCGTCATTCTCAGGGTGAACTGACTAGCGCGGGTCAGCTTCGGCGCGCGCTTTCAGATCATTGAGGACGGCAAGGCGCAGGGCCGATGACAGATTGCCGGTCTTGGGGCCTGCGTCGATGCGGGCGATCAGGGCGGCGACCGACAGGCCGGCCTCGTCGGCCATGCGTTTCAGCTCCTGCCAGAACGCTGCTTCCAGGCTGATGGAGGTGGCGTGGCCGTTGATCGTCACGGAGCGCTTGGTCATTGCGGCGGCTCGTCGGGCTTAGGCACTTTTCGGAAATGCGCCCCTTATCCTGCGCGCATTTTAATCCGAAAACCGGTTCCCACTTTTCGGAAATGCGCTAGCGCGGGCTGATCATGTTCTCCGGCCGCACGAGCGCGTCGAACTCCTCCTCGGTGACGAAACCGAGGCGCACGGCCTCTTCGCGCAAGGTCGTGCCGCGCTTGTGGGCGGTCTTGGCGACGACCGTGGCATTGTCATAACCGATCTTCGGCGCCAGTGCGGTGACCAGCATCAAGGAGCGCTGCATCAAATCCTTGATCCGCGCCTCGTCGGCTTCAATGCCGGTGACGCAGTTTTGCGCAAAGGAAACGCTGGCGTCGGCCAGAAGCCGAATCGACTGCACCATGACGTGCGCCATGACGGGCTTGTAGACATTGAGCTCGAAATGCCCCTGGCTGCCGGCGACGGTCATCGTCGTCTGATTGCCGAAGACCTGGGCGCAAACCATTGTCATCGCTTCGCATTGGGTCGGATTGACCTTGCCCGGCATGATCGACGAGCCGGGCTCGTTTTCCGGCAGCATCAGTTCGCCCAATCCGGAGCGCGGACCGGAACCGAGAAAGCGGATGTCGTTGGCGATCTTGAACAGCGACGTGGCGACGGTGTTGAGCGCGCCATGGGCCGAGACATAGGCGTCATGGGCGGCGAGCGCCTCGAACTTGTTGGGCGCGGTTTTGAACGGCAGGCCGGTGATGGCGGCGACCTGATCGGCGAAGCTTTCAGCGAAACCCGGTTTGGTGTTGAGCCCGGTGCCGACGGCGGTGCCGCCCTGGGCGAGGAAATACAGCTCTTTGAGGCCGCGCTGGACCCGGTCGATGCCGATCTCGACCTGGGCGGTGTAGCCGGAAAACTCCTGGCCCAGCGTCACCGGCGTCGCGTCCTGGGTATGGGTGCGGCCGATCTTGATGATGTCCTTGAACGCCTCGGCCTTGTCGTTCAGCGCGTTGCGCAGGGTCTGCAGGGCCGGGATCAGCCGGTGATGCACTTCCTCCGCCGCGGCAATGTGCATGGCGGTCGGGAAGGTGTCGTTCGAGGACTGGCTTTTATTGACGTGGTCGTTGGGATGGATCGGGTCCTTGGAGCCGATTTCGCCGCCGAGAATCTCGATAGCGCGGTTGGCGATGACCTCGTTGGCATTCATGTTGGACTGGGTGCCCGAACCGGTCTGCCAGACGGCCAGCGGAAAATTGTCGTCACGCTTTCCCTCCAGCACCTCCTCAGCCGCCTTGATGATCGCATCGGCCAGGCGCGGCTCCAGACTGCCCATATCCTTGTTGGTCAGCGCCGCCGCCTTCTTGATGATGCCCAAAGCGCGGATGATCGGCGCCGGCATGGTCTCCTTGCCGATCTTGAAATTGATCAGCGAGCGGGCCGTCTGGGCGCCGAAATATTTGTCGGAAGGCACTTCAAGAGGGCCGAAGGAATCGGTTTCGGTGCGCGTCTGCGTCATTTTGGGAAAGGCCTTTTCACCTCAAGATGCATCGATGCGGCGGTTGTCTCACCGTCGCCGATTTGATGCAAGTCGCGGTGGCTTCAGCCGTTCTTCTTGCGGAAGGAGTCGAGTGAAACGACCTGTGCGCCGGCCGCGTCTGCGCTATCCTTGGCGGCTTTGTCGCCGGCCGTGTCGTTGGCGGCGACCGCATCTTCCGAAACAGGCGCTGCATCGTCCGCGCCGCCGGTGCCGCGGCCTTCGCCGCCCGCATCGCTCTCAGGCTGCTCGCTTGCCTCGTCCGCCACCTCGGCATCGAATTTCAGGCCGAAACTGGCTTGCGGATCGACAAAGGCGTTGATTGCCTTGAACGGCACGAGGAGACGCTCCGGAATGCCGTTAAAGGACAGGCCGATTTCAAATGCCGTATCGGTGACGGTAAGGTCCCAGAACTGGTGCTGCATGACGACCGTCATCTCGTCGGGATATTGCGCCGCCAGTCGCGAGGATATACGCACACCGGGGTGATGGGTATCGAAGGTTATGAAAAAGTGATGCTCGCCCGGCAAGCCGGTCTGGGCGATCTCGGCCATCACCTTGCGCACGACGCCGCGAAGAGCCTCCTGCGCCAGAACATCATACCGGATCAAATCATCTGCCATCACGACTCAACGTAGTGCGCGGGTAGGGGGCTGGCAACACGATCCGTTGCCATAATCGGCGGATTTCTTGCGTTTTTTCGCCAGGCCGTGCAAACGCGCAACAATTCCTGGCCAAGGCGGGAAAAGACAGTGGAGGCTTCTGTTGCCAGGTGCCTCCGGACCCCGCCTGACCGTGCTAACGGCCAGGGCTTGAATTGAAGCCGTCAGGCTGCATTACGCAGCGAGGCGAGCCTCAGCATAGTTGTCATTAGCAACTATAGTGTCGGTCCGATGACGGTGGTACCATGCCGGGCAAAAGCGCAGCCTTTACGCCCTCGTCGATCCTGTTTCGCCCCCATCATCAGCGCTGCTACGATCAGTTCAGCACCGTTCATGGTGGAGGCGCCGGGCACTGCCCCCGGGTCCGATAGGTTTATTACGCAGGCCATTTATTGCCATAGCCGGTCAGACCGGCGTTATGAATATAAGCGCTGTGGCCGGCGATTTCAAAGCGTTTTCAGACGATTGCCTTAGCGGCGGCTTACCTGGGGCTTGTCGGGCCGCGTTGCGGCAGGCCGCGGTCTGCCGGGCCGGCACGGCAGTGTTCGCCCAGATGTGAATGGCATGTTATCGCAACGCCGATTAATTACCGTCCCAGACATTGACCAAGCTTGAGGTTCAATCATGGATCGCCGCGTCTTTTTGACCACTATTGTCGCCGGTGGCGCCGGCCTTGTCGCCGCTCCCGTGCTTCTTCGCTCGCCGGCACTTGCCGCCAAAGCGGAAATCTTCACCGGCCTGAAGCCGGGCGTCGCCGTCGCCGGCTATGACCCGGTGGCGTATTTCACTGAAAACAAGCCGGTCAAAGGAGATCCCTCGATCGTGCTCAAACACGGCGGCGCATTGTGGCTTTTCGCCAGTGCCGCCAATCGCGACGCCTTCAAGGCCGATCCGGCAAAGTACGCGCCGCAATATGGCGGCTATTGCGCCTGGGCGGTCTCGCAAGGCTACACCGCCAAGGGCGAGCCGGAGGTCTGGAAGATCGTCGACGGCAAGCTCTACCTGAACTTCTCAAAGGGCGTTCAAAAGCGCTGGGAGCGGGACATACCCGGTAACGTCAACAGCGCCAACGCCAATTGGCCGTCGGTGCTGAACTGACCGGATTTGAAGAATTGCGTTGATAACAGGACCCGGCTCTGCCAGCGCCGGGTCTTTTCGTATCCCCCGGCAAGAATCGCGCTAAAATGCCGGCATGCGGCAATATCTCGATCTCTTGCAGCGCGTGCTCGATGAGGGCGTGACCAAGGACGACCGGACGGGCACCGGCACGCGCTCGGTCTTCGGCCATCAGATGCGTTTTGATGCTTTTGTGGTTCATCGCCGGCGACACCAATATCGGCTATCTGAACGAGAACGGTGTGCGGATCTGGGACGAATGGGCCGACGAGAACGGCGATCTCGGCCCGGTCTACGGCAAGCAATGGCGCTCATGGGCGGCACCGGACGGGCGGGTGATCGATCAATTGGCGCAAGTGGTTGCGGCGATCGGTTCCAATCCCGATTCACGCCGGCTGATCGTGACCGCCTGGAACCCTGCCGATGTGGAGGACCAGGCGCTGCCGCCGTGCCACTGCCTGTTCCAGTTCTACGTCGCCGACGGCCGGCTCTCCTGTCAGCTCTACCAGCGTTCGGCCGACATCTTTCTCGGCGTGCCGTTCAACATCGCCTCCTATGCCCTGTTGACGCAGATGGTGGCGCAGGTGAGCGGGCTTGAGGCGGGTGACTTCGTCCACACCTTCGGCGATGCGCATCTTTATGCAAACCATCTCGATCAGGCGCGGCTGCAATTGACGCGTGACCCGCGGCCGCTGCCGCAGATGGCGATCAACCGGGAGGTTCATTCGTTGTTTGATTTTGTCTATGACGACTTTTCGCTGAGCGGCTACGAGCCGCATCCGCATATCAAGGCGGCGGTGGCGGTGTGAGCGGGCCGCCGATCTCACTGATCGCCGCCGTCGCCGAAAACGGCGTCATCGGTTCGGGCGGCGATCTGCCATGGCGGGTGCGTGCCGACTTGCGGCATTTCCGCGCGCAGACGATGGGCAAACCGGTCATTATGGGCCGCAAGACATTTCGCTCGCTTGGCCGGCCGCTCGACGGGCGCTGGCTGATCGTCGTGACGCGCAACAAGGATTTCAACGGCGAGAATGTCGACGTCGCCTACAATCTGGTCGAGGCGATGCGGCTGGCGGAAATCCGGGCGCGCGAACACGGCGCCGATGAGATATGCGTGGCTGGCGGCGGCGAAATCTATGGCGAAGTGATGCCGCGCGCCGACCGGCTCTCCATCACCCATATCCTGGCGTCGCCGGAGGGTGATGCGTATTTTCCGGCGATCGATCCCAAGGAGTGGGAAGAGGTGGCGCGGCAGCCGCTGGAGCGCTCTGAGGGCGACACGGCGGATGCCGTTCACGTCGAATATCGAAGGCGCCGTTGATGTGCCGCCGTTGACTTGGCGATGGTGTATGACCATTTCTGAGGCTATGCGATAGAAACCATGCTTCAACAGAGCGCATTTGCGCCGTTGAAGCATGTCACGAGCTTCCCTATAACCCGCGGCAACGATTGCCCCGAGTGATGCCCGAGAGATGATTGCGCGGCGCTGGCCGCCTGAAGGAGTGCAAATGCCCTGGAACGACAATAATGGCGGCGGCGGCCCATGGGGATCGGGTCCGCGGCAGACTGGCGGCCCGACGCCGCCGGACCTGGAGGAATTGCTCAAGCGCAGCCAGGACCGGCTGAAAAATGTGCTGCCATCGGGTGGCCGCGGCAACACGCTGATCATCGGCGCGGCAATCATTGCGGTGGTTGCGATCTGGCTGATGAACGCGATCTACACGGTGCAGCCGGAAGAACTCGGCCAGGAGCTGTTGTTCGGCAAGCCGAAGGAATTGGTGAGCGACCCGGGCCTGCATTTTCACTACTGGCCGCTGGAGACGGTGGAAAAAGTATCCACTGCGCAGCAGAAACTGCAGATCGGTACGGTCGGCACACGCCGTACCGCCGGCGATCTCAGCCAAATGCTGTCGGGTGATCAGAATATCATCGATGTGGAATTTACCGTGATCTGGCGGGTCGTCGACCCGAAAAGCTATCTTTTCAACGTTGCCGATCCGGAAGCCTTCGTGCGCCGCGTCTCTGAAAGCGCCATGCGCGAATATGTCGGCCGCACGCGCGCCGATGAAGTGCGCACGGGCAAGCGCGAGGAATTGGAGGATGCCGTGCGCACGTTGGTGCAGAACACGATGGACGCCTATGGCGCCGGCATCAGCGTCATCGGTGTTCAGCTGGAAAAGGCCGATCCGCCGGCCGAGGTGGCGGATGCCTTTGAAGAGGTCCAGCGCGCCCAGCAGGATCAGAGCCGGTTCCAGCGCGAGGCCGAGGCCTATGCCAACCGGCGTCTTGGCGAAGCGCGCGGTGAAGCCTCGCAAATCAGGGAGCGGGCGCAAGGTTACAAGCAATCGGTCATCGCCCAGGCTGAGGGCGAGTCGCAGCGCTTCGTGTCGGTCTTTGAGGAATATGACAAGGCCAAGGACGTGACCCGCAAGCGGCTCTTCCTGGAGACGCTGGAGCGTATCCTGAAGGATTCCAACAAGATCATTCTAGAAAGTGGCGATGCCGCCAGCGGCGTTGTGCCCTATCTGCCGCTCACCGAGCTGCGGCGCGGAAAAACCGGCACTCAGGAGACCAGAAACGTCTTCCCATCATCGCCGCCGTGCTGGCCGTGCTTGCCGTGCTCATCTATTCCTCGATGTTCATCGTCAATGAGCGCGACCAGGCGATCGTCCTGCGATTCGGCGAAATCCGCAGCGTGATCACAGAGCCCGGCATCAATTTCAAGGTGCCGACAAATTTCGTTGAAACGGTGCAGATCATCGAGGATCGGCTCATTTCCTTCGACATTGAAGATCTGCGGGTGCAGGTGCGTGACGGCCGGCGCTATCTGGTCGATGCTTTCGTTGCCTTCAAAATCAGCGATCCCCGCAAATTTCGCGAAAACGTTACTGGCAGCCTGATACAGGCCCAGGAAAACCTCAGAACCCGGCTCGATGCATCCCTGCGCCGGGTTTACGGCCTGCGCAGCTTTGAGGCGGCTTTATCGGAGCAGCGCGCGGCGATGATGCTGGAGGTGCGTGACCAGCTCAGGCCGCTGGCGTTGGAGCTCGGCATCAATATCGTCGATGTGCGGATCCGGCGCACCGACCTGTTGCCGGAAGTCTCACAGGAGACCTTCAACCGCATGAAGTCGGAACGGCTGGCCGAAGCGGCGGAATTGCGCGCCAAGGGGACGCAGGAATCGCTGCGCATCCGGGCCGAGGCCGATCGTGAGGCGGTGGTGACGGTCGCAGAAGCCAACCGGGATTCGGAGATCCTGCGCGGCCAGGGCGATGCGGAGCGCAACCGCGTTTTTGCCGAGGCGTACCAGCGTGACCCGGACTTCTTTGAATTCTATCGCTCCATGAAGGCCTATGAGACGGCGATCGAGGGAACCGATACGACAATGGTGCTGTCGCCGGATTCGGAGTTCTTCAGGTTCTTCCGCGAATCCGCCGGCGCAATCGACGGCAATAATGCAACCGGCGGGAGCGCGGCACCGACGCAATGATCGACATTCTCGCCGCTCTGGGCTTGGTTCGGATACTAGAATTTGACCTACGTCGACCCCGTCAGCACGGAGAATTCCGCAACTGCGGCCATAGTTGCATGCCTCGGTTCCCTGGCTTTCCGTCTTATCTTCACTCCCTCACTGGTTACGATGAGCCAGAAATCCTCTCTTGTTCAAGCTCCCCAATCTGTCCCAAGGGCGTTGATGTCGGGCACAGCGAAACCGAACCCCTGATGGCAGACATTACCTGATCGGCATTCCCCGGATGGCACTGCGTCGAGGCGCGACGATCACCACTTTGCGGGACTGAAAGGCATTAGAAGCGACGGCCCGAACAACCGTTGCTGTTGCGGGGAGGACATTGTGATGTGCAAGCCGGAATGTCCCTTCTTGATGCCGTGGACGGCTCCCCCGCCGGCATCGCGATGTGCCAAATTGCACCAGCTAGTCAGACACCGCGAATGTCCGCTGTTGGCACATTTGCTCCGTGCGGATTTGAGCTGAAGTTTCCGCTGTTCCCTCAACTCCGGAAATCTGATGGCCTGCCCCGGCAAG
>CALZIL010000093.1 GCA_945787495.1 uncultured Afifella sp. | reverse complement strand
CTCTCCGACGACGACCTCGTCGCGCAGATGCATGACGACCTTTACGATGGCCTGAAAGAGGAAATCGAGGAAGGTACGAATATCCTCATCGAACGCGGCTGGGCGCCTTATAATGTCCTGACCTTGGCGCTGGTGGAAGGCATGCGGGTCGTCGGCGAGGATTTTCGCGACGGCATCCTGTTCGTGCCGGAGGTGCTGTTATCGGCCAATGCCATGAAGGGCGGGATGGCGATCCTGCGGCCGCTGCTGGCCGAAACCGGTGCGCCGAAGCTGGGCAAGATGGTCATCGGCACCGTCAAGGGCGACATTCACGACATCGGCAAGAACCTTGTCGGCATGATGATGGAGGGCGCCGGATTCGAAGTCATCAATCTGGGCATCAACAATGCGGTTGAGGATTTTCTCGCCGCGCTTGATGAGCATCAGCCGGACATTCTGGGCATGTCGGCGCTGCTGACAACGACCATGCCCTACATGAAGGTCGTCATCGATGCGCTGAAGGAAAAGGGCATACGCGACGATTATATCGTGCTGGTCGGTGGTGCGCCGCTGAACGAGGAATTCGCCGAGGCGATCGGCGCCGATGCCTATTGCCGCGATGCCGCGGTGGCGGTCGAAACCGCGCAGGACTTCATTAAGCGCCGGCACAATCAGCGCGCCAGCGCCTGACGATTTTTAAGTCTGAACCCAATTCGGACGAAGCCTATGGCCACACTCGCTGATGCCGCAACGGGGCAAGCCGGCACAGAAACGGAGCACAAAAGCGCCGGCGTCCTGATCATTGCCTGCGGCGCCCTGGCGCGCGAGATCAATGCCATCACCGCCGCCAACGGCCTTGATCACATCTCGCTCACCTGTCTGCCGGCGATCCTGCACAACCGGCCGGAGAAAATTCCCGACGCGGTGCGACAGGCGATCCGCGAGGGCCGCGAGCGTGGCTTTGAGCACATCGCCATCGCCTATGCCGATTGCGGCACCGGCGGCTATCTTGACCGGGTTTGCGAGGAGGAAAACGTGACACGGATCGCCGGGCCGCATTGTTATGCGTTTTTCTCAGGCACCGATGACTTTCTGGCACGCGACGACGCCGACATGGACGCCTTCTTCCTCACCGATTTCCTGGCCAAGCAGTTCGAGGCTTTCGTCATCGAGCCACTGGGGCTCGACCGCCATCCGGAACTGCGCGACGATTATTTCGGTCATTACAAGCGGCTGGTCTATCTCGTTCAGATCGAGGATGCAGCGCTTGAGGTAAAAGCCCGCGCCGCCGCCGAGCGGCTCGGACTGGTGTTCGAGAAGCGGATGACGGGCTACGGAGATCTCGCCGACTTCGTTCGCGGCGTTTGACAAAGCCGTCAATCCGCGTCGCAATCGGGCTTGAGTCGCGTCGCCGACGAACGATCTGGCAGTAAACCGGGCTGACATAAGCGGATTCAGATACAGCAGAGGCGCGGGACATGGCCGACCGCATTATCGTCTATTGGCGCGATATCCCGGCGCAGGTCACCATCAAGGCCGGCCGCAAAACGGCCAAACGGGAACTGCCGGAACGCTTTGTCCAGGCCATCGACCGCTGCGCCATGAAGATCGGCGCGCGCGACACGGACGCCTATCTCGCCGAATGGCGGCGCGGTGAGCCCGAACCGGTCGGTGACGATCTGGAGACGGAGGCCGACGCCGCCTTTGCCATGCTGGACGGTGCATTTGGCAACGAAAAGCTGAAAACGCTGGTCGGAAATGACGGCTGGGAACCGAAATAGGATGTCGATGGCGGCGCACAGCAAGAGCGCTTATCAGCCGGCCGATGTCAGCCCGCAGCGGCGGGCCCGATCGCGCTACACATTGCGGCTGTGGGCGGTGCGCCATGCGCGTTTCCTGGAGCGGGTTTATACACGTCTTGCCGACGTTTTTTTAAAGCTGCACCCGCTCTGGCAAGCGGTCGGATACCGGCGTGCCGAGCGGCCGGTCAAGGCGGTGGAAAAGGTTGTGAAGGGCTTTCTTTTCGACTGCCGCATGTGTGGCCAGTGCATCCTGTCCTCAACCGGCATGTCCTGCCCGATGAACTGCCCCAAACAACTGCGCAACGGACCGTGCGGCGGCGTGCGCGCCGATGGCAATTGCGAGGTTGAACCGGACATGCCCTGCGTCTGGGTGCAGGCCTGGCAGGGCAGCCGCCAGATGGCCGGCGGCGACGCGATCCAGGCCGTGCAGAAACCGGTCGACCAGAGCCTGCGAGAAACCTCGGCCTGGTTGCGGGTCACGGCACAGGCGGCAGCCGAACGCGCCGCGACGACGGATCAGGGATGATGAACACACATGACCAGGTTCCCGGCGATCCGGCGGCGCCACTGCCTGAATTGCCGGGGCATTCCTCGCGCAGCCGGCTGGAGCGCATTCTGCGGCGCGGTGAATTCGCGGTGACGGCGGAGCTCAATCCGCCCGATTCTGCAGACCCGCAGGAGGTCTATGACCGGGCCGAGATCTTCGAGGGCTGGGTCGACGGGATCAACGCCACAGACGGCTCGGGCGCGAACTGCCATATGTCGTCGGTTGGCATCTGCGCGCTGCTGACGCGCATGGGCTATTCGCCGGTTCTGCAGATTTCCTGCCGCGACCGGAACCGCATTGCCGTTCAGGGTGATGTTCTGGGCGCGGCGGCGATGGGCGTCGGCAACATGCTGTGCCTGACCGGCGACGGTGTTCAGGCCGGCGACCAGCCAGGCGCAAAGCCGGTTTTCGATTTCGATTGCATGTCGCTCCTGGAAACCATCCGTATCATGCGCGACGAGCGGCGCTTCCTGTCAGGCCGCAATATCACCACACCGCCGGCAGTGTTTCTTGGCGCGGCAATCAATCCTTTCGCGCCGCCCTACGATTTCCGGCCACTGCGGCTAGCCAAGAAAATCGCCTCGGGGGCGCAGTTCGTCCAGAGCCAGTACTGCTACGACGTGCCAATGCTGCGTCAGTATATGGGCCGCGTCCGTGACCTCGGATTGCATGAGCAGTGTTTCATCCTTGTCGGCGTCGGGCCGCTGGCCTCACCGAAGGCGGCGCGCTGGATCCGTTCCAACGTGCCCGGCGTGCATATTCCTGACAGCATCATTGCCCGGCTGGAAGGCGCGGAAAATCCCAAGCGGGAAGGCGAGCAGCTGTGCATTGACATCATCCGGCAAGTGCAGGAGATCGAGGGCGTCGCCGGCGTCCACGTCATGGCCTACCGGCAGGAAGAGCTGGTCGCCGAAATCGTCCACGAATCCGGCGTGCTGCGCGGCCGCAAGCCGTGGAAGAAAGAGCCGCGCGCCGATGACGCGATCGTGGTAGAGCGGCTTGAGGACATTCTGACCGAGGCCGGCGAAAGCGCCGGGACCGCTGAGGGAAGCAAGGAACCCGCCTGATGACCCATACGCTTGTTGCCTCGCAAACCATGGAAGTCGTAATCGGCTTCGACCATCCGTTTTGCGTGATCGGCGAACGGATCAATCCCACCGGGCGCAAGAAACTGGCGGCTGAGATGGTTGCCGGCAATTTTGAGACCGTGAAGACGGACGCGCTGGCACAAGTCGCCGCCGGCGCCAACATGCTCGACGTCAATGCCGGCGTGACGGCCGTTGATCCGAACGCGACCGAGCCGCCGCTTCTCGTTGCAACGCTGAAAATCGTCCAGGACCTCGTCGATGTGCCGATCTGCATCGATTCCTCCGTTCCAGCCGCGCTGAAGGCCGGACTTGAGACCGTGCGCGGCCGGCCGCTGGTCAATTCGGTTACCGGCGAAGAGGACCGGCTGGAAGCGATCCTGCCGCTGATCAAGCAATACGACGTCCCGGTCATTGCGATTTCCAACGATGAGACGGGAATCTCCGAAGACCCCGATGTCCGCTTCGCGGTCGCCAAGAAGATCGTCGAACGGGCCGCCGATTACGGCATCAAGGCTGAGGATATCGTCGTCGACCCGCTGGTCATGCCGATCGGCGCCATGGGCACGGCGGGACAGCAGGTCTTCCGCCTGGTCCGCCGGCTGCGCGAGGAGCTTAAGGTCAACACGTCCTGCGGCGCCTCGAACATTTCCTTCGGCCTGCCGCACCGGCACGGCATCAACGCCGCGTTTTTACCGATGGCGATCGCCTCGGGCATGACCTCGGCGATCATGAATCCCGTCCGGCCGCAGGAAATGGAGGCGGTGCGCGCCGCCAATGTGCTGATGGGAACCGACAAGGACTGCGCCCGCTGGATCCGGACCTATCGCGACCATCAGCCGGCAGCAGCCGGCGGATCGGCTGCTCCGGCGCCAGTGGACACCGGCGGACGCCGGAGAGGCGGGCGCGAGGCACGGCGGGCGAGAAGCTAGAAAAACAGATCGGCAATCGGTTGACGGAAAAGATCGACAACGCATCCGAAGCCGCGAAAGGCCTGAAGCTGACATTCAGGGTTCTGTTGCTGATCGTTCTGGCATCCCTGATCTGGCATTATCCGGCCGAAAGTGCCTGGATCCGTTATCCGTTGGGCGTTGTTGCAGCGTTTGTCAGTATTTACGCTCTGACGGGCCTCATTCTGAGCGCCACTGTCTGGCGCAACCTGATTTGCCGGCTGCTTGGTGTCACGGTGGCTACGCTCACCGTTCGCAGTCTGTCGGCGGCTTTTCTGCTGCTGCTCGGCGGCGCTTCGGTCGCGGTGTTTTTCCTGATAGGTGACTTGGTTCATGGCTGAAGGTGATCCTCTCGTCCTGTTCATGCCGTCCGGCCGGCGTGGCCGGTTCGCGCTCGGCACGCCGGTGCTGGACGCGGCGCGGTCGCTTGGCGTTTACGTGGAATCGGTGTGCGGCGGGCGCGGCCTGTGCGGCCGCTGCCAGATCGCCGTCGCCGAAGGCCAGTTCGCCAAGCACGGCATCACCTCGTCGGCCGATCATCTGTCGGCCTGGACGGAGACCGAAACGCGATACACCGCTAAACGCGCCATGGAACCGGACCGGCGCCTGTCGTGCCATGCGACGGTTCAGGGCGATCTCGTCATCGATGTGCCGCAGGACGTGCAGATCAACCGGCAGGTCGTGCGCAAGCGCGCCGAGGCCCGCAGGATCGAGCGCGATCCGGCGACCCATCTTTGTTATGTGGAGGTGGAGCGGCCCGACATGGAGAAGCCGCTCGGCGATGCCGACCGGCTGCTGGCGGCGCTGCGGCGCGACTGGGATTTTGATGGTCTGACTATCGACTTCCACCTGCTGGCGCAGGTCCAGCCGACCCTTGAGGCCGGTGACTACAAGGTGACGGCTGCGGTTTACGACGACCACGGTTCGCGGCATGTGATCGCGCTCTGGCCGGGTTTGAAGAATGCCGCTTATGGCCTGGCCGTCGATATCGGTTCAACGACAATCGCGGCGCATCTGTCATCGCTGCTATCGGGGCGGATACTGGCCTCGACCGGCGCACCTAACCCGCAGATCCGCTTCGGCGAGGACCTGATGAGCCGGGTCTCCTACGTCATGATGAATCCCGATGGTCGCGAGGCCATGACCAAGGCCGTGCGCGAGGCAATCGGCGTGCTGATCGGCAAGGTGGCGGCGGAGGCCGATGTGCCGGAGGACGATATCCTTGAAGCCGTGTTCGTCGGCAACCCGATCATGCATCATTTGTTTCTGGGCATCGACCCGACGCCGCTTGGCGGCGCGCCGTTTGCATTGGCGGTTTCCGATGCGCTGACCTTTCCGGCGCGCGATATCGGCCTGCCGGTCAATCACGGCGCGCGTGTTTACACCCTGCCCTGCATTGCCGGCCATGTCGGTGCCGATGCCGCCGGCGCGACTTTGTCGGAGGGGCCGCATCGCGGCGAGCCGGTGACGCTGCTCGTCGATGTCGGCACCAATGCGGAAATTGTGCTCGGCAACAAGCACCGGGTCGTTGCCGCCTCCTCACCGACCGGGCCGGCCTTTGAAGGGGCCGAGATATCCGGCGGGCAGCGCGCCGCGCCCGGCGCCATTGAACGGGTGCGCATCGACCCCGATACACTGGAGCCGCGGATCAAGGTGATCGGCGCCGATGAATGGTCGGACGATCCCGGATTTGACGAGGCGGCGGCCGCGCTCGGCATCACCGGCATTTGCGGCTCAGGCATCATCGAGGTCATCGGTGAAATGTTTCTCGCTGGCATCATCAGCGCCGACGGGGTGATCGAGGGATCGTTTGCGGCAAGATCGGACCGCATTGTCCAGGATGGGCGGACCTGGTCCTATATCCTCGCGAAAGGCGATGGCGGCGGCAATCCGGAAATCCGCATCCTGCAGACCGACGTGCGGGCAATCCAGCTCGCCAAGGCGGCGCTCTATGCCGGTGTGCGGCTGTTGATGGACAAGCTCGGTATCGATCAGGTCGACCGTATCCGGCTGGCCGGCGCCTTCGGCAGCTATATCGACCCCAAATACGCCATGGTGATCGGCCTTGTGCCCGATTGCGCGCTGAACGCCATCGCCGGCGTCGGCAATGCCGCCGGTACCGGTGCGCGCATGGCGCTACTCAATCGCGGCCACCGGCGCGAAATCGAAACTCTTGTGCGGCAGATCGAGAAGATCGAAACGGCGCTGGAGCCGCGCTTCCAGGAGCATTTCGTCAACGCCATGGCGTTTCCGAACAAGGTCGAACCCTTCCCGCATCTCGCCGCGGCGGTGACTCTGCCGGAAGCAGCGGCAACGGACCTTGAGCCGGCGGCCGGTGACAGCCCGCGGCGACGCGGCGGCCGGCGGCGGAACCAACAGTCGCAATAGGGCGGTGACCGGAATCGCGGCGCATACGTTGCCGCGGCGGTTATTTGCGCTAGACTGAATGGTTCGGGGGTGCACTTTGCAGACGGGACATTATGGACTTGCTCGTCAGCCTTATTGCCGCGCTGGCCATGCTCGCCGGCTATATCGCCCTGGGGCATTTTCTGTGGTGGATCTTCGACGCCATCAACGGCAACGAGCCACAATGAACGCCGACGAGTCTTGACGGTACGACCGGTTTCAGCAGCCGCGCCGGACTGATTTGCTCCGCGCTGATTGCATTCGTGCCATGCGGATTTCACATAGCCGCACATCAGGCTCGATGAAAAATTGGTAACATACTGTCATATATGCATTTTTCAGATCACAATCCTGGCAAGAAAGCGTCAACCAAATTGCAACAGATGCCGTCAAAACGCGTGCTTATTGCTTCCCGTCAAGCAGCAAAATCACTATATGGGCGGCAAGCAACGAGCCGCTGCGGCGACTGCGTGTGAGACGTGAAGCCCTTTGCATGGAGACATGGTCATGAAACTGTTTTCCCGCTTCTTTGCCCGCGCTGCCGGCAACGTGAATTCCGTCACCTATTGGGAACGTCAGCGCCTGGCGCATTCGATGCACGGTGAAACGGCGGCGGTGGCCGCTGCCCGGCTCGGCTGCATCGCCGGCTAAGAAGCAAAGCCGCAGCAGCAACACGAATCCCTGACCTGATCGCCCCGCCCGGTTCGCCGCGGCGGGGCTTTTGATTCTCGGCTACAGGGACTGGGCGGAGGCCTGCAGCAGGGCCTCGCCGGCCACCGGCTGTTCTTCCGGCATGCCCCATTCGCGGCCGCATTCGGCCAGCAGGCACCACAGATAATCGGCCATCGACCAGCGGACAATCAGCCGGAAAGTCGGGCCGTCATCGTCGCTCTCGCCTGTCAGCCAGAGCCAGGCATTGGCATGGCCAAACAGGCTTCCGGCGACCTGACCGGCCTGGAAGGCGCGCGGATGAATATCCAGCGTCGTCAACTTCATCAAGGCCTCGCGGGCACGGGGGCCGGAAACTTCGACCTCCGTATAATAGTCGCTGACATCGGTGAGCTGGAAATGCTCCTGGGCGAGTTCTTTGGCGAGACCGGCGGCACCATTGTCTTGCCCGACGATCATCCATTCATCCGGCCCCAGCCACAGGCAGGCCGTCTCATTGGAACGCGAACTTGTCAGCGGCTCTTGCGGCAAGTCCAGGCCAAGCGCCGACTTGACAGCCGCCGCGCCGATTTCCGGATCGACGCGCAGAATATGCTTGGTCAGGAACGGGATTTCAGCCAGCCGCACGGCGTCGCGTTCGGCGGCGATAGGGCTGCGATGCGCCAAGGGCGAACGGCGTTCGGGCGCAGTAGGATCAGCCATCGGGCGCCTCCCCTGTCTCGCTTATCTCGCCGATCTCACCCTTTTCGGCCAAGGCGAGAAAATCGGTTTCGGTCACGCGAACCGGGATCGGCTCACCGTCTTTTCTTGAAACCCAGAGCGTCTCGCCGATGCGCTTGCCACCGTCTTTCACCATCGCCAGAGCAATCGAGCGGTTCAGATTGGGACTGAAATAGCTCGATGTGACATGGCCGAGCATCGGCACCGGCGGCGCGGATTCCGCTTGTGTCGCAATGACATGGGCGCCCTCCATCAGCACATTTGTCGGGTCCTCGGTGAGAAGGCCGACAAGCTGTTTCCTGCCGCCGCGCGCCGTGTCGGACCGGGTGAGCGAGCGCTTGCCGATGAAGTCGCCCGATTTCTTGACGATCCAGTCCATCCTCAGATCGCCCGGTGTCACCGTGCCGTCGGTTTCCTGACCGACGATAACGAAGCCCTTTTCGGCGCGCAGAAGATGCATGGCCTCCGTGCCATAGGGCGTGATCCCGTATCGCGCGCCCTTGGCTATGATCTCGTTCCACATCCACTGGCCATAGGTGGCGGGAATATTGATCTCGTAGGAAATCTCGCCGGTGAACGAAATCCGGAAGACCCGCACCGGCACGCCGGACATCGTCGCGTCGCGCCACGACATGAACTCGAATCTTTCCGGGTTGGGATCGAAGTCGTCGAGCAGCTCGCCGACCAGCTTCGGCGATTCTGGCCCGCAAATCGCGGCGACCGCCCATTGCTCGGTCGTCGTCGTCAGAAAGACCTTCAGGTCGGGCCATTCGGTCTGCAGGTAGTCTTCCAGCGTGGCGAAGACGCGCGCCGCGCCGCCGGTCGTCGTCGTCATGTGAAAATGATCGTCGGCCAGACAGGCGGTGACACCATCGTCCATCACCATGCCGTCCTCGCCGAGCATCAGGCCGTAGCGGCATTTGCCCGGCGCCAGTTTCATCCAGGCATTGGTGTAGACCCGGCCCAGAAATTCGCGCGCATCGGCACCGCGCACGTCGATCTTGCCGAGCGTTGACGCATCGAGAACGCCGATCATGGTGCGGGCCGCCTTTGCTTCCCGCTGTACAGCGTCGTCAAAGCTTTCGCCGGTTTTGGGAAAAGCGCGTGCCCTCAGCCAGTCGCCGACCGGTTCAAAGGCCGCCTCGTGATCGCGGTGCCAGGCATGCATCGGCGTCGTCCGGCGCGGCATGAAGTGGCTGCCGACATGCTGTCCGGCCAAGGCCCCGAAGGTCACCGGCTTGTAGGGTTGCCGGAACGTCGTGGAACCGATTTGCGGGATGGTCTGGCCGCGCTCGGCTGCAAGGAAGGCAAAGGCATTCAGATTGGCGACCTTGCCCTGATCGGTGCCCATGCCGACCGTGGTGTAGCGCTTGGCGTGTTCGACGGAGTTATAGCCTTCCTGAACGGCAAGCCGCAGATCCTTGGTCGTCACATCGTCCTGAAGGTCAATCCAGGCGCGGACCTTGTGCGCCGGGCGGCCGGAGGGCAATT
>CALZIL010000092.1 GCA_945787495.1 uncultured Afifella sp. | reverse complement strand
AGGAAAGGTGCAAGCAGCGTGAACCGGATTGTCGTTAGCTTTGCGATGCCGCCCGAAAGCACAATGCAGAGCCCGGCGCCGAAAACGTTGGCAAGCGCCAACGACCAGACGATGGTGTAGGTGATATCGAGGTTGTTAGTGATCAGTTGCGGCCCCGCGTCATAACCCAGGAGCGCCAATCCGCCCAAAAAGACCGCCATCGATCCTGAACCGGGGATTCCGAAGATCAGGGTGGGAACAAGTCCGCCACCTTCCTTTGCGTTGTTTGAACTTTCCGGCCCAATCACGCCGCGGACGTCGCCCGAACCGAATTTGGACTTGTCCTTCACCGACTGGACGGTGTGACCATAAGCAATCCAGTCAACCACGGACCCGCCAAGGCCCGGGATCACGCCAACGATGACACCGATAATCGAACAGCGGATCGACAGGAAAATGTTTGAGGCCCAGTCGCGGATGCCGACCGACCAGCCAGCGCCCAGCTCACCAGAGCCGGCAATCGGACGGTCCCGCCGGAGGAGCGCGATGATCTCCGGGACGGCGAAGATGCCCAAACCGACGATTACGAGCTTCAGACCGTCGGTCAGGTAGGGGATATCGTAGGTCGCCATGCGCAGGGTGCCACCCGCGCCCGCTTCGCCGATCGTGCCGACCATCAGACCCAGCCCTGCCGCAGCGACGCCTTTTAGCGGCAGTCGCCCCGCCAGGATCGCGACCATCGAAAGGCCGAGGATCGTGATCATCAGCATTTCCGGCAGCCCAAACGCCAGAACGAGCGGTCTCGCGATCAGGATGAAAAAGGTCAGGACCGACGCGCCCAGAAGCCCCCCGAACAGAGACGATGCGAAGGCCGCCGACAATGCGCGCGCGGCTTCGCCTTTCTTTGCCAGGGGGAATCCGTCCAGGACGGTCGCCTGGCTTGCCGACGATCCCGGTATACCCATCAGGACGGAGGCAAACGTGTCGGATGTCGGAATAACCGCAATAAGCCCGACCATGAGCGCAAGACCCGATACTGGGTCCATGCCGAACATGAAGGGCAAGACCAGCGACAGACCGGCAATGCCGCCAAGGCCAGGAAAAACGCCGACCGAAAGACCGAGCAGAACGCCGAGGATCAGGAATATGATCTGCTGCGGTTGCAGGATCAGCTCAAAGGCGTCGCCCAGCGCCGGAAGGGCGGTCGCCAAAAGGTCCATGGATCAATCTTTCGCGGGTGGAGGCTGCCCTTCGCGCGAAGGAGCGCGAAGGGCAACAGCAGGGTCAGTTCAGTGAAACGCCGAAGCGCTCTTTCAGCCAGTTCTGAACGAATGCCTTCGCCTCGGCATCAACCTCGGTTCCCAGCTTGAGCGTCGCCGTTGCCTGCTCTCCTGTCATCTGCGGATAGACGCCAAGCCGCGCGGCCGATATTTTGGCGAAATCATCGCGGGCCAGCACCGCATTGAAGGCTTTGGTGTAAGTATCGATCGCTGCCTGCGGTGCGCCCTTCGGCAGGAACACCATCTTTTGCGCCGGGAAACCGGCAATGAAGAAGGCTTTCCAGGCGTCCCAAGCCTTGCCCGAGGTCTCGCAGCCTTTTGTGGTCTCGCAAACCTCCTTGAAACTCGGCATGTCCGGGAAGGTCGGATCGCGCACGATGTTGCCGTCGGCGTCCAGCGCGCCCCATGTCATCATCGGCACCGCACTGCCGCCTTCCACCAGGGGGACGACGTTTTTGACGACGTTTTTCAAATAGGCGGCCGAGGTCTGGTAATCGATGTTGGCTTCGCCACGCTCGAACATCAGGCGGCCGTCGCCACGGCCCTTGATACCGAAGACCGGCTCGACCGTCATGCCGAGCATCTCCCAGGCCAGAAGCGGAACGAGATCGAGGCGCGTTGCACCCTGGCTGCCCCAGATGAAGTCGACGCCCTTCAGGTCATCGGCGTCACCGTCGAATTTTTTCGCGATGTCGGGGGGAAGAAACGCGACGCCACCCGTACCCGAGGCCAACACGACGTTCCAGTCGCCGTATTCGTATTTCACGCGCGGATCGTTGAGAAGGTAAGGGAACTGGGTCGACCCTGACGAGCCGAAGATAACTGTGCCGTCTTTGTAATCCTTATCCTGGAACCAGTTTGCGCCCTTGGTCGAGCCGGCACCCGGCATGTATTTGACCACGACGGTCGGTTTGCCGGGCAGCGCCTCGCTGAGAAGCGGCGCGTAGAAGTTGGCCCATTTGGCGGAGCCGCCGGACTCAGAGAATGGGATCACAAACTCAACGGTCTTGCCGCTGAGGTCGATGGAATCCTGTGCCTGTGCCGCCGAAGCCAGTCCTATGGCCGAGGCTCCCGCCACAAGTCCAAGCACGGCACGCCGCGTAATTCTGGTAAGCTTAGTCATATTTTTCTCCCAATTTTTCTGTTGTCCGCGATCAGGCGCAGACAGTATCAAGGTATCGGTTCTCTTGCGGAACCATACGAATTGCGCTCTTCGCTCATACAATCAGATCACCAATCGCATGCGAGCCCCTATTCGGCAAATGCGAGTTTTGCACTGATCTATAAGTTTTGTGCATTTTTTTTGCGATTGCGGAAGCCACAGATCAATCGCGCAGCACTGGCAAGAGCAGGTCGGCCAGCGCCTTTGCCCCCGCCGCGCGGTCGTTTTCGGGCACGGTCTTGCCGGTGGCAGCAATCCGGCGCTGCCAGCCTACCGTTGCGCGAACCATGTCGTCTGGAAGGCCGAGGTCAGTCAAAGTCTTTGCCACCTCTTCCATCTCAGCGGCGCGGCGGGGGCCATGCACCATCGCGCGCTCGAAGTTATAGGCCGCCTGCGCGGACCAGTCCGTGCCGGGATGGCTGCGCATCAGCGAGCCCAGAACCTCGTCTTCAACTCCCGCAGCGACAGCGGCGAGCACGCATTCGGCGGTTAGCGCCTCGAGCCCTTTCACCATGACCGATCGGATCATCTTGATCGACGAGGCTGCGCCGACATCGCTTGACACGACGCGCAGTGACATCGGCAAGGCGGCCAGCAGCGGTGCAGCCTTTTCGGCGTGGGGACCTGAGATGAGAAGCGGCACCATGTTCAGCTTGGGGTGCACGGGTGCCATCACCGCCACGTCCACATAACAACCACCCGCGGCTTCGACTGCCTGCGCTGCCCGGCGCTTGGAGGAAGGCGCGCAAGAATTCAAGTCACACCAATATGTGCCGAGCGCGAGGTGCGGCGCGGCGGTTTCGGCTGCCACTACAGCTTGATCAGCAGTGACGGTACAAAAGATCAGGTCTGCGGCTTGCACGGCGTTGGCGGCGCTAGCACAGCCTTGAATCCCAAGCGCCTCATACCGCTCCTTCATTATAGCCGCGGTGTCCGGATGATCGGATTTGATATCATAGGCGCGGATCTCGCGTTCGCCGGTCTGTCGCCAGCCCGTGACAATCGCGCTGCCGGCTTCGCCCATTCCAATGAAAGTTATGCTTGTGGTCATGAAACCAATTTCTCGCAGATTTTGACCGGCCTGAAGTCAGCTGGCGAACTGCTTAACCGGAAGCGATACCACCTGCTCAATCGTCTCGGGTTTGTCAAAATCGCACGACCCGTGCCCACCTTCAGGCAAAAGCACATATTGCAAGGCTGTTGCACCCTGATGCGCCAAGAGCGCTGAGAACTGGCGGCCCGACTGAACCCGTCCGATGAACGGGCCAAGGGCACCATGCATGATCAGGAACGCAGGCATCGGAGTGTCTTTGGGCAAGGCGTCGAAATAGGTCAGCGGGCTTGCCGCTTTTGTCAGGTTCGGATTTGCCCCGACAGGGCCTCAAATCAGCGCGGATTGAGCTGAAACCGCCCGGATTGGAAGGCTGGAAATTTGTCTTTTGCCAAACATCTGAATACGGTTTTGGGGCCATTTCCATCGGTACCACGTTCAAAGCCAAAATCGAGGGCCAGTTTCAGACCAGCGGCGGCGTCAGGTCGCGATCAGGTTAGGTCTGAAGTTCAGATTCTATATCACCAGCCACCCCTGTTGTCTGGTAATGGAATGGACTGGCTGCTCCCCTAAGCGGCTTCCGCAATCCGGCTCCGGATCGCGTCCAATCGACCGCAATCAAGGCGTTCGCACTCCATCCGGTTCCATTTCGCAACTGCATTTGTGCCTTAGACTTTTTCGTGATTTAGCTGTGGCAAAAGTCGGTCGCGAAACAAGCCGTGACTTCCGTTCCGGGTCAATAACGGAAGTCGCAAACCACGTTTGTGACGTCGGCTTTACCCCTAGGAACGGGCATTCTGTGGCGGGTCGGGCATGTCCGAAAAGTGCCACAAGCGGAAATTCGGACGGTCCCGGCAACGGCGTAGATTAATCCCTGGATGGAAGGTAATCTCCTGTCGAAAGGAGAGTTTTTGCAACGTCGACCAGCAGCCATACTTGCCGCAGACGTCGTGGGCTACTCTCGTCTCATGGGCAAAGATGAGACTGCAACGCTTGCGGCGTTGACAACACCGGCGATTGGTCCTGTGATCATGCCAGCCGGTTCCAGTCGGTCGCAAGAGGTCGGCCCGATAACTATCATCGCCGGACGCTACAGCGAGTTTAGGAATTGTTTGGCTGAGCATACGAGAAAATAGGGAGAGCGAATATGTCCAAGAGACAAGTATTCTTGGGGCTGATTTCAGCGGCCGTCCTGGTGGCGAGCTCGTACGCAGCTATTGCCCAGGACAAGATCAAGATTGGCTTCCTGCCGGGAGTTGTCGATCCGTTCTACCAGGTCATGGAGATAGGCGTTGAGGCCGCAGCGAAGGAACTGGGACTTGATGTGGTGATCCAGGTTCCGCCGACCTGGGGCGTCGAAATCCAGACGCCAATTTTGGACGCGATGATTGCCCGCGGCGATCTTGACTACCTTATCACAGCACCGACCGACAAGGATCAGATGATTGGTCCGCTTCAGGTCGCGGTGGATGCCGGCATCAAGGTCATTACCGTCGATACCTTCCTTGGCGACGGCGACTACGTCAGCGGTCCGGTCAAATTTCCGATCAGCTACATCGGGTCCGACAACGTCGAAGGTGGACGCATCTCTGCGCGCGGGTTGGCGAAAGCCATCAACGGCAAGGGCCGGGTCTACATCAATTCGACCAATCCCAATGTCAGTTCGGTCGAAGGCCGCGCTGTTGGCTTCAACGAAGTCATGGACAATGAATATCCGGATATTGAGGTCGTGGGGCTTGATTTCAATCTTGACGACATGAACACGGCGGTCCAGCAAACCGCTGCCGTCCTGCAACGCGAGGCTGACCTCGCGGGCGTGTTCGGCACAAACGTATTTAGCGCCCAAGGGGCAGGCACAGCCGTCGTGAACGCCGGCCTTGGCGGTCAGGTGCAGGTGGTCGCCTACGACGCCACTCAGTTTGCAATTGAGCAGTTGCGAGAGGGCGTCGTGAGCCTGGTGCTGGCGCAGAAGCCCTTTGACATGGGTTACATGGCAGTGCAGTTCGCGGCCGCCGATGCAGCCGGTGTGACCAGTCTGCCGCGTCGCGTTGAGACAGGATTTGCGATCATTAACGCCGACAACGTGGATGACCCGGCCTATGCCAGGTTCATCTATCAGGTTCCAAATTAGTACGAAGAGAATCGTTGCCATGACGGTGGCGGCGGGTGTGGTTCACAGCACTCGCCGCCCGCAGATACGTGCACCGTCATACCACTTCATGAGGAAGAGACCGGGTGGCCAATCGCGCGTCAGAGACTAAGGCTGCCACGGTGACGGCCGACCCGTACCCGGCTCAGACACCGGCGCAACGGTTCGTGTTAGTGCTGAGCCGCGTGTGGGCCTGGGTTTTCCTGGCTCTGCTGATCATCATCTTCGTGATTGCTGTTCCGATCAGCAGCGGCGGCTCTGTCAATTTCGTCACATTGCGTAACTCGCAGAACATCCTTGTCGCGATCATTCCGGTCCTGTTGCTGGGTCTCGGCCAGACCTTTGTCATCATCGGCGCCGGGATCGATTTGTCCGTCGGCTGGGTCATGAGCTTTGCTTCCGTGCTGTCGGCGCTAGCGATCCGGGCCGCGTTCAACAGCGGCGTGCCGCTCTTCTTCTCAGCGGTCGCCGGGTTGCTCGCCGCTGTTGCTGGCGCGAGTATCGTCGGTTTGTTCAACGGCGTCATTATTGCCAAGCTGAAAGTACCGGCCTTCATCGTCACTCTGGGCAGTTCGTTCATCGTGCGCGGAATTGCCCTTTTGATGTCGGAGAACACCACCGTCATCGGCCTGCCTCGCGGGATCCGCAGCTATGGCAACGACTCGTTGATGTACTTCATCAGAGGTGAAGGCGGCGGCCTGTATTTCATCACCCGGCCGGAGGTGAGTGGCGAAATGCTGCGGCGTACGGACGGGATCCTGCCATACCCGGTCCTCCTGACGGCGTTCGTCGTCGCGATCGCAGTGTTCGTCTTGCACAAGACCCAGTTCGGACGCCACACCTTTGCCATTGGCGGCGGTCTTGAAGCCGCCCTGCGTACCGGCATTCCCGTTCCCCGTCACATCATCAAGCTCTATGTCTTGTCGGCCTCAACCGCCGGCATTGCGGGCTTCTTGTCGACACTGCGCTTCACCGCCGGTTCGGCCGTCATCGGCGACCCTCTATTGCTCTCCTCGATTGCGGCCGTCATCATCGGTGGCGTCAGCTTGTTTGGCGGTGCGGGAACCGTCATGGGCACCGTTATCGGCGCCCTTATCATTGCCGTTCTGACAACCGGGCTGGTGATGTTGAACGTTGCGGCGTTCTGGCAATTTATCGTGGTCGGCGCGGTGGTGATTATTGCCGTGCTGATCGATCAATCCCGCGACCTGATCGTCGGTCACTACAAATCGGAACAACCGCCGTGACCGAGCCGATCCTATCAATCAGGGGATTGACCAAGCGCTTTGGCGGACTGGTCGCTGTCAACGACGTTAGCTGGGACGTCTACCCCGGCGAGGTGGTTGCGCTGCTCGGCGACAATGGCGCCGGAAAATCAACCTTGATCAAATGCGTTTCGGGCGTCCATCCAGCCGATGAAGGCGAGATCTTCTTTGAGGGACGACCGAGCCATTTCCTGCGTCCCATCGATGCGCGCCGCCAAGGCATCGAGACGATCTACCAGGATCTGGCGTTGGCCAACAATCTCGACGTTGGCGCCAATATCTTCCTTGGGCGAGAGATGAAGAACAGTCACCTTGGTGGTCTGGTCAAGACACTCAATGACGCGCGCATGCTGGAGGAATCGCAGTCGGCTCTGGCTTCGCTAGAGATTCATTTCCCAAGCCTGACGCAACCCATCGAGAGCCTGTCCGGCGGTCAGCGCCAGGCGGTTGCCATCGCCCGCGCCGTGTATTGGGACGCCAAATTGATGATCATGGACGAACCGACCAACAACCTCGGCGTCCCTGAACAAAAGAAGGTTCTGGATCTCATACGCAGGCTTCGCGATCAGGGGGTTCCCGTGATCCTGATTACGCACATTCTTCCCGACGTATTTGCGGTATCGGATCGCCTGATGGTGATGCATCGCGGCCGCAAGGTAACCGAAAAGATCCCCTCGCAAACCAGCACCGAGGAGCTTGTCCAGTACATGGTCGGAGCGCGAGACGACACCAGCGTGGGCAACGTCAGAGAAAATTCGCTAGGGCCGTCGGCGGACCCTTCATAGCTTCAGCGAATGAGCAATCCATTCCGCAATTTCAAGACATCTGAGCAATTCCTCATGGAGGAGCCGTCCACAGCGTCAACAATGGACTCGTGAACTTGAGCACGAGATTGCCAAATTGAAAGATCAGTCCGGTTCAGTGAACGAACATGCTCTGGCACAATTGGCACTACGGCGGCTGGCCTTAAACATCGTTTCTGTCAAAATGCCGTTCCTGCGTAGCAGAACCGGCGCGATGCATGTTTCGCGGCCGTCAACATGTGGTCGTAGCAACTGCCGTCTGAGCAGGCGCCGAACAAGGCGGTGCGCAAGGAAAGCGAAGAGAAAAAATTGCCTGACGCGAACACAAGACTGACCCGGAAACTGGCCCGGATCCGGAGCGGCGACTACCGCCCGACCGACTTCATCATCGCCGATGCCAAGGACGGCGACATGGGAGGCGGGGCCGGTGCGCCCGGGCCCGAACTGGACGAGGCGGGCAGGCCGACGGACCGAATGAAGCCGGTCGCCGCCTACAGAGCGGCGATGAAGGAGATGATCGCCTCCGATCTCGTCGACATCATGCTCACATCTCTTTCATCGGCGGAGGCGCTGGTGGCGGAAAACGCCTATCACGGGCACGACGTGACGCCGGCAGTGCGCCTTAACGATACGACGGACATCTGGGGATTTCGCGGCGCTTCCTACAGGAAGCATCCGGCCCGACCATTCCGCACCGCCCGCCTCGATCGCGCCAGGGCGCTTTGCGACCTCGGCCTCTACGCCGTAACTTTCTACAACGACGTCGATCGCGACGTGGCGGCGCTGAATGCCTATGCCGCGTTCCGCGAGGAGGCGTGTGATGTCGGGATGCGGCATTTCCTGGAGGTGTTCAATCCGGCATTTGACATCGATACCGGCGGCGGCGACCTCGGCACCTATGTCAACGACGCGATTGCCCGCTGTCTTGCCGGTGTCGCGTCGGCAGATCGTCCGCTGTTTCTCAAGATGCAATACAACGGCGAAAGGGCGATGGAGGAGCTCGCCGCCTTCGACCCGGCCAACCTGATCGTCGGCGTTCTCGGCGGCAGCGCCGGAACGACGCGTGACACGTTCGAACTTGTCGCCCAGGCCGAGCGCCATGGCGGACGCGTCGCGCTGTTCGGGCGCAAGATCTATTTCGCCGAGGATTCCGTCGAAATCGTCCGGTCCATGCGCCGCGTGGTGGAAGGCAAGCTCTCTCCAGCGGAGGCGGTCAAGGCCTATCACGAGCATCTGCGAAAGAGCGGCCACAAGCCAGCCCGCCCGCTCAATGACGACATCGAGGTGACGGATCACGTGCTGAAGCCGGAGGCCGCATGAAGGCGGGGTCGGGCATACGTAACGGCGTGATAACCGGCGGGACGTGGTGTGCGGATCACAACAAGATCGTCGAGCGCTGGCCGGGTGAGGACGATTTGGTGGAGATCCTCAAAGAAGAGGTGCGCGGCGGCGGGTCGGCCTGCAATCTGGGCATCAACCTGAAGCGGCTCGACCCTCAATTCGCCGTCTCCACGATCGGACTCGTGGGCGACGACGAGGATGGTCGCATCCTCCTTGCAGAGGCCGACGCCGCAGGGATCGAGCGCTCCAGGCTTGAGGTCGTCGCGGAGGCGCGCACGAACTATACCGACGCCTTCACCTCCAGCAGTTCCGGCCGCCGCACGCATCTCTTCCATGCCGGCACGAGCGCGCTCCTGACACCGGATCATTTCGATTTTTCCGAAATTGACGCGCGTATCCTTCATCTCGGCCTGCCCGGCATTCATGCGCAGCTCGACGCGGCATGGGGCGCGGATGCGAATGGATGGGTCACCGTTTTGAAGAAGGCCCGCGCGGCCGGGATCGAGACAAACCTGGAGCTCTGTTCAATTCCCGCCGAGCGCATTGCCGCAATCGTCCGCCCGTGCCTGGCCCATCTCGACCTTCTGATTGTCAACGATTTCGAGATCGCCGCCATTGCCGGCAAGCCGGCAGGCCACGAAGGGGATGTCGATCTCGCAGCCTGCCGAGAGGCGGCGCAGGCAGTTTTCGCCCAGGGCGCCATGCGATTTCTAGCTGTTCATTTTCCGGGCGGGGCAATTGCACTCACCCGGGATGGCGATGAAATCCGCAAACCCTCTGTCGCCGTCCCACCCGAGGCAGTCGTGGGGGCGAACGGTGCCGGAGATGCCTTTGCCGCGGGCGTTCTCTACGGCCATCACGAAGGTTGGAGCCTCGGCGAAGCGATCGCACTCGGTCACGCCGCAGCAGCGACATCCATTCGCAGTCTCGGCACGACGGACGCGGTCGAATCGTGGCAGCAGTGCCTGGAATT
Organism: uncultured Afifella sp.; assembly: GCA_945787495.1. GTDB lineage: Bacteria > Pseudomonadota > Alphaproteobacteria > Rhizobiales > Afifellaceae > CALZIL01. The sequence continues at coordinate 1,455 of CALZIL010000092.1, read as the reverse complement.
CGCATCCGAATGTGGCTGGCGTAATCCAATTTGAGGAAGGCCAGCACTACTCCGGAACGGCAATTGCTCTCCTAAAGCGATCTCCGTAATGCACCGGGGCGAGCGTCCGTTTAGGGCCAAATGCGGAAGCCCTGTCCGGCCGCGTTTGCCGTCCGGGTTGGTCGGTAAAACCGACATACGGCTTGGAAGCTGAAGGCACAGCATAACCGCGACGGTGTTGGCGGCGAAAACATCATAATCGCTGTCGTCGCCCGGTCGCTATTTCGACAGTGGCGGGCCTTCATCGGGGGCGATATTTTGAGTTGCGGCGCTTTTCAGCAGGACCTGCCGGGCGTCCAGCGTGGCGCCGAGCGTATGGTAATCCGTCTTGCCCGCCGGGCTCTTTTCATCTGAATAGGGGCGATTATCACCGGTCAATATCCGGTACCAGGCGCCGTAGCGGTGATCCACCATATGGTCCCACGCATAGGTCCAGATGCGATCATACCAATCCCAATAGGCGGCCTCGCCGGTCCTTTGCGCCAGCAATGCCGCCGCCGCGAAGCTCTCCGCCTGAACCCAGAAATATTTGTCGCTGTCACAGATCGACCGGTCCAGAGCAAATCCGTAAGCGATACCGCCGTGTTCGTCATCCCAGGCAACAGCAAGCGCCGTGTCGAAAAGCCGGCGGGCTGTCGCAATCATCCAGTCCTCCGAACGATGATGATCGAGCAGCACCAGCAGCTTCGCCCATTCCGTATGATGACCCGGCTGGAAACCCCAGGGCCGGAAAAGATGCTTCGGATTGTCCCTGTTGTAGTCCCAATCGATCTCCCAATTGGTGTCGTAATGCTCCCAGATGCGCCCGTCGCTTTTGGCGGCAAGACCGACGGTCACCCGATGGGCGATACGGTAGGCCCGCTCAAGGTATCTCGCCTCGCCGGTTGCTTCAAACGCCGCCAGCATGGCTTCGCAGCAATGCATGTTGGCGTTCTGGCCGCGATAGGGTCCGACGACCCAGTCGGCGCTGGCTTCGTCCCGGTAAAGGCCATCTTCGTTCGACCAGAAGTGCCGGTCCATGGTGCCGAACGTCTCCTCAAGCCACGGCTCGGCTTCCGCAACGCCCGCTTGCAGCGCGGTCGCATAGGCGAGCAGCACGAAGGCCAGTCCGTAGCAGTGATTGGTACTGTCTGAGCATCGGCCGTCTTCGATCAGCCACGCATAGCCGCCGGTCTGCGGGTTCAGATGCGCTGCGCGCAGATAGGCGAGGCCATGGCGGACGCCCGCAAGCAGTTCCGGCCGCCCGAACGCCGTCGCCGCCTTTGCGTAATTGAAGACGAAACGGGTGGAAGAAACCAGATGGCGCGTTGAACGATCATAGACCGTGCCGTCGTCCTTGAAGTAATGAAAAAAACCGCCGCTTTCGTCGATGCATCGCGGTTCGTAGAAGGCGAATATCGATCGGGCATGATCGAG
>CALZIL010000091.1 GCA_945787495.1 uncultured Afifella sp. | reverse complement strand
CCGAATCCATGAAGCGGTTCTCACCGTCCTGGAAAATATAGGCCTGGCCCAGGCGATCCCGTCCTGCATTGAAGCCTGTACGGAGCGCGGCGCGGTGATGGGCGAGGATGGGCGGCTGCGCTTTCCACGGGCGCTCGTGGAAGACGTTATCGCCTCGGCGGCCCGCAACATCACGATTTTCGGCCAGGACCCGGCCTTCGACATGGCGCTGTCGGGCGCCAGCACCCATTACGGCACCGCCGGCGCAGCGGTGCATCTCATCGATCTGGAAACCCGCAGCTACCACGAATCGACTCTGGCCGACCTGTACGCCGCGGCGCGGATCGTCGAGACCCTCGACAACATCCACTTCTTCCAGCGGCCGATGGTGGCGCGCGATATCGAGAGCGATCTGGCGCTCGATGTGAACACCGTCTACGCCGCCATTGCCGGCACAAGAAAGCATGTCGGCACGAGCTTCGTCATTGCCGAAAACGTTGAGGCGACGCTGGCCATGCTGCATGTCGTCGCCGGCGGCGAGGACGCCTGGCGGGTGCGGCCGTTCGTTTCCAATTCCAATTGTTTCGTGGTGCCGCCGCTGCGCTTTGCCGAGGATGCCTGCGGCGTGCTGGAGGCGGCGGTTTATGGCGGCATGCCGGTGCTGCTTTTATCGGCCGGCCAGGCCGGCGCCACGGCGCCGGCGGCGATTGCCGGCGCCATCGTCCAGGCGGTCGCGGAGTGCTGGCCGGGCTCGTCTATGTCAACGCGCTGGCGCCCGGCCATCCGGCGATCTGCGGCTCATGGCCGTTCGTCTCCGATCTGCGCACCGGCGCCATGTCGGGCGGCTCGGCCGAGCAGGCGCTTTTGACCGCGGCCTGCGCGCAGATGTGGCGGCACTATGACCTGCCCGGCGGCTCGGCCGCCGGCATGACCGATTCCAAGCTGCCTGACATCCAGGCCGGCTATGAAAAGGGCATGACCAATGTCATGGCCGGGCTTGCCGGCCTCAACATGGTCTATGAGGCCGCCGGCATGCACGCATCCTTGCTCGGCTTCTGCCTGGAGAGCCTGATCATCGACGATGACGTGCTCGGCGCGGCGATGCGCTGCGTGCGCGGCATCGAGGTCAATGACGAGACTTTGTCGCTGGAGACGATGCGCGAGGTCTGCATCGAAGGTCCCGGCCACTATCTCGGCCATGACCAGACGATTGCGCTGATGCAGAGCGAATATGTCTATCCGCTGCTCGGCGACCGCTCCAGCCCGAAGGAGTGGAACGAAAAGGGCAAGCCGGACATCGTGGAACAGGCGATCAAGCGCAAGCACGAAATTCTTGACGCGCCGCCGCCGGCGCACATTCCGGCGGCCATCGACGCGGCGATCCGTGAGCGCTTCGAGATCCTGTTGCCGCGCAAGGCGATGGGCGGCTGAGCGGCATTGGCGCATTCGGACATGCGCGCGGGAAATTGGCCAATCGCACAAAACACGCAATAGATATCGGCATGGGAAATTTCAGCGGACCGTTGCTGGTCGAAATCACCGAACGCGAAACCGCCGGACGGACTTTAGCTGTGACCCACGGCGTGCTTCGCTATCGCGGCGATGTCGGTGGGCGGGCCGTCGACGTTCTGGTGCCAGACGCCTTCGAAACAGATTTTGCCAGCGTTCCGCGGCTACTCTGGTGGCTGGTTCCACCGCTTGGCCGCTACGCCAAGGCAACCGTTATCCATGATTATCTCTATGTCACCGGCGAACTCAGCCGGGCGTTGGCCGATAAGGTTCTCTATCAGGCCATGCTCGACCTGCGGGTCAATGTCTGGCTGGCCAGGATTATCCACGCGGCGGTCCGGGCCTGGGGCTTCTTCTATTGGCGCCATTGCGTCAAACTTGGTTCAAGCGGACGGCTGGAGCGGTTTGGCGGCTTGGCGCCGCTCAGCATATACGTCGAACGCGGCTCAAAACAGTGAGCGCGCCAGGCCGATCGCGCTGAGGCCGATCAGCAGCCACAGGACGAAGGCGCGGAAGGTTGCCGGCGGTGTAGCGAGGAAACGCCGCGAGCCGAGCCAGACGCCGATGGCGAGCAGCGGCAGAGCGGCGATGATGCGCAGAACCGTGACCTCATCGAACAGGCCGGTCGCCGTCATCACGCCGCCGGCGAATATATCGGTGACGAAGAAATAGGCGATCATGGTGGCGCGCATCACCGCCGGGCGGATGCCGGCAAAGGTGAAGACCAGCGCCAGCACCATGCCGGAGAGCGCCGTTGCGCCATTGACGACGCCGGCGGCAAAACCACCGCCGGCGAGTAGCGCCAGGGACAGGTCGGCGCGGGCGTTCGGCATGACCATCAAGGCGATACTGGCGAGCGCGATGAAGGCGAGCAGCGCCAGCCGCAGCGTTTCACCGGGTATGGCGACAAGCAGCCAGACGCCGAGCGGGTTGCCGATCAGGCCGGCGATCAGCAGGACCACCAGCTTGCGGCGGTCGATGTCGGCCCAGATGCCCCGCGCCTGGCCGATCGAGGCGACAACCTCCAGCCCGATCGATAATGGCACGACCTCTGCCGGCGGCAGGACAAGGGTCATGCCGGCCACCAAGACGGCGGAAAATCCGAAACCGGAATATCCGCGCACGAAAGACGCCGCCAGAATGACAAGGGCCAGGAAGGCAAAGCCCCCCGGCCCCATATCAAGTGCCAAAGCGTCGATCATGCCGCGCTTTTAGCGGGGTAGACTGTGCTTTTTCAACGACGCATGATCCTGTTGGAACACCGGTCCCCACATTTCGGGGTCAGACGTTGACGCCGCCTTCCGGTACGTCGGTATGCTTGTATTTGTCCAGCATGCGCTTGGGGTATTTCAGCGCGTCGCGGCGGAACGGATCGCCCAGTTCGGGCGTCACCAGGACTTCGATGATTGTCGTCTTGCCGTCCTTTTGCGCATCGGTCGCCTTGATCAGTTCATTGCCGACATCGTCAAGCTGTTCGACTGTGACGGCCTCGGCGCCCATCGCACGGGCGATTTCGGCAAACGATGGATTGGTCAGGTTCGTGCCCATGAAGCGGTTGCCGTAGAAATCGACCTGGTTCTTTTTCTCCGCGCCCCATTGCTTGTTGTGGAAGACGACCGCGGTGACCGGAATGTCCTCGCGCACGCAGGTGAGAATCTCGCCAAAGCTCATGCCCCAGGCGCCGTCGCCGACATAGGCCACAGCCGGACGGTCGGGCGCGGCGGCCTTGGCGCCGATGACGGAGGGGAAGGAATAGCCGCAATTGCCGAAAGACATGGCGGCGAACATGGAGTTCGGACGGTTGAAGCGCAGATAGGAGTTCGAGATCGAGCAGATATTGCCGATGTCAGTCGACACCATGGCGTTGTCCGGCAGCGCCTTTTCCAGTTTGCGCAGCATCTGGCGCGGATGCATGTAGGGCGAGTCCTCGATCTGCTTGAGGCTCCACACATCCTTTTCGTGATGCCAGCCATCGAGCTCGGCTTCCCATTCATCCTTCTGCTTCTTGATCTCGGCCAGCCGCGCCTCGGCGTTTTCGGATGAGGCCAGCTTGCGGTTGGCGAGACGGTAGGTCAGCGATTTGGCGGCGGCCTTGGCGTCGCCGACGACGCCGCAGGAGATCTGCTTGACCAGGCCAAGCATGCGGTGGTCGGTGTCGACCTGGATCACCTTGGCGTCTTTCGGCCAGTAGTCGAAATCATATTGCGGCAGGGTGCCGAACGGTCCGAGCCGGGTGCCGAGCGCCAGCACGACGTCAGCCTGGGCGATCAGCTTCATGCCGGCCTTGGAGCCCTGATAGCCGAGCGGGCCGCACCACAGAGGGTGGCTGGCCGGAAAGGAATCGTTGTGCAGATAGGAATTGACGACCGGCGCGTTGAGCGCTTCGGCCAGTTCGACGCATTCATCCATGCCGCCGGAAAAGACAACGCCGCCGCCTGACACGATGACCGGGAACTTGGCGTCCGCCAGCAGTGCGGTGGCTTCCTCCAGGCTTTCCTCGGCGCCGGGGCCGCGCAGGATCTTCTTGGGTTTGGGGATGTCGTAATCGGCCTCGCCGTAAAAATGGTCGCGCGGGATGTTGAGCTGTGTGGGTCCGCGCTCCGACATCGCCATGTCAAAGCAGCGCGCCGTGATCTCGGCCATGCGGGCGGGATTGGCGACATGGCCCTGATATTTGGTGATCTCTTCAAAGAACGGCAGCTGCTGGGCTTCCTGGAAGCCGCCCAGGCCTTGCGTCATGGAGCCGGTTTCCGGGGTGATCACCACGACCGGCGAATGAGCCCAGAAGGCGGCGGCGGTGGAGGTGACGTAATTGGTGATGCCGGGGCCGTTCTGGCCGATGCACACGCCATGGCGGCCCGACGCGCGGGAGTAGCCGTCAGCCATGTGGCCGGCGCCCTGTTCATGAACGGTCGGGATGAACCGTATTCCGGCGGTCGGAAACAGGTCCATGGCGTCCATGAACGCCGAGCCTGCGATGCCGAAGATCTCGGTAACATCGTTCATGATCAATGTTTCGACAAAAGCTTCCGATGGCGTCATCCGGGTCATCGCTGATTCCTCCTTACAAGATTGGCCGCGCGCGTCCTGGTGGCGGCGCATTAGCCGATTCCCGCTTCTTGAAGCCTGAGCGGTCGCCGCTCAGCTAGAACCAGACATTTGCCATAGGTTGCGCCAGTGCGCGTGATCTGCGTTCTGGACCGCCGTGAAGGTTCAGACTGGCGCTATGGCTGGAGACCGGCACACTATTACCCATAGACAGGATATCCCGGTTCCGCCGCGGCCCCGCGGCGAGAACCCATACCGATCCGGGAGTGAAAGTCATGAACCTCGCCGAGCCTTTGCAAAAATTTGCCACCAACTCGCTGGAAGAGCACTGGATGCCGTTTTCCGGCAACCGCGACTTCAAGGCCGATCCGCGACTCGTCGTGAAAAGCGAGGGCGTGTATCTGTGGGACCACAAGGGCGGCAAGATCATCGACGGCTCGTCGAGCCTGTTCAATGTCGCCGCCGGCCACGGCCGCAGCGAAATCGCCGATGCCGTGCACGCGCAGATGCTGCAAAACGACTATTCGCCGCATTTCCAGCTCGGCCATCCCGGCTCGTTCGCGCTGGCGGCAAAACTGTCGCAAATCCTGCCCGAACCGTTCAACCACGTGTTTTTCACCAATTCCGGATCGGAGGCAATCGATACGGCGCTGAAGATGGTGATGGCCTATCACCGGGCACGCGGCGAATCGCAGCGCATCCGCTTCGTGTCGCGCGAGCGCGCCTATCACGGCGTCAATATGGGCGGCGTCTCGCTGTCGGGCATGGTCAAGAACCGCGAAACGTTCCCGGTGACGATGCCGAACATCGTCCTGCTGCGCCATACCTTCGATCCCGAAAGCCGGTTCGAACGTGGTCAGCCGGAGCGCGGCGCGGAACTGGCCAACGATCTGCAACGTTTTGTCGAAACCTATGGCGGGACGACGATTGCCGCAGTGTTCGTGGAACCGGTCGCCGGCTCGACCGGCACGCTGGTGCCGCCCAGGGGTTATCTGGAGCGGTTGCGCGAAATCTGCGACGCCAACGGCATCCTGCTGGTCTTTGATGAAGTGATCACCGGCTTCGGCCGCCTTGGCAAGCCGTTCGCGGCGCAGGCTTACGGGGTGATGCCGGACATCATGACCCTGGCCAAGGCGCTGACCAATGGCGCCATTCCGATGGGCGCCGTGGCGGCGCGCGACGAGGTTTACGAGACCGTGACGAATGCGGCGCCGGAAAACGCCATCGAGTTTTTTCACGGCTATACCTATTCGGCCCATCCGGCGGCCTGCGCGGCCGGTCTTGCAACGCTCGACATCTTTGAGCGCGAAGGACTGTTTGAGAAAGCGGCGGCGCTGACGGATTATTTCCTCGGAGCCGTGTGGAGCCTGAAAGACATCGAATGCGTCTACGATCTGCGCGGTGACGGACTGATCGCCGGTGTCGAGGTGCAGCATGACGGCGTGCCGGGCCGGCGCGGCCAGGAATTGCAGAAGCGGCTCTTCTGGGAAGGGCTGCATGTCAAGTTCACCGGCGATACCGGGATCCTTGCCCCGGCCCTCATCGCCGAACGTGCGCATGTCGATGAAATGATCGACATTTTGCGGCGGGTCCTGACAACGCTCTGAGCCGGTGACGCGGGCTTGCCTGGGCCGGCACCGGCCGGACAATGGTGAACCGATGCTGAGCTCCGATCTGCCGCAATGCCCGCCGGGGCTTCTGGAGCGGGCGGCCGGGTGTCGGCCGGCGCGCACGATCATCGCCGGGGCGGATTCGGCCATGGCCATGGAAAGCGCGCTGGCGGCAGCTGAGGGCGGGCTGATTGAGCCGGTCTTTGTCGGCCGCGGCCCGGTGGTCCTGGAAAAGGCCGGTGAACTCGGCTGGGATATTGCCGGCTTCGACCGCTATGAGGCGGCCGGTGAACACGCCGTCGCTGCCGAGGCGGCACGGCTGGCCGGCGCCGGTGCGGGCCAGGCGGTGATGAAAGGCCATGTCCACACCGACATTTTCATGGCGGCGCTTTTGACACCGGAAGCCGGCATCCGCACCGGCCGGCGCATGACCCATGCCTTCCATATGAGCGTTGCCGGTTTTGAGCGGGCGCTGATCATCGCGGATGCGGCGCTGAACGTCGCGCCGGACATCAAAACCAAGCAGGCGATCATTGAAAACAGCATCGACCTTGCCCGCGCCGCCGGCGTGCCTGAGCCGAAAGTGGCACTGCTTTCGGCGACCGAATCGGTCAGCGAACGGATGCCGTCGAGCGCCGATGCGGCGGCGCTGACGCAATGGGCGGCGCATCTGTCCGGTGCGCAGGTCTTCGGGCCGCTGGCCTTCGACAATATCGTCTCGCGCGAAGCGGCCCTGATGAAGGGCATCGATCATCCGGTCGCGGGCGATACCGACATCGTCGTCGTGCCGAACATTGAATGCGGCAATGCGCTGTTCAAGATGATGGTCTATTTCATGGGCGCCTGCGCCGCCGGCCTGGTGCTCGGCGGGCGGATCCCGGTCATGCTGACAAGCCGGGCCGATCCGCCGGCGGCGCGCTTGGCCTCGGCGGCCCTGGCCGTCCTCGTCGCCAATGCAGAGCAAGCGGCGTGAACCGTGTTCCTCAGTGCAGGATTTTATAGCCGAACGCGTCGGCGGCCTCGCCCATGGCGCCGATGGCGTCGTAATCGTACTCCGGCAAGACTTCCAGGCCGTCCAGCATCAGTGCGGACCGGGTCGCCGGATCAAGGCCCTCTGTGATCGCCTCGGCCAGCGCCGCGCGGATTGCGGCGACCTCACCGTCGGTCCTAGAAGCCGCACAGACCAGCGGCAGCCCCGGCGTCATAGGCGTTTGCCCGATCAGCCGCAGGTGGCTTGTGATCGCCCCATCGTGACGGGTCGCCAGCGCCCAGCAGACGGCATCGACCGTGCAGATATCGGCGTCACCACTGGCGAGGGCGCGCAGCGAGTTGCGATGGGTGCCGGTTTCGATTGTCTTGCCGAAGAACGGCCGGCCATCGGCAAGCGGCGCGAGCGCGGCGCGCAACGCGGCATAGCCGGATTGCGAATGGACTGCGTTATAGGCGGCACGGGCGCCACGCAGATCCTCAAGCCGACGATAGCGGCTGTTGCGGGCGACAACGATCATGCTTGAGTAGAGCGGGCCGTCGCAACCGGCTGCCGCGTAACAGGGCGTCGCCAGCAGGCGGACCTTGCCGCGCAACCGGGTGACGAAAGGCAGGCCGCAGGTCTGGCCCAGCGTCAGCGCCGGATCGGTCCACAGGTCGAAAGGCCGGCGGCTGCGGTCCAGTGTTGCCGGAAGGTCGAGGCCGCGCCGGGCGGCGGCATTGCGCACGGCCTGCCACAAGGCATCGGTTGCGGCGCGGATTTCAGGCCAGTCATACATTGGCAAGGTTGCAACGGGGGCGAGTACCGCGACCGGCGCCAACACCGCGACGTTGGTGCGGCTAGCCATCGGCGGATCGGTAGAAGGGATGTGGCACCGCTTCCTTGGTGCGAAAGGCGTAGCGCCTGATTACTTCGCCGTAGGAGCGGTAGCGGTAGCCGCCATTGAGTTGCAGGTACCAGTCGCGCTTTTGCCGGTAGAGGCGGGGCAGGTCATACCACGGTGCGTCGGCGTGGACGTGGTGAACGACGTGGAAGTTGTTGTTGAGGAACAGCAGCGCCAGCGGGCCGCGATCCTCAATGACGACCGTGCGGCAGCGCGCCAGATGGTGTGCCTGATGCTCCAGAAAAGTGCGCAGCATGAGCAGGCCCATGCCGGCATAGGCGCAGAGCGCATAGGCCCAGAGCGGCACGCCGGAGAGGCTGACGAGAGCGATCACCGGCGCCAGCGCTCCGAGATGGATGAGCCAAGCGGCCGCGACCTGCCGGTCTGCCCGCACGATTGCCGCAAGATCCCGGCGCCAGAACAGGGCAAGGGCGATCGCCGGCCCGAGGACCAGGCGTCCGGCGAGGGTGTTGTTGACGGCCAGAAGCCGCTGCAGCGGCCAGGCCATGTTTTGCCAGCGCGCCGGGTCGAGATAAAAACTTTCCGGATCGTCATAGGGATCGGTCAGGTTGGGGTCGCGGTGATGGCTGAGATGCAGCGTGCGAAACCGCCGGTAGGGCACGAACAGGCCCAGGGCCGGAAAGGCCAGACTTTCATTGGCAGCCGCGCCGGCAAAGGGATGCCCGTGCAGTGCTTCATGCTGCAGGGAGGAATGCCAGGTGATCGTGACGATGAGGATCGGTGCCCAGACAAACGCCGGAACGCTGCCGGCCATCATCAGCGCCGCCGCCCAGCTGCCATAACAAACCATGGCGACGGCCAGCGTCGGCCATTCTGCGAAAATTCGTTTCATGGTCCCCCAACCAATTGCGCTTGCACGGATTTATCCGGAAGCTGCGGGCAGGAAACCGGAACGGGGGCGCTGCCTCAATGCGGCAATTTACATATAAATACGTTTTTGTTTCATTAGATGTGTGTTTATGATGTTAATCGCATTTTTGTTGTGAATACACACAAGTTGTTGGTAATGGACAAGCGCGATATCGGGCAGATTTTCCATTCCCGGCTGGCAGTGCTGGCGGGCCGCTACGACGGCAATCTGTCGGCCTTTGCCCGGGCGATCGGCCTTGACCGGTCGGCGCTCAGTCAATTCATGGCCGAGGACTCGACGCGGCTGCCGCGGGCGGAGACCCTGTGCCGCATCGCCGCGGTTCACAGTGTGACGCTCGACTGGCTGCTCGGCCTCAGTTCCAGCGATACGCTGGGCGCTGAAATGGTGCCGGCTCACGAGATCGAAGAGCCGTTGGCCGGCACGCCCGATACGCAGCTCAGCCGCTGGCACCGCGAGGCCATCGGCTACAAGATCCGTTATGTGCCGAAACGGATTCCGGACCTTCTGCGGCTTGACGATGCGGCGCTCTACGAATTCAGTTCGCCGCAGCAGGTTGATGCGGAGACCAAGATCGCCGAGGCGCACGAACAGCTCGCCTATACAAGGCGGCCGGAGACCGACATGGAGGTCTGCATGCCGCGGCAGACGGTCGAGCTTCTGGCCGCCGGCCAGGGCGCGTGGAGTGGTCTGCCACTATCGCTCCGGTGCCAGCAATTGCGGCACATGGCGGCGCTGCAGCGCGAACTCTACCCGACCTTCCGGCTGTTCTTCTTCGACAGCCTGACGACTTTCTCCGCGCCCTACACTTTGTTCGGACCGACCCGTGCCGCGCTTTATCTCGGTGAGCTTTACCTGGTTATCAATTCCACCGAGCATGTGCGGACCTTGACTCGGCATTTCGACAATCTGATCCGCCAGGCCAATATCGGCCCCGATCGCAGCGCCGATTTCATCGACGGACTGGCAGCGGCAGCGGCCTAACGGCCAAGCGATACGCCCGCACAGGATCTGCGCGGGCGTATCTTTTTCAAGACGTGAGGCTGCGGATTGGCGGTCAGGATTCGTCATCCCTTGTGCAGTAGCGCAACTGATTGCGGCCATTGACCTCGATCGACTGATAGCAGTCGATGAACGGCATGAAGCGGCCATTGACGCGCATGACTTTGTGCACGCAGCTGCACTCTTCCTTCTCTTTCTTGACCACGAGCCGCTTCGATTTGCGAGGCCGCGGCGGCACATCACAAACGCGACTGAGCGGGCAGTCGTTAACCACTATTAAGCGTCGGAAAATGGGCGTAAACGGATCGCCCTTGTCGTTGTTCTCGGCCCCGTCGTCGTCGTGGTCGGGGGGATCGGGACGGTCGGGCTTGCCGACCGCGCCAACGCTGTCCGAACCGGTGTTGCTCTGGGCAAAAGCCTGGCTGGCGCCAATCGTCATGGCGAGCGCGACGAGAAAGAGGGTCGTGAATCTACGCATTGCTGTCTCCATCGGGTTGCGACGGTCGTGAAAACCGTCCTGCATCCGTTGGACGCGCAGTGTTCAGATTCGGTTCAGACTTTTTTAACCATGACCAGCCCGG
>CALZIL010000090.1 GCA_945787495.1 uncultured Afifella sp. | reverse complement strand
TCTCCATTCGGATTTTTGCGTTTCTCTTTCTCTCGGCGACATCGGCAGCAGTTTTCGCGATGCCCTACATGGCCGGATAGGCCGACCCTGTAATCTTACCCGACGTGACTGGTTTTTTCTTCGCCATCAAGGCTCCATGACCCGGATGCAAGGGCGCATGGATCGCCAAATGCCGTCTCATTCCAGATAGCGCTTGATCCGCTCGGCATAATCGCCGGCGCGGGTTGCCGCGTCCTTCAGCTCTTTGGGCGCAAGATTGCCGATCTCGGCCGGCGGCGTGCCCTCCCGCAGCGCCTTCAATGTGGCATGGATCGCCTGTGTCGCGGCGGCGAAGGGCTGGTGGCCCTGCAGGCAGATGCGTACACCTTGTTTGGCGAGCCAGGAACGGTCCTCGAAATCCGGCCCGGTTGCGGCAATGATCAGCGGCCGGCTGAGTTCCGTGGAAACCGTTTCCAGATCGGCGCGGGTCTTCAGGCCAAGCATGAAAATCGCATCGGCGCCGGCGCCCTCATAGGCCTTGGCACGGGCAATTGCGTCGTCGATGCCGGTGATCGCCGCGGCGCTGGTTCGCCCGGCAATCACCAGGTTGGCGTCGCTGCGCGCCGCAAGAGCCGCCTTGACCTTGCCGACGCCTTCTTCCAGCGAGATCAGCGCCGGCTTGCCGCCAGAACCGAAATTTTGCGGCAGCGCCGTGTCCTCGATGGTCAGCCCGGCAATGCCCGCCGCTTCCAGCTCTTCCACGGTGCGCATCACATTGAGCGCATTGCCGTAGCCGTGATCGGCATCGGCCAGCACCGGCAACTCCGCTGCCCGCGAAATCCGGTGGGCCTGCGATGCGAACTCGGTCAGGGTGAGCACGATCAAATCGGGCGCCCCCAGAACCGTCAGCGAAGCGACCGATCCGGCATACATGCCCATCTCAAAGCCGAGGTTCTCGGCGATGCGAACCGAAACCGGATCGTGAACCGAAGCGGGATGAACACACTCATCCCCCTCAAGAATTGCCCGCAAGCCTTCCCGGCGTTTGCTCCAGCGCGACATGAGCCCATCCCCTCAATTGTTCATTGCCACATCGTATCGCCATCGGTTTGTGGCAAATTCTCGCGATCAGGTGCGTCCGTATCAGGAAGCCAAGTCAAATTGATCTCCGGCAGTCGCGTGGTTGCATTAGCCAGCGCGTATAGCTGCGCCGCTCTTGTCGAAGCGGTAGACCATTTGATCCTCGGCGAACAGGCCAACATGATCGCCAACTTCAAAAGCAATCTCGCCGGGCACCCTGATTGTCAAAAGTCCCGAATCTGCGGTGTTCACATAGATGAAGGTGTCAGAACCGAGCCGTTCGATATGGTTGACGTTCCCCGCCCAGATTGCGTCGACGTCGGTGATTGTCATGTGCTCCGGACGGACGCCAATTGAGTTTGCGTTGAAACGTTCCGCTGCCGCTCCTTCGACAAAATTCATTTTCGGCGAGCCGATGAACCCGGCGACGAACCTGTTTGCCGGTGTTCGATAAAGATCGATCGGTCGCCCCACCTGCTCGATACGGCCCTCGTTCAAAACAACGATCTTGTCTGCCAGGGTCATCGCTTCAACCTGGTCATGGGTCACATAGATGATCGTCGATCCCAGCACGCGGTGAAGGTTGGCGATCTCAAGCCGCGTGTTTACGCGAAGCGCGGCGTCAAGATTGGAAAGCGGTTCGTCGAACAGAAAGAGCTTCGGCTCGCGGACGATAGCCCGGCCAATGGCCACCCGCTGACGCTGTCCTCCGGAGAGTTCCGCCGGCCGTCTTTCCAGCAGTTCTTCGAGATGCAGCATCTCCGCTGCTCGCTTGACCCGTTCGGCGATTTCCGCAGATGGCATCTTCGCCTGCTTCAGGCCGAGCCGCATATTTCCCCGCACGGTGAGATGCGGATAGAGCGCATAGGACTGAAAGACCATCGCAAGGCCGCGTTTGGACGGCGGAACATTGTCAACGATTTCGTCGCCCATCAGAACATGGCCATCGGTCAGGTCTTCAAGCCCGGCAATAATGCGCAGCAGCGTCGACTTTCCACAGCCCGATGGTCCGACGAAGACGACGAACTCGCCCTCTTCGACTTCAAGATCGACGCCCTTGATCACCTCGACCTTTCCGAACGATTTCCTGACATTGTCCAGCTTCAAGGATCTCATTGCATCCGTCCTTCTCTCACCGGGGTTTGCCAAGCAACACGGCCTGTCCGGTGCGCACGCTTTCGTCGGCGGCCAGAACAACCGCGAGCGAACGAACGGCGTCCTGCATGTGGCGGCTGAGATCGAGGTCTTCGCGGATCGCCTTCAGGACGAATGCCTGTTCGCGATTACAAAGCGCTTGATGATCCGGTTCATCGTCCATTTCATGGACGACGTCAGCGGCGGCAAACCGGCCGTCCGCGTCAAGATCGGCGCGGTGGACGCGAATCCTCGCCGTGCGCGTGTGGGTATCGATGTCATCGGATTTGGCGCCCTCGTCCATGACGATGGAAACGGCGCCGTTCGGCGTCATCACGTCTTTGACGAAGAAGGCGGTTTCCGAAATCATCGGTCCCCACGCGGCTTCGTACCAGCCGACGGAACCATCATCGAATAGCACCTGAAGGTGGCCGTAATTGTACATGCCGTCGGCGACTTCGGAGCTCAGCCGCAAACCCATTCCGCGAACCTCCAGCGGCGCGGCGTCGGTCATCTGGCACATGACGTCGATGTAATGGACGCCGCAATCGACGATCGGCGACGTCGATTCCATCAGCCGTTTGTGGGTCGCCCAGGTCTGGCCGCTCGATTGCTGGTTGAGGTTCATGCGCATGACGAATGGTCCGCCAAGCGCGCGCGCCTCTTCGATAAAGCGAATCCAGGACGGATGGTGGCGAAGAATATAGCCGATGACGAGTTTGCGGCCGGTGCGGCGGGCGCACTCAACCACGCGTTCCGCATCGGCGACGGTCGCCGCCAGCGGCTTTTCCAGGAAAACATGCGCACCGGCTTCCATCGCCGCAACGGCATAGTCGGCATGGCTGTCGGTATAGGTATTGATCGACACGAGATCCGGTTTGGTACCGTTCAGCACCGCAAAATAATCGGTGTTGATCTGGCGCCGCGAAAGCGCCTCCGGCAGATCGACCGGCGAGCGGTTGACCAGTCCGGCAATCTCGAAGCCGGAAATGGCTTGATAGGCGAGTGAGTGGCTCAGCCCCATATTGCCGAGGCCGGCAACCAGGACACGGACGGGTTGGTCGGTCATTTGACCGCTCCCGACGTGATGCCGCGGATCAGCTGCCGCGAGAAGATGACATAGAGGACAAGGATCGGCAGGATGGCCAGAGACAGCGCCGACAGGACCGCGTTCCAGTTGGTCACGAACTGGCCAATGAAGACCTGTGCGCCAAGCGTGACCGTTTTGGTTTCCTCCGCCGGCGCCAGGATCAGCGGAAACCAAAGGTCGTTCCAGATCGGAATCATCGTGAACACGGCGACCGTCGCCATCGCCGGCCGAACCAGCGGAAGGACCAGCCGGAAGAAGATCGTGTATTCGCTGAGGCCGTCAATTCGACCGGCATTCTTAAGGTCATCGGAGACCGAGCGCATGAATTCCGACAGGATAAAGATTGCCAACGGCAGGCCTTGCGCAGTGTAGACCAGGATCAATGCCGTCAAGGTATTGACCAGCCCGGCGCCGACCATGATCTGCAGGATTGCCACGGTGCCGAGGCGAATCGGAATCATGATGCCGAGCGCCAGATAGAGCCCCATCAGCGTGTTGCCGCGAAACCGGTATTCCGACAACGCGAAGGCGGCCATGGCGCCAAACAGCAGCACGAGGAGCAGCGTGACAACGGTAACGATCAAACTGTTCTGGAAATAACCGAAGAAATCGCCCTGTTCGAGCACGGTCCGGTAGCCGATCAGGCTGAAGGATTCGGCATCCGGCAGT
The DNA here is from genome assembly GCA_945787495.1 of uncultured Afifella sp. Lineage (GTDB taxonomy): Bacteria > Pseudomonadota > Alphaproteobacteria > Rhizobiales > Afifellaceae > CALZIL01. Next base: position 15,426 of record CALZIL010000090.1, on the reverse strand, counting down.
GATAATGGCGAGCGGAAGATCGCCTTGCGCGTCTTGAAGGAATTGAAGATGATGAGGATCACCGGAAACAGCGCAAGTACGGTATAGGAGATCAGAATCGCATGCGCGGCGACTGACCGGGGAAGCGAAGATGTCGCTTTGCTGGCCATGATTGGTCCTAAAACTGATACCGCTGCATGCGGCGCTGGATGACGAAAAGGTACAGCGACACGCCGGTGAGAATGATGAAGAACATCATTGAGGCGATCGTTGCGCCCATATGGGTGTCGCCAAGTTGAAGCTGAAAGCCGAAGAATGTCCGGTACAGAAATGTGCCCAGAATATCGGTGGAGAAGTTGGGGCCGGCGAGCGCACCCTGGGCCGAATATATCAGGTCGAAGGCGTTGAAATTGCCGACGAATGTCAGGATGGAGATGATGCCGATCGCCGGCAGAACCAGCGGCAGCTTGATCTTCCAGAATTGCGCCATGCCGGTGACGCCGTCACATTCCGCCGCTTCGAGGATTTCATCGGGGATCGACAGCAACGCGGCATAAATCAGCATCATCGGGATGCCGACGAACTGCCACACGGAGACCAGCGCCAACGTGGTCAGCGCATATTCCTCCTTGCCGAGCCATGGCGCGAACAGAAATTTCAGGCCAACAAGGTCAAGAAGGTTCGGCGCCACGCCCCATATCGGGCTGAGGATCAGCTTCCACACGAATCCGACAATGACGAACGACAGGATCGTCGGCACGAAGATCGCGGTGCGGTAAAATGCACGCATCCTCAATTTCGGATTGCTCAGGATCGCTGCCAATAAGATGCCGATCGGATTCTGCACCAGCATGTGAATGATAAAGAACCAGGTGTTGTTCCAAAGCGCATTCCAGAAGCTTTGCGACCAGTGCGGATCGGTCAGCAGTTCCCGGAAGTTCTGCAGGCCGACATAGATCGTGCCGGCCTCCACCTCGCGGAATAGCGACAGTTGCAGCGTGCCGAACAGCGGGATGATCATGATTGCGGTGTAGACAAGCACCGCAGGCGCCAGAAACACGGCAATGTGCCAGCGGACCGGCTTTTTCAGGATCGCCTGCTGCGCCATCGATCTGCCCCCGGGTTCCGGTTTCGACAATGCAGGCCGCGCGTGCGCGGCCTGCGGCCTCGTTGGACGTCCGGGTTATTTCATCGCCGGCTTATACCAGGCGTTGAGCCCGTCCTGCAGGCGCTTGCCGGCCGCTTCCGGCGTCTCCGTTCCCTTGATGACGGACGCCGATGCCGCCCAGGTTTCGTTCTCAAGATTTGGCGTTCCGCGTGACAGGATCTGGTAGGTGGAGCGGATCGTTGAGCTGCACTTGCCGCGCCAGCTGACGAATTCCTGTGCCAGAGGGTCTTCCAAAGTCACATTGTGGTTCGACAGCGAGAAGAACCCCGGCAGCGCGTTGGAATAGAGCGCGGCGAACTCTGCTGAGCCGACCCAGTTGAGGAAGGTCTTGGCTGCTTCGGGATGTTCCGTCTTGGTGTTCATGCCGAGCGCGATGTCAACGTGATCGGAGATGTAGCAGGTATCCCCGGCATTCTGGACGGGCGGGATGAATGCGCCTGTCTTGAAATCGGCCTGGGCGTTGAAACCGGTGATCTCCCATGACCCGGCCGGATAGATCGCGGCGCGGCCAAGCGTGAAGAGATTCTGGCTGTCGGGATAGGACTGGGCTTCAAAGCCGTCGCCGAGATAGTCCTTCCATTTCGCCAGCGTCGCATAGGGCATGACCCAGTTCTCATCGGTGAGTTTCTGATCGCCGGCGATCAGCGCAAGACGGCCTTCCTCGCCCTTCCAGTAGTTCGGGCCGATATTCTGGTAGCCCATTGTGGCCGCTTCCCACTGGTCCGCGGTGCCCATGGCCATCGGAATGTAGTTTCCGTCCGCTTTGATCTTGTCGAGCGCGGCGAAGAATTCCGCTTCCGTCGCCGGGACCGGGATCCCCAGTTCGTCGAACGCATCCTTGTTGTAAATAAAGCCGTGAATGACCGACGCCATCGGCACGCAAAACGTGACCGAGCCATCGTCTGTGCTCCATCCGGATTTTGCAACGGAACCGAAGTTCTTCATGCCGTCCAGATCCTGGACCGGCGCCAGATGACCGTCGTTGTAGAGGCTTAGGGACGCATCGAATGGCCGACAGGTGATAAGGTCTCCGGCTGAACCGGCCTGCAGCTTGGAGTTCAGGATCGCGTTATATTCAGCCGGCGCGGTGGGCGCGAACTTGACCTTGATGCCGGGATTGGCTGCTTCAAAGGCTGGAATGATCTTCTCCTGCCAGATCTGCAAGTCATCGTTCCGCCAGCTTTCGATCGTCAGCGTCACCGTCTGCGCGGCCGCCGACCCAATGCCTGTCGCCAAAATGACGGTCGCGGCCATGAGGACATTGTGGATCTTGCCTTGCTTCATCATTTTCTCCCTGTTGGTTAAATACATAGCGTACCTGCGATTGACTCCAATCATTCGGCCCGGAGACGGAAATGTGACGCCGTGCACCGCGGACATTCTGTCCAGCCTGCGTCAACGTCCGCTTTTCGGCAAGTTTGATCTGCGAACCGATGAAAAGCAGACATTAAACACCTACGCCCCTCGGGTCGCCTTCTGGACCAGCCCCGGTTTAGTGGAGAGCTGTTTGAATGCTAGTGGAGTGTATTGTTTGGTGCCAGTGGTTGCGCCGGTCAGGCGCCATCGAAAGCTCGTGAGGCGGGCCAAATGATTGTTTCAGGAGATGGAGTGCTCTTCTTGCTTGTATTCTGATGAGAGCCCGACTTCCGCTTTCGGGGGCTTAACGGACATCAAAATCTTGGTTCTGCCTGGGCGTTGACGTCGGCGCTCAAGTCCGACGATTGATGCCGTTGGCAGATTTGAATAGGAGGCCGATTGAAATGGCGGCAGAGATAGCGTCAAAGAACGGCAAGGCGGCGAAGCCGGGGCATGAGACGACCGATCTTCGAAATTGAATTCAAGATGCTGTGCCCGCATAACCTGGCGTATGTATTGGCCGTCTGTGCATGATGGTGGTCTCATCCGGCTCGATAATCCTGGATCTTGGTTGTTCGCAATCCCGCTAAGCCATGTCTGTCGATTGATTGCTGCCAGTTGAAGAATTCATCCTCGGTCAGCCTGTAACGGGAACATGCGTCTTCAAGGCTCAACAGACCGCCGCGAACCGCAGCTACGACTTGCGCTTTGCGCCGGATGACCCACCGTCTTGTATTGCTGTCTGGCAGATCGGCAAGCGTCAAGGGCGACCCATCGGGGCCGGTCACATATTTTGCTCGAGAATAGCGCTGAGGGGACACTGCTACCGGCACAACCACCTTCGCTTTCCCCAGCAGTCCGATTTGGCGGTATTTCCTTTAACAAGGCCCTAAAAAATTGCGGCCATTCCAAAGCGTAAACCGGGCAATATCAAGACGGTGATCTTGAGCCCGGGCAGGTGGGGGTGCCGGAAATCGTGAAACGGGCGCTGACGAGGAAACATTTCGGCGGTAAACGTCATCTGGTTTCAGTCACCAGCACGCCGGCTGCCAGGCGCAGGGTAAAGGTGGCGGCGGCATCGTGGCCAGCAGCGGCCATCGCCCTGGACGCCAGCAGGCAGAAAACAGACTCAACGCATCTCGTCGCTGACTTCCACTTTCAGGGCCTAATCCCGTTAAGGATTTATTAACTATACCACTGCAACTTTTGCGGGAATCGGCGCATGACGCGATGCGCAAAGGCGTTTGACGAGCGGGCGGGGGCTTAGTGAAACGACCGGCAGGTTAGCCATGGATTACTGTCATCAACTGCATCCCGATTTACTCCGTCTTATCAGCCAGCTGCGACATATAGAGGAACAGCTTCACGCTCATCGTGGTGAGCCACGGGATAACCAACAGCCGTGTCAGGCACAGCGTTATGCGGCGCTCATGCATCGAGAACGATCGTGGTGGAAACGACTGGGGATCCTGACAAATTATGTGTCAATCGTCGCAATGATTGCCGTGTTGGCGGCGGCAGGCTGTGCGACGGCACCGCTTCAAGAAGGCACTGAGGGTCATGTGACAGCCGGCACGACAGCTGTTCGCGCCCCGCAGCCAAGTAAAGAGAAGCAATCGCAGGCCAAACTCAACAGGCTAATCGCCAAGCATGCAGAGGAAAACGGCGTGCCTGTGACACTTGCCCATGCAGTCATTACAATTGAAAGCCGATACAATCCGCGCGCCCGCGGTCAGGCAGGCGAAATCGGCCTGATGCAGATCAAACCGGCGACAGCGCGCGGCATGGGCTATCAGGGATCGATCAAGGCGCTCTATGATCCCGACACCAATCTGCGCTGGGGTATGAAATATCTCGGCGAAGCCCACCGCCGTGGCGGCGGCACGGTCTGCGGCACGATTCTGAAATATAATGCCGGACACTACGCCAAAGGCATGAACAAGGTATCGGCAAAATATTGCGGCAAGGTCAAAAGGATCATGACAACGACCTGAGATCTATGCCGCGTACTGCGCCGGGCGTGTCCCACTCTTGGCTCAGCATCACTGTTTTTGCCACGCTGGTTCTTATGCCAACCGACGCTCTGGTGTGCCGGAACCAAGGATTCTGGCAACTGCCTGTTCTCGAAGGCACGGAACGGACATTGGCCGGAAATTTGAAGTGCGATGTTGCTACCGGCGTATGGGCGGCATTCAATGGATTTCGTCACTGTCGGAGAATGCCCTTTCCAGGTCTTTCGCCGAGAACCCTGGCCTGCGGGATGCTTCGAGAATGACCGCCTCCTTGCGTACAATCATTGCCGCCGCCGCCGGAATATCGCCCGCGACCTCTTGTGGAATGACGACGCAGCCGTGACGATCTGCATGGACGAGATCGCCAGGATCGACATGCATTCCTGCCACACTCACCGGCGTGCCGATGGCCACAATATCAGCCCAGACATGTGAGGGCATCACCGACCCGGCCAGGACAAAAAAACCGTCCGCCAATTGTTCGATGTCGCGCACCGAGCCGTCGGTGATTACGCCCGCACATCCAAGTGCCTTGTGGATGTTGCTTTGTACCTCGCCCCAAAAGGCGCCGATCCCGCGGTCAGGCCCTTCCACATCCTGGATGACAGCCAGACCGGGCTGCGGGCCCTGTTCGATATACTCATAGTAACGCAGGCGCAGTTCACGAATTTCGACTGCCGATTTACCGCTTGATTCGGCACACTGGATCATGGCCGTCCGCGCAAAGCCGACCACCGGCCCTTGCTGGGCCGCGGGGCAAACGAGCGGCCGCCGATTAAAACCGCTGATGCGTCGCTCGGGTGCGACAATCTCGAGCGCGTTGCAGATTGTCGGCGTGTCCAGTGCACGCAGCGCCGCCAAATCATCATCTGTGATCGTCATTGCGTGTCCTTTCAGGCAGAACAAAGTGAAAAGGTGGACGTCCGCTGTTTTAGCAGGCCGGATCCGTCACCCACTTACCTAAAGACCACTCAACGCAAGGCTGGCCGGGCGGTCAACGGCTGGGCCGCCGACAGGCATCCATAACCCTTGCCATCATGGGCTCGGCTGGGCCGCCGACAGGCATCCATAACCCTTGCCATCATGGGCTGGCGGATTGGGTCCGCGAAACCGCTCGTCCATCGGCTCCGATGACGGCTGCCAACGCGTGTCACAGGACAGGCGCACGCGGCCCGCCTGGCTCATGTTGTCAAACGAGGCGTGAAGCGCAAACATGCCGAAAATCAGAACATCGCCCGGATTGAATGCCGTTGTCAGAAGTCGCATGCCCCGGTCTCTTGCCAGGTCGATCGGATCATCGGCGAAATGTCCGGAAAGGGATTTGTCACGGTCAACGTCGAGACCGGCGACGCGGGCGCGCAGATCGCCGAATTTATGGGAGCCCTCCATCACGTAGAGCGGGGCTTCATCCGGCGCCACCGGGCCAAGCGGAACCCAGCATGTGACCAGCCGGTCGGTCCCGCGGTTCATGTAGGGGTGGTCCATATGCATCGGGCTCGCCCGCCCCGGCGCCATGGCGCGCAGCCAGACAAAATCGAACGGCGAGACCTCGGCATTGAACAGCTGCACCATCGCCGAGCGGATTTCCGGTCCGTGAACGGCGCGTCGCAAGGCGGCGCTTTCGCTGATACCGCGCCAGAACGAACCCAGATCCGGGTGAAGTTCGGCTCTGCGGCTGATTCCGCTTGCAACCGCGGTCGCGGCCGGTTCAGTGATTTCGCCGACGGATCGGAGCGCCTCCAGGATTTCATAACGGGCGGCCATGACGGCATCCGGGTCGATCAGTTTTCGCAGCAAAATATAGCCCCGCCGGTCCAGGGTGTATTGCAGATCATCGGACAGCCTGGCCGGTTCAAGCGCACCGATCATCTCGGAAGGAACGGGTTTTCCACCCACGCGGAAGCCCTGCCCAGACGGGAAATGATCAATTGCAGCGGCCACGGTCAGATTTCCGTCGCCCTGTTTCGCGCATTGGTGATGTGGCGGACGATTGCCGCCGATGCTCGGGCCGGATCACGCGCCTCGAATGCCGCGATAATATTGAGATGCTCTTGCATGACCGGGACAATCAGCTCTTTCAACAGACGGGTTTCCGCCTGCCGGATCAGCCGGATCTTGATCGAATTGACACGATAAATATCGGAAATGATGGCGTTGCCGAGCGCATCGATAAGTGTGTCATGGAAATTCCAGTCGACCGCCTGGGCCCGGTCGCGCAGATCGGCTGTCACGGCATTTTCCGCCTCTGCGATTATCGAATCGTGGGCCACCCGCAGCTCATGGATCTGCTCATCGCTTGCATTCACGGCAAACAGTGCCGCGGCCTCGCGTTCAAGGAACAGGCGAAGCTGGAAGGCATTGCGGATGAGGTTGAGATCGACGGCTGCGACCTGCATGCCACGCTGCGGAATGACCGTGATCAGACCGTCCGCCTCAAGCCTCGGGATCAGCTCGCGGATGGCGCCAAGAGGAAGTCCGGTGAGGGCGACCAGCTCGCGCTGCGACACGAACTGTCCTGGAACGATGTTCTTCTCGAACAACTGCTCGGTGAACCGGTCATAAGCCTGCTCGCGCAGGCGCGGGCCGGGTGTGTGCGATCGCGTTTTGCGCGCGGTCTGGTTGCGCATGTTCACGATGCTGCCTCGATCGGGTTGAGCAGCGCGTCGTAGCGCGCCAATAGCCGGCGCTCAGCGGCCCCGTCGAGCGTACCGAGAGGCGGCTCGACCGCACGCCAGACCGCATCGCCACGTACATGTGCGACCAGCGCTTTGATCGCGGGAACCACGGGCAGGGAGTCCAACGCGGCCACCAGATCGTCGATTCGCGCGTCGGCGCGTCCACAAACGAGGCCGGCGATCATTTCGGGCACGATGTTGGCGAGCCCGCTGATTGCCCCGGACCCGCCGCGCGCGGCAGCCTTGGTCAGGAGGTTTTCAAACCCGAGCAGGATTGTGAGATCGGCGTGCTCGGCCAGCAATCTTTCCGCATAGGGCCAGTTGCCGGAGCTGTCCTTGACCCCGAGAACGATCTGCGGATAGGCGGAACGCAAACGAGCGACGAGATCGACGCTGATTGTGACGCCGGTGAGGCTCGGAATATTGTAGAGGAGCACGTCGCGAGCATCGCTGCCCAGCGCGTCGAACATCCGATCATACCATGCGAACACACCGTCATCGCTTGGTTGCTTGAAATAAAAGGGCGGCGGAACCAGTACGGCGGCCGCGCCCGCCCGCAACGCCTTTCGCGCCGCCGCCGCAGCGTCGCCGGCCGCCGGACCGTAGACGCATTCCACGATTTGCGCCGGATTGATTCCAGCGGCGCCGAACCGATCGAACAGTTCGGCTCGTTCGTCGAGCGGGATCGACGCGCCTTCCCCGGTCGTCCCGAACACCGTGATCGAAGTCAGGCCGCGCTCCAGAAGGTCGCGGGCATGTCGTGTCAGGCTGTTCCAGTCGATAACGCCCGGTGCCTGAAATGGGGTGGCGAGGGCGGCGTTGGCCCATGGCCGGATTCCGGCCGGCGCAGTATTCAATGACACCGGCGCACTCCTTTGCTGCTGCTCTGGTACAGACTATCAACCAAGTTGACATGTTAATTTGCGATTGTAGACTTTGCAAGCGGTGGCGGCTGTGTGACACTGCCGTCACGCATTGGGGCGGCGCATGTCGACCATAAAGAATTCGGGCGCCGCTCAGCCGCCGGTGCGCCCTGTTTCAACATGGAGGAATACCAGAAAATGTCCGGAATCAGCCGCCGCGCCGTTATCGGCGCCACCGCTGCAACGATGCTCGCCACCGCGGGCTTGAGCCTGCCAGATAGCGCCAGCGCCGACCAGATCAAGCTGCGCATGTCGATCCCGGCCACCGAAACTGATCACCGCTCGGTCGGTCTCGCCACCGTTTTCGCCGATGGCGTCAAGGGTTTCGCGGACTATGAGCCGCACTACAACGCCACCCTGTTCAAGCAGGGTACCGAACTGATCGCAATCCAGCGCGGCAATCTGGAATTGTCGGTGACGTCAGCCCAGGAGCTCGCCAAGCTCATTCCTGAGTGGTCGATTTTCACCGCCGGCTATCTGCTGCGCGACGCCGACCACCAGAGGAAGGTGTTCAACAGCGACATCGGCAAGGAAATGTATCAGCTTGCTGAGGACAAGCTTGGCGTCAAGCTGCTCACCGTAATGTATTTCGGCAAGCGCCAGCTCAATTTGCGGATCGACAAGAAAATCAACACACCGGCTGACATGGCCGGCGTGAAACTGCGCATGCCCGGCACCGATGCCTGGCAGTTTCTCGGCAAGGCGCTCGGCGCCGCCCCGACTCCGATGGCATTCACCGAAGTCTATACCGGTCTCCAGTCCGGTGCCATTGACGGGCAGGACAACCCGCTGCCGACCGACAAGGACAAGAAGTTCTACGAGGTCACCAAGCAGATTGTGCTGACCGGCCATCTCGCCGACATGAACTTCCTCGCCCTCAGCAAGAAAGTCTGGGACGGTCTCACGCCCGACCAGCAGGCGACGATGCAGAAGGCCGCCGACGACGCCGCGGCATCGATCACCGAGACGATCCTCGCCAACGAGGCCGAACTCGTCGAGTTCTTCAAGGGTGAAGGCCTGATGGTCTACACACCCGATGTCGATTCGTTCCGTGTGCGGGCCCAGAAGATGTACCTGGAGTCGGAGTTCTCCAAGGACTGGCCGGAGGGAATGCTCGATCGGATCAACGCGGTCCAATAGGTCTCCCAAGGCAAACCCATGGGGGCTACTCTTGCGTGGCTGAGAAGGGGTGCGGATTACGTGGCGGTGGGGTTGCTCACCGCCATGTTTCTGTCCTTCCTGCTGCAGATTTTCAGCCGTTACGTGCTGGTCAATCCCCTCGGCTGGACGCTCGAGGCCTGCCTTGTGACATGGCTCTGGCTGGTGTTCTGGTCGTGCGCCTTTATCGTGCGTGAACGCGACCACGTTACCCTCAACATTCTCTATCTCGCAGCGCCGGCGCGTGGGCGCCGGTTTCTGGCACTGCTGGCGAGTGCGGCGCTGGTCGCGGCATTTCTCGTTTCAATCCCGGCGACTGTCGATTTCGTCACATTCATGAAGATCGAGTCGACATCCCTGTTGCGGATACGCTTCGACTTTCTGTTCGCGATCTATCCGATCTTTCTCCTCGCCGTTGTGGTCCAGGGGATCACACGTATTGTCCGTCTCCTGTCCCCGGCTTGGCGGGACGAAACCAACGAGCCTGGCGAGGGCGCCGCGTGAGCGCGGAATTTCTTGCCACACTGGCGGTGTTTCTCGGCCTGGCGGCGATCGGCCTGCCGGTTGCCTTCTCCATGATGACCGCGGCTGTCACCTACATGGCGATATCGAACCGCGATATCGGCCTCGTCAGCGAACAGATTCTGAACGGTCTGTTTGAGAGTTTCGTCCTCCTTGCCGTTCCGCTGTTCATTCTGGCCGCCAACATCATGAACGCCGGCACGGTGTCCGACCGTCTGCTTGCCTTCTGCCTTGCCCTGGTCGGCCGGTTTCGCGGTGGGCTGGCGCAAGTCAATGTCATCGCCAGCCTGATTTTTTCCGGCATGTCGGGGTCGGCGATTGCCGACGCTGCAGGTATCGGCAAGGTCATTATCGAGATGATGCGCCGCGAGGATCGCTATCCTGCCGGCTTCGCCGCCGCCATCACCGCGGCGTCGGCCACAATCGGTCCGATCATCCCGCCCTCGATCCCGATGATCCTCTACGCCCTCGTCTCCGATGCGTCAGTCGGCTATCTGTTTCTGGGCGGCATTCTGCCCGGCCTGTTCATGGGCGCGATGCTGATGGTCATGAACGTGATCATCGCCGGCCGGCGCGATTTCGCCCGCGACGAGGCGGTTCCACTGCGCGAACTCCCGCGGATAACGGTCCGGGCGATTCCACCGCTGATGCTGCCCGTCATTCTCCTGACCGGCATTTATGGCGGGCTGACGACGCCGACCGAGGCCGCTTCGATCGCAGCGCTGTACGCGCTTATCCTCGCCGCGGTGGTCTACCGCAAGCTGTCGCTTGGCGCGCTTTACGAAATCATCCGCGACGCGGCGCGCTCGTCCGGCGTGGTCGGCCTGATCATCGCCGGCGCGTTGGTTTTCAATTACATCGTCGCCAGCGAGAACATTCCGGCCCAGGTCGCGAACGCCCTGCAGGGGATCGACATTTCGCCGATCACGTTCCTGCTCCTCGTCAATCTCCTGTTTCTGGCGCTGGGATGCCTTTTTGACGCGACCACCATGCTCCTGATCGTCGTGCCGTTGTTCCTGCCGACCTGCCGGGCGCTCGGCATCGACCTGGTGCATTTCGGCGTCGTCATCGTCGTCAACATCATGATCGGCCTTATCACGCCACCCTATGGCGTCCTGCTGTTTGTCATCAATGCGTTGACCGGTATTCCGCTGAAAGACATCATTCGCGAAATCTGGCCGTTTCTGGCCGTACTGATCGTAGCCCTGATCGTGTTGACCCTTGTTCCGGACATTGTCTTGTGGCTGCCAAGAACATTCGGATACCAGGGGTGAGCATTGCGTATCGTCAATCCACGTCAATTCGGTAAAACCGGGCGGCAGTCAGGCTGAACACGGCCTCATGCGCATCTTCCGGGACAATGGCCTTGGCGGCCGAGCGCCACTTTTCATAAGTTCCGTTCAGTTCCAGCACCGGCCAGTCGGAGCCCCACATGACGCGGTCCGGACCAAAGACCGAGAGCACATGCTCCACATAGGGCCGCAGCGTTTCCACCGTCCAGTCGGCCCGCGCTTCCGTTGCAAGGCCCGAAAGCTTGCAAAACGCCGATGTCGATTGCGCGATCCGCTCCATTTTCACAGCCCAATCGTCGAATGCATCGTCGCGGATTTGCGGCTTCATGCAATGATCGACGACAATTCGCATATCCGGATATCGATCGAAGAGATTCAGGAAATTGTCGAGATGGGCCGGAAAGCCGAGCGCGTCGAAGGTGAGATCGAGATCAATGATAGTCTTATAGCCCCACTGCACGTCCGTCCTGTGCATCCAATCGACATCGGCGATGTCCTGGATCATCGGGCGGACGCCTGAAAATTTCGGATGGCGGGCAAGCTGTTCCAGATGGACGCGGTCGTCGGGATTTTCAAAATCGACCCAGCCGACAATTTTGGCGATCCAGTCGGTGGCGTCGGCGAGGCCGAGCAGGTAGTGCGTTTCGGCAAGGCTCGGGGCCGCCTGGACGAGCACAGTCTTGTCGATCCCGAAAGCCTGACGATGGGTTTCAAAATCCGCCGGACTGAAATCACGCCGGATCGGTGCAAGCGCCTCGCTGTCATCCATCCAGCCATAGTCGCCTCGGGCGATCGCCCAAAAATGCTGGTGCGCGTCAATCTTCATGTGGTTTGCCTCATGACGGCACCGGAGCATCGGCCAAAACTAGACCCTCTGCCTTCAGATCGGACCACAGGCTGGCCGGGATTGTCACGTTCAAAGTATCAACATTCTGGCGGACTTCCTCCGGCGTCCGGGCGCCTGGAATATTGGTGAAGACGCACGGATGGGCGAGTGGAAAGCGCAATGCCGCCGCGGCGATCGGCACATTATGCGCGGCACAGACCCGCTCGATCCTGGCAACGCGGTCAAGGACGTCCTGCGGCGCCGGAAAATAATCGTAATTTGCGCCGGGCCTGGCGCCTGTTGCCAGAATGCCGGAATTGTAGGGCCCGCCCAACATGATCCCGATGCCGGTTTTCTGGCACAGCGGAAGGAAGCTCGTCAGCGCCTCCTGTTCCAGCAGCGTATAGCGCCCGGCGAGCAGAAAGACGTCAAAATCACCTTCCCTTGCCAATCTCTCGGCGACCGGCCACTCATTGATGCCGCCGCCGATCGCTTTGATGACCCCCTCATCCCGCAGCTTCACGAACGCCTTGTATCCGCCCGACATAAACTCGCGAATACGCTGATCGGAGGCTTCCGCTGAACCGTGCGTGGAAATATCGACATCATGGCAAAGCAAGATATCGATCCGGTCGACGCCGATGCGCCGCAGGCTGGCTTCAAACGACCGCATCACGCCGTCATAGGAGTAATCGTATGCGAATTTGCGCGACGGCACGTCGATGAACTTGTCGGGGGTGGATTCATCCGGCGGGCAATCCTCCAGAATGCAGCCGGCCTTTGTCGACAGGACATAGTCATCGCGCGGCTTGCCGGAAAGAAACCGGCCGTAGCGCTCTTCCGACAGGCCCAGCCCATAAAGCGGTGCGGTGTCAAAGAACCGGACACCGGCGTCCCATGCTGCCTGAAGCGTTGCCTGCGCTGTCTCTTCGGGGATTGCCGCATAAAGATTGCCAAGCGGTGCACCACCAAATCCCAGTTCGGTTGCTGAAAGTTCCGCTCCTGACCGGCACCTGAACAGATTCGATTTCATTACGATGCTCCGCCTTCAGGTTCCTTGTATAGACCGCCAGACTGAGATTGGCCCGATGCCATCAGTCTATCGGTCAAACCGGCTTGGTGCACAATATTTCAGCCGTGCTTATCGCGGTTCCACCGATCTTCCGCTTGCCAGGAGATATTTGATCCGACTAGCTTATTATCGTTCGATAAATTGGTTTGTGCGAGCCCTGTTGCGGGCCGTTGGCAGCCGACCTGATCGAACTATGGCGGACAAGCGGCTGAAAACCGCATCCATGTTGCTGGTTGGGAGACGGAGCAATGTTAAAGAGCATCGATCCGCTGTTAAACGCGGATGTTCTTTACGCCCTGCGGGCGATGGGGCACGGCGATGACCTGATCATTGCCGACACGAATTTCCCGGGTGATTCCGTCGCTCGGCAAACCCGGCTCGGAAAACTCCTTCGCATCGATGGCGTTACCGCCGCGCAGGTGGTGAAGGCGGTTCTCTCCGTCATGCCGCTGGACACCTTTGTCGATAATGCGGCGATGCGGATGGAAATCGTCGGCGAACCCGATGAGATCCCGCCCGTTCAACAGGAAGTCCAGGCAGCCATCGACGAGGCGGAAGGCAAATCCTGGCCGATGGGCGCCATCGAACGTCATCAGTTCTACGAGCGGGCGAAGAAGGCCTATTGCGTAATTGCAACGGGCGAAAGGCGCTTTTACGGATGCTTCGCCTTCACCAAGGGCGTGATCCCGCCGGACGCATGACCCAGCCGGAGTGCGACGATGGCAGATAAGCAGGCCGGTGCCGTTGCTATTCTGGGCGTGTTTGTTGCGGATGTCGCTTTTCGGGCCAGCCGCCAGCCAAAAATGGGTGAAACGCTGATCGGCTCGGAATTTACGCTTGGGCCTGGAGGAAAGGGCTCCAATCAGGCGGTCGCTGCTGCCCGGCTTTGCATCGATGTCACGTTCATTAGCAAGCTTGGCAAGGACGCATTCGCCGACCTTGCCTTGGACACCTGGCGCGCCGAGGGTGTCAGGACAGCCGTCACACAGGTCGATGACGATTACACCGGCGCCGCATACATTTTCATCGAAGACAATACGGGTGAAAATGCCATCATTGTTTGCCCGGGCGCGGCGATGACAATCTCCGCCGATCTCGTCGAAAACGAGCGTGACGCAATATCGAATGCCGACGTCTTCATCACCCAGCTTGAACAGCCGGTGGCAGCAGCGCAGCGTGGCCTTGGGATTGCCCGCAACGCCGGAACTGCGACAATCCTCAATCCAGCGCCTGCTGGCCCGGTCGATGATGCGATATTTCCGTTGTGCGATTTCGTCACGCCGAACGAGAGCGAAACGGAAGGGCTGACCGGGCTTCCGGTAACCAATGTCGACGAGGCCAGGAAAGCGGCCGATGTTTTTCTCGAAATGGGCGTCGGCACGGCGCTCATCACGCTTGGCGAAGCGGGGGCGCTTTTTCACAACCGGGAGGTGTCTGAACACATCCCGGCCTATCGTGTCGCGCCGGTCGTTGAAACGACCGGTGCCGGCGATGCCTTCAATGGTGGCTTCGCGGCGGCTTTGGCGCGCGGTATTGAGCCGCTGGAGGCAGCCCGTTTCGGCTGTGCCGTCGCCGGTATTTCCGTCACGCGGCCGGGCACGGCGCCGTCCATGCCGACATTGCAGGAAGCAGAAAAGGTGTTCCGCCCGTGAGCAGCCGATCGACGGGCGTTATCGCGGTGGTGCCGGAAACTGCGCGGACCGGGGCGCGATCATGACCGGAAACTTCAAGGCTGTGTTCGGCGAGGTGAAGCCGGTCATCGGCATGGTCCATCTCGGCGCGTTGCCCGGCACACCGCTCTATGATGCGAAGAAGGGACTTGACGGTCTCCTCGCGGACGCCGCCAAGGATCTTGCAGCGCTCCAGAAGGCCGGATTTGACGCCGTGATGTTCGGCAATGAGAACGACCGGCCCTACGAGTTCAACGTCGACATCGCCTCGACCGCGACAATGGCCAGTGTCATCGGCAGGCTTCGCGCCGAGATCACCGTGCCTTTCGGCGTCAACGTTCTCTGGGATCCAATGAGTTCGATGGCGCTGGCCGCGGCCACCGGCGCAGCCTTCATGCGGGAAATCATGACCGGCACCTATGCTTCCGACATGGGACCGTGGACGCCGGACGCGGGGAAGGCCATCCGATATCGCGACCGGCTCGGTCGCCGCGATCTGGCAGTGCTCTATAACGTCTCGGCGGAATTCGCCTGGTCGCTCGACCGGCGCAGCCTTGCCGACCGCGCGCGCAGCGCCGTCTTTTCAAGCATTCCGGACGCGATACTTGTCTCCGGCACGATTACCGGAGAAGCAGCGGACATGTCCGACCTTGGGGCCGTCAAAAGGGCACTTCCCGATACGCCGGTCCTGGCCAATACCGGCGTGAAGCACGAGAGCGTCGGGGAAGTGCTCAGCGTCGCAGACGGCTGCATCGTCGGCTCGTCGCTCAAGG
>CALZIL010000089.1 GCA_945787495.1 uncultured Afifella sp. | reverse complement strand
TCCGATGTTACCTGACGATAGTCTGCCCGCCGGACCCTGGGGGTCGGCCCGTTGTTCGATGGTCCCAGCATGGCCGCGGATCGATGGCTGAAGGCGCGTCTCCGGAGGCTCCCGGCGTGAGCGTTGCGATTCTGCCCTATGGCGTGCGGCCCGGTCCCGTATTTGCGCGCCTGCCGCTTGCCCGGCTCAACTGGCCGCTTGGCGCGCCCGCCGATTTGTCCGGCCGTGTGGGCGATCTCACTCAGGACGACCACATCGTCGCCTATCCAAGCAGCGATTTGCTCTACTATCCGCGGCCCGGCGTGAAGTGCAGCCTGTCCGTCATGATTGTGGAACCGGAAGCGGTCCACGGACGCCATATGTCCGTGCTTCGCCACCTGCACCGCCGCTTCTACCGGATTCTCACCTGCAACCAGGCGCTTCTTTCCTCGGTTCCCAATGGCGCCTTTTTTGTACTTGGTTCAACATGGGTGTCCGATTGGCGAACGGTCGACTGCACCAAGCGCGAGATGCTTTCGATTATTGCATCCGAACGCGCCTCTCTCCAAGGCCATCGCTTGCGGCACGATCTGATTTCCTGGATGAAGGAGACGGGCTGCGATGCCAGCATTATGGGACGCGGATACCGGCCTTTTGACAACAAGAGCGACGGGCTGGCGCCGTACCACTACTCGGTCGTCATCGAGAACGTGCGTGAAAGAAGCTACTTCACCGAGAAGCTGATTGACGCCCTGTTGTGTGAAGCGGTGCCGATCTATGTGGGCGCGCCCGATATCGCCGACTTTTTCGACGCACGAGGCATGGTCCTGTGCGACACGCTTGACGATCTGAAACGCGCGACTGTCGATCTTTCGCAAGCCGACTATTGCAGCAGGCTTGATTCCGTCAGGCAGAACCGCACAACGGCGTCACGATATGTCGACCATGAGAAACGCGCGGCCCGGATTATCGAAATGAGCCTGCAAACGATGGCCGGAGAAACGGTAAAGTGAGCGCCACCGCGAACAACAACCAGAAGGTCGCCCTGATCACCGGCGTCACCGGCCAGGACGTCATCAGCAGAACCGCGCGGAAATGCAGGGAGAATCACGCGTGAATATCATCCGGTTTCTCGCCCTCAGGCTCAAGACGATTCGTGCGATGACGGTCGTGCATGTTGGCGCACATTCCGGCCAAGAGGCCGAACGCTATCAGCGCTGGGGCGCGCGCCGGGTCGTCTGGTTCGAAGCCGCGCCATATATTTTCGAGAAGCTGCAGGCGCATATCGACGAAATCCGCAAGCGCGAGCGCAGCCTTTTCGCCTGGCTTACCGATGCGCCGAGTACCGAACATATCCTGGTCCAGGCGCTCGTCGGCGAGGAGGATGGCAAGACGGCCGAATTCCATCTCTTCGACAATGAAGGAGCGTCCAACTCGGTTTTCCGCATGGCGCGCGACGAGAACGACAGCTTCGCCGGTGTACGCGAAACCGGTGAGGTGCTGGCGCTTCCCGTGCGAACTCTGGACAGGGAATTGGACGAAGCTGGCGTTTCTCCGGAAAGCGTCGATGTGCTGGTTCTGGATGTCCAGGGCGCGGAACTGTTGTGTCTGAAAGGTGCGCCGCGTGTCCTGAAGGCCGCGCGCTATATCGAAACGGAAGTATCGCGCGAGCCTGTCTATCAGGGCGGCGTTCTGCTTTCGGAACTGGAGCCATGGCTCAACGAACGCGGTTACGTCCGCAAGACATCTGTTCGCCGTCCGCACATGAACACGATCTTTGTTCGATCGAATTGAAAGCGCCGGTTTCCGCCTCACGTGACCGACGCAGGCAGATTGATTCCAGGCGCCAGATACCAGTCATCGAACATGCTCACTTCGGGCAACACGCGGGTATAGCCGTGCGCGGTCAAAAGCTGGAAGATCGCATTGCGGCTTTCGGTGTAGTTGTGCTCGATTGTGATCACCTTCGGCCGGTAATGCGTCAGGTCGAAGGTCTTGAGGATATCCAGTTCGCTCCCCTCCGTGTCCATCGAGAGATAGTCGAAATCGGCGGGGGCGTCGTATTTCGTCAAGAGGTCATTGAGCGAGATTGTCTGGACATCATAGGTCTCGGTTCCACGCCGGCGGCGGCGGGCGTGACTGTCGCTTCCCCGGTAAGCGGCGATTGTGGAAAGTTCTTTTGACCGGGTCTCTGAAAAGGTGAGCGTTTCGCCTGTGTGCGACCACACGCAATCGGTCTCGATATACGCCTTCGGCCGGTTGCGCCTGAGATCCGCATGCCAGCTCCGCGCGGGCTCGGCGCAAATACCCGTCCAGCCGAAATGTTCCTCAAGGCTATGGCTGTTGGACAGAAAGACACCGTCGGTGGAGCCGAAATCGCAGAAAAAGCCGTTGGTCTTCTCGCCGAGCGCGTAGAGCACGAATGCGTCCTGAAAAATCTGGGAGTGCGAAATTCCGCCTTTCCCGAAGGCATATTTGAGGAATGACCGAACTACTGGGTCGGATTCGTCAAGTATCCGGTTGCGCGCACGAGCAAGATCAAGCGCCAGCGCCGCATGACGGCGAGAAAATGGACCTGTTCGGCGCTTGCCCCGGAGGCGTTCGCCCAGCGCGCGCAGTCTGTAGGTTAAGGCGGATCCCATCGATTGCTCACTTGTGTCGTTTGCCGGAGCGCGCCTGGTTGCCGCATCTCCCGAACCGGGTGAATGCCGCCTGGACCGTCCGGGGTTCAATCACCGATTCGGACCCAGCCTTCCGGCACGATATCCGGGTTGTGCATCCTTGGGTCTGCGAACCATTGCCTCGGCGCTACCACGATCTTGTCCGGATCGGGATTGAGCCACGCCCCCCACCAGGAGAAGGTGGAGTTGGCGATGATGTGGTGCTTGCAGGCACCCATCAGCCGCAGGTCCTCATAATTTCTGGATCCGTCATTGTGGGCGCAATAATGCGTTTCGAACGGGAATGTCAGGTTGTTGCGCGCCCATGCGGGATCGTCGGAAAACACATGGAGAACAGGCGCGCAACCGAGCTTGGCCGCGACATGCTCGACCGCGTTTGCGTAATAGACCGGCGTACAGCCGCCATGAACCTGACTTCCTTTTGCGCTTGAGACGTAGTCACCCCGGCGCAAATGCAATGAAACCGAGGGAACGTCTGCGATCATCGCCAGCCAACGCCGGTTCTCCTCGCTTGGCGGCTCGACAATCCGCAACTCCGACCGGATCGCGTCGCTGTGTTCCGCGAAGTATTTCTCGGTCTGGAAATAGCCGTGCAGATAGACCCCTGCGGGCAACGCAGTAACATTGCGATTGAAGCCGAGGCCGCGCTCGCGGACGAATTTCGGCGACGAGCCGAACTTGCGCCACAATGCGTAGTGCAGTGGCTGCTTCCTTCCCGGCGGCAGTTCCTCTGCGGACCCGACGCAGGCCTCGATAGCGAAATGACCCAACTCGTAGCCAAAAGCGCTGTCCGGCTTGTAGGCCCGCGCGTCGAGAATGAGCGGCACGCCATTTCGAAGCGCCACTGCCCGCGCCGTGGCATATTGGAAAAGCTGGTTGCCGAGGCCACCAACGAGGCGCACGAAGACAAAGTTGGTCGTTGCTGCCTTCATTTTTGCTTACGGGCAACGACATGCCAGCCGAAAGTTTGCAGCTCGCTCGACTTGCGTCTATCGCGCGGTCCGTCGAGCGCGGCCAGAAGCCTGACATTGAGCCGAGCCAACAGCTGTATGATGAGCGAAAGAGGATCAGGTAGCCAGCCGCTAAACTGCTTGCGCACCCTGCGAACGCGCCCAATCTCCTGATCCATGAAGTCGAAGAATCCGCCATTTGGCTCCAGCGTTTCAATTTCGCATCCGAACCGTTCAAAATGATGCCGATAGAAGTATTCCGAAAATCCAGTGCAATAATGATAAGGCGCAAAATGGGTCAGACTGTTGAATGGCGCGGTAACAATGATCGTGCCGCCCGGCGCCATGAGCCGCACCATTTTCTCTACCGCGCGCACCGGATCAACGACATGTTCGAGGACCTCTGTGCATAGGATGTGGTCATAAGTGCGGTCTTCCGGGATTTCATAGACGTCGCAGACGAGATCGATTTGATCGAAATCCCAGGTCTTGGTGTGAAGGCCCTTCGTGTTTCCTTTTCCGTCGTACTGCGCAATGTCCTGCGACACGTAGTCGAGATGGCAACAGTACTTCTTGTAGGCGCACTCGCCCGCGCCGACGTCAAGTATGGAGTGACCGGCCGGTAACGCCTTCAGCGTCTTTTTCAGCCAGGCATCGCGCGCTTCCTTGTTTTTTACTCTGAACATGCCATGCCGATCCATGATGTTGCGAACCGCGATACCAGCCCGAAAGGCTTCGCCACCGGACCTAAACGTGCCCATCAACGGGCGATTTGCTTGCGCCGAGGAGATGCCAGGCGATACGGCTTCCGATATAGCCGCCGCCGGTGACAAGCGTCGTCATGCGTTTGTCCTTGCCTTAAAATGTTTCATCGCGAGACGGCGGATAGCGTTGCGATAAGTCCACCTGTTGTATTCCCAACCAATACGTTTCGTCAGGTTCTTGCTGCTGGAAATCGTGCTGCCACCCGTTTGTCGGGTTCTGTCGCTAACTCCCGAGGGAACCGCGCAGGCCACGGCTATCCCGGTTTCCCAGTACATTTGAATGAAGCCGTCAATAGGCCGGTCGAAAATCTCTGTTGCGGCCAGAAGAATCTTGGCCGCGCGGCGGTCGACGAGTTGGGCCGAGGTACGCAGTGGCGGCACAGCCGGCTGGACAAGCGCGACGCCGGGCCTGGCAACGATGGTTTCGATGGCGCCGTTCAGTGGCCGCACTTGGAACTGGATATAAGGATGCCGATCGATATTGGCTCCCGCCAGTTCGAAAGCGTTCGCGAATCCCGGCGCATCCACCTCGACATCGTCCTCAAAAATGAAACCGGCGTCGAGATTGCACGACACGATTTCCTGCCAAGCGCGACGATGGCTCAAGAAGCATCCGATCTCGCCCAGCGTCAATTCGAAAGGATAGCGGGGTGTAAACAGCCCCTTGCGATAGACCGCCGCCCGGCTGGCGTCATCCAGTAGCCTTCCGTCGACGGCATCGACAATGTGGGTCTTGAGCGGGCAAGCGGCGATGATGCGCTCGACCTGGGCGCGCCGTCGCGAAGCGCGCGCAAGATGGATGACGAAAGCCTCGATCTTCATGCCGGTCCCGACCACAGCGCCTCATAGACGGCGCCGATGGCCTCGACTTCGCGCTCGATCGAGAAATATTTCTCCGCACGTTTCCGACCTTCCCCGCCCATGCGCGCAGCCGCGCCATTGGTGCGAAGAATTTCAAGCGCCTTCTTTGCAACTTCGGCCACCTCGCCGTCTGCAACGATATGTCCGCAGATATCTTCGGCGATGAATTTGCGGAAATTTCCGGCATCGCTGGCGATCACTGGTACGCCCGCCGCCATCGCCTCAAGCACCGTCATGCCGTAACCTTCATAAGGCGGCAGCGCGACATGGAGCGACAGGGCCGGCAGCAGAGCCGCCAGCCGGTCCGGCGGCATTTCGCCGGTAAAGATGATCCGCTCGTCAAGCCCGGCCTCATTGACGCGTCTCTTCAGGTCCGCCGAGAATGACGCATGTTCGGGCATCGCCCGGCCGATGATGAGCGCCGTCGCGCCGGCAAGTTTGGGAAGGACGCTGACCATCGCATCGACGAACCGATCGGTTCCCTTTTCCGGCCTAACCCGGCCGATCGCGTACGGAACTGGTAAGTGTCGACACCATGTGTCGCGAAGGCGCGCACATGCGGCACGAAGGTTGCGGATTTTTCGCCCGTCGAGAACACCGCATCCATGAGCGAGATCACCCAACGCGGAAACGCCGAATGCAGCCGCTGCGCCGATGACGTGAAAACGATCTTGACCGGCAGGCGCAGAATATCGCGCGCGATGATCGCCGACAGCAT
Organism: uncultured Afifella sp.; assembly: GCA_945787495.1. Taxonomy (GTDB): domain Bacteria; phylum Pseudomonadota; class Alphaproteobacteria; order Rhizobiales; family Afifellaceae; genus CALZIL01. The sequence continues at coordinate 9,719 of CALZIL010000089.1, read as the reverse complement.
TTCAACGTTGCGGCGCACATGCCAAATGACAAACGGCCTGCCCGGATTCGGCCGGCGCGCAAGGCGGAGCGCAGCGCCAAGCCCGATCGGAGCGGGACATCCGGGCAATGGTTTTCCGACAATCTGCATCGCATATCGATTGCGCTGTCGCCGCGCGACCGCGGCGGCTGTCGCCGATACGCCGGTAAAATTCCGGTTAAAGTTGGTGATGAGAAGTTCCACTATGACTCTGACGAAGCCGGCAAAGACCTGATTTGATTATGATAGGGATTCTACGAGAACTTCGTAAGGCGCTATCTCTGCACCTTGGTATAAGTGGACATATGGCGGGGTGGCAATCGGTTTCAGCGGGAGACTTCTTCAAATGACGGCGCCGTTTATCGAACATCTGGCGAGCGAAATCGCCGGCCTCAAACAAAGCGGACTTTACAAGGCCGAGCGCGTCATCACCTCGCCGCAGGCCGGGACGATTACCGTCGCCGATGGCGGTGAGGTGCTCAACTTTTGTGCCAATAATTATCTCGGCTTGGCCGATCATCCCGATTTGGTGCGAGCGGCAAAAATTGCTCTCGACCGCTACGGCTACGGCATGGCCTCGGTGCGCTTCATCTGCGGCACCCAGGAAGAACACAAACAACTTGAAGTCCGCATAGCCGGCTTTCTCGGCATGGAGGATGCCATCCTTTATTCATCCTGTTTCGATGCCAATGCCGGTCTTTTCGAGACCCTGCTTGGGCCGGACGACGCAGTCATCTCCGATGCGCTCAACCATGCCTCGATCATCGACGGCGTCCGTTTGTGCAAGGCGCAGCGCCTGCGATATGCCAACAACGACATGGCCGGACTGGAGCGCTGCCTGCAGGAGGCCGGTAACGCCCGGTTCCGGCTGATCGCCACGGATGGCGTTTTTTCCATGGACGGCGTCGTCGCCGATCTGCAGGCGATCTGCGATCTTGCGGGACGTTATAACGCCATGGTTATGGTCGATGACAGCCACGCTCTTGGTTTCCTAGGCGAACATGGCCGCGGCACACCGGAATATTGTGGTGTTGAAGGCCGGATCGACATCATCACCGGCACGCTCGGCAAGGCGCTCGGCGGGGCTTCGGGCGGTTTCACAGCGGCACGGGCGCCGGTCGTCGACTGGCTGCGGCAGCGCTCGCGTCCATATCTGTTCTCCAACACGCTGGCGCCGGTCATCGCCGCAACCTCGCTCAAGGTTTTTGATCTGCTGGAAGAAAGCGGTGAATTGCGTCAGCGGCTTATTGCTAATGCCGCGCAGTTCCGCGCCGGCATGACGAAGTTGGGTTTCACACTAGCGCCCGGTGACCACCCGATCATCCCGGTCATGCTCGGCGATGCGGAACTGGCGCAGCAAATGTCGGCCCGCCTCCTGGGCGAGGGCATCTACGTTGTCGGATTTTCATTCCCCGTCGTCCCAAGGGACAAAGCGCGCATCCGCGCGCAGATGTCGGCAGCCCACACAAGTGCCGACATTGAGCGGGCGCTTGACGCTTTCGCCAAGGTCGGGCGCGACCTTTCAATCATCAGCTGAACGGGCACCCGACGATGAGCAATATGATGAGAGCCCTGGTCAAGGCCAAACCGGAGGAGGGCATCTGGATGGAAGATGTTCCGCTGCCGGAGGTCAGCCCCACCGACGTGCTGATCAAGATCGGCAAGACGGCGATCTGCGGAACCGATGTGCATATCTACAACTGGGATGAATGGGCACAAAAGACGATCCCGGTTCCCATGGTCGTCGGCCATGAATTCTTTGGCGTGATCGCCGATGTCGGCAGCGCCGCGACCAAATACAAGCCCGGCACCCGCGTCTCCGGCGAAGGTCATATCGTCTGCGGCGTCTGCCGCAATTGCCGTGCCGGCCGCGGCCATCTTTGCCACAATTCGCTGGGTGTCGGCGTGCATAGGCCGGGCGCGTTCGCCGAATATCTGGCGATACCGGAATACAATGTCTTTGCCATACCCGATGACGTGCCGGACGAGATTGCCGCGATCTTCGATCCCTTCGGCAATGCGGTACACACGGCCCTCAGCTTCGATCTGGTTGGCGAGGATGTTCTTGTCACTGGCGCCGGCCCGATCGGCATCATGGGCGCCTTGGTCGCCAAGGAGGTCGGTGCCCGCAAGGTCGTCATTACCGACATCAACCCGGCCCGCCTCGACCTTGCCCGGCGCCTGGGCGTCAAACATGTCGTCGATGCGTCAAGCCAGAAATTGTCAAACGTCATGGCCGACATTGGCATGAAAGAAGGCTTCGACGTCGGTCTTGAAATGTCTGGATCGGCCATAGCGTTTCGCGACATGATCGATGTCATGAACAATGGCGGCAAGGTCGCCATCCTCGGCATCGCGCCGGCAGGATTCGAGATCGACTGGAACGAGGTCATTTTCAAGATGCTGACGCTGAAGGGCATCTATGGACGGGAAATGTTCGAGACCTGGTACAAGATGACGACGCTTGTGCAGGGCCGGCTCGATCTGGCGCCGCTGATCACCCACCGCCTGCCTGTCGACGATTTTATGGACGGCTTCGTCGCCATGCGGACAGGAAATTCCGGCAAGGTCGTTCTGGACTGGGCTTGACGCCTGTCAGATTGCCGTGTCAGGCCCGCTTTGGCCGGTATGTGCCCGGTTCGCCGATGGCAAAGCCGGTGCGCTTCAGTACCGGCAGAAGTCGTATTGTCGCGCCGGACGGCAGCGCTGGCGCTCTCATCCGCTCGGCGCGGTCCGGCCAGATGGGTTTGCGCTGCAGTGGCGCGGCGTTTGTGGCTGACAAGGTGACGATGACGGCAAGACCGGCCATGAAAACGAGGCCCGAGGCAAGCTCCAGACAGAGGCTATGAGTCTTGCGGTCCTCAAGGCGCAGATGCTTGTTGTGATCAAGCGAGTATTTCTGGAATAATTCGGTACGACCACCGGCACCGACCCCGCCCTAGGCGCCTTGACCGAAAACCGCCGGCGCCGCAAACCATCGCCCCGATGGACCAAGGACCGATCATGCATTAGACTTTGAGATCGTCCGGTCCGCGCTCAGTTGCTGTGGTTTGACGACCCGATTTGACGCGGATCGAACCACGAATGCGGCAAGGGGAGATGGCATGTTCTTAACGCGCAGATCATTGCTGGTATCGGCGGGCGCGGCGGCAACGGTGGCGGCGCTGCCTTTGCCGGCGCTGGCGCAGAATGCGGCGTCAAAGTGGTTCGCAGGCGTTTCTGATGACACTGGCTACAGCTACCGCCGCACCAATTTCAAGGTGATCGAGCCGCAATGGAAGCGGCAGATGGTCAAATATTTCAGCTACGAGCCGGCGGGCACGATCGTCATCGATACCCGTAACCATTTCCTCTACTGGATTTGGGAGAACAACACGGCGCTGCGCTATGGCGTCGGGGTGGGCAAGGAAGGGTTCCAGTGGTTTGGCCATGCGCGGATCGACCGCAAGGCGCTATGGCCGCGCTGGGTTCCGCCGCCCGAAATGCGCAAGCGCACGCCCGGTCTGCCGCTCAAGGTCGAAGGCGGCGCGGCCAACAACCCGCTCGGACCGCGTGCCTTGTATCTTTATCGTGACAGGCGCGATCTCGGCTACCGCATCCACGGCACGCTGGAACCGTGGTCGATCGGCAACGATGTTTCTTCCGGCTGCATCCGCATGTTCCCAGAAGATGTCATCGATCTTTACCAGCGCACACCGCAGGGAACCCGTGTGCAGGTTCTGGAGCATCTTGGCGCTCCCGCAAGGGTTGTGAAAGCGGGCTAGGCATTCGATGTCGTGAATGAGCCGGACGGGAAGTCCGGTGGGGGGAGCGTATGATTTATTCGCATTTTTCTGGCTGCCGCAGCGGATTTCTGATCCTGGCTCTGTCGCTGGCCGGGGTTGCCACCGGCTGCACCACCATCGATATTGCCGGGACGCCCAACATTACCAACGCTCCGGCACCCGGGTTCGAAACGGTCTCGGCCGGCAGCGAAGAGGATTTCATCATCAATGTCGGGCGGCGGACCTATTTCGCCAAAGGTTCCACGACGCTTGACGCCACCGCCAAGCGCACGCTCGATGCGCAGGCGGCCTGGCTGTCGGCCAATCGCAACTGGCTTGTGAAGCTGCAAGGCCATGCCGATGATCCGGGCAATCTGGAGGCCAACCGTCGCTTGTCGCAGCGCCGCGCCAATGCCGTGATGGCCTATCTTGTCTCCAGGGGAGTCGAACCGTCCCGGCTGTGGTCCAAGGGCTATGCCCTTGACCGGCTGGTGCGCGATTGCGCCGATATTGAGTGCAAGGCGCAGAACCGCCGCGTCGTCTCGAACCTGCGCACGGAAAAGGATGATTCCGCACCGAACTGATCGCCAGCCGCATTTACGTAATGCAGGCTACCAACCCGAATATGAGCTGCGATTCTTTTCACGCCGAGACCGTAAAAGCCGATTTGCACGGCAAGCAAAGTCGCCGGCAGGGCGGTTTACGGCCCGGAGATGACGAGGACTGTGTTGCTGGCAAGAGCGGTCGCCATGAGGAACGGCGCAATCAGATGCAGGATTTTGTGCGCCACCCAGAAGGCCAGAACGACCGGTTGGTTGACAGGCCACAGACCGAGCTTTGCCAGTTGCTGATAGCGTCCGGCCGTGATGCGCTTGATGCCGGCTTGACGCGCTTCTTCGGCCAGCAGACCGTCGCGATCATTGGAAAGCGTGCACAATAGGGTATCGACGCTTTCGCGCTGCATGGCTTGCATCAGGCAAAGCGTGTTTGCTTCGGTCCCGCCCATCGATAAATTGGCTAGAATGTAAATAACACGCATGATGAAGTCTCGAATCTCACGTGTCTCTCGATAACGGAAAAACGTCTCACAGAGATGTTTGGTAAATTTACTATTAACGACTAATCTCCTTGTTAATATATCAATAAGGTGGATTATTGTTCTTTTATAATAAGGGGTTATCGATAACAGCATGAGTATCCCGAGCGATTATTTAGAGATTGCTTATCGTCTACTCAAACCTGGCGAACGTCTGAACGATCAGCGCGCCGGTGATACTGTGCGTGCATCTGCGCCCGTGGCGGCATTGCGCCGGACAAGACAATCGTTCGCGATGTCGTCGCACACAACCACAACGCCTTGCTCTTCACTCCGGACGACCGGCAAGCCTTGGCGTCGGCGCTGAATATGGTGATCGGTGACGGCGAACTGCGCGCCCGCCTGTCGGCAAACGCGCTTGCAAAGCGGCCACATATCGGCTGGGATGCGGGTGCACGCTCGTTGTTGAGCGCCATCGAAACGGCGTTGGCCAGCAACGCGTTGGATATTGCAGACCGGAAATCAACGGCAACTGCCGGCGCCGCAACGCCGCCTCAGCCGGCCGTCGCCAATTGTTATCGCTGATTGTGAATCCCAGCGATAAAAAACCGGACCCGCAGTAGCGGCCAAGGCCGCAGTAAAGAGTAGGCGTCAGTCAATGCCCCAGCCGAACAGCCTCAAAACCCGGACGACCACTATGGTGAAGCGCCAGATCCTGGCCGCGCCTCAGCGACTTGGTGCTTGGCCGCATCTGCGGCGGCTCGCCGGTGAAAGCCTGGTGGGACTTCTCTATCACCGAATCGACGATCCTGACCGTCCGGAATTTTACGGCTACCGCGACAATGTCAGCGCAACGCGTGAGGCGTTCGCCACCCAACTCGATTACCTTGTGAAGAATTTTGATGTCGTGACACTGGACGATTGCATTGCCTGGATCGAAGGCCGAGCACCGCTTTCAAGCCGCGCTGTCCTGATCACGTTCGATGACGGCTACCGCGACAATTTCATCAATGCCGCACCGGAACTTGCGGCCCGCAATTTACGGGCGGTGCTGTTTGCCGCGACCGCCTTCATGGACGACCAGGCAGTGTTCTATTGGGACTGGGTGGCCGAAGCCTTCCGCTGGTGCAGTCAGACGGAGGCCGAACTGCCGCTTCTTGGCTTTACCGTGTTCGACAGTCCGCAGACGCGCCGGCGAGCTGCGCAGCGCTGGATTACGACGGCCAAAGCACTACTCGATGAGGAAAAGCGGCAGCGGATCAACGATCTGGCCGACTGTCTTCAGGTGCTGCCGCCGCATGGACCGCCGCCGGGCCTGCATATGACCTGGCCGGAGGTCGGCGCATCAGCAAGAGATTGTTTCGATATCGGCGCCCATACGGTCAACCACCCCATCGTCAGCCGCTTGAGCATCGACGAAGCTGAGCGTGAAATCGCCGGGTCCAAGACGACACTGGAAAATGTTCTCGGCTATCCGGTTCGAGCTTTCGCCTACCCGAACGGTCAGCCTGGCGATTTTGGCCCGGAACATGAAGCGATCCTTCAAAAGTTGGACTTTTCTATCGGATTTGCCGCCCATGGCGGGTTGACCTTTGCCGCCGAAGCCAGGCAAAAGCGCTTCGCCCTGCGCCGGGCATGCATCAATAATCCTGATGATCTGCCGCGATTTGCCGCCAAGGTCGCCGGTGCAACGCGTTTCCTGGATAGCTAGAACCACGTTTGAAGTCGGACCGCACCGGGCCGTCAGCGCGACGGGGGCGCCCTCAGATCAGCCGTATATTTGTCACTTGGCACGATCGTGCAGATGCGCTCCTTTGGCTTTGCGGCAACCAACGGGCGGATTTTTCACTGCCAATGTCATAGCCCGCGATTGCGTGTGGAAAGGTGCTTTTCCCAATCCAGCGCGTGGCGCACGATCACGTCGAGATCGTCGTGCTGCGCCTGCCAGCCAAGAAGTTTCCGGGCCATATCAGCCCTTGCGACGATCTCGGCGGCGTCGCCGGGCCGCCGGTCCGCCCGCCGCACGGCAAAATCAATGCCGGCGACCCGCTTGACCGCGTCCACAACTTGCAACACCGATGCGCCGTGCCCGTATCCGCAATTCAGGACGACGCTGTCGCCGCTGGCGCGCAGGTGATTGAGGGCGAGTCGGTGCGCCGTGACAAGATCGCTGACATGAATGTAGTCGCGAATGCCGGTGCCGTCCGCCGTTGCGTAATCTGTTCCGAAGACGACAAGCTCGTCGCGCGTCCCCAGTGCTGCCTCGCAGGCGACCTTGATGAGATGTGTGGCATTTGCCGTCGACTGGCCGGTCCGCCCGGCCGGATCGGCGCCCGCAACATTGAAATAGCGCAGCGCCGCATAGCGAAAATCATGAGCCGCCGCGACGTCGCGCAGGATCTGCTCGGTCATCAACTTCGATGTGCCGTAGGGTGAGATCGGCGCAAGTGGCGCATCCTCGGGAACCGGCACGGTCTGCGGATTTCCATAGACGGCGGCGGTGGAGGAGAAGATGAAGTTCTTGACGCCATGACGGACGCAGGCGCTGATCAGAGTGTGCGAGTTGCAGGTGTTGTTACGGTAATATTCGAGCGGGTCGCTGACACTTTCCGGCACGATGATGGAGCCGGCAAAATGGATCACGGCATCGATCGAACGGTCTTCGAACAGGCCGTCGAGCAGATCGGCATCGCCAATATCGCCAGTCACCAATTGCACCTGGCCGGGAACGAGCCAATCGAAGCCGGTGGACAGATTGTCAACGACCTGAACCGTTTCACCCTGGTCAAGAAGCTCCCACGCCATATGGCTGCCGATATAGCCGGCGCCGCCCGTAACCAGAACCGCCATGAATTGCCCCGCGCACTAGCTGTCCGCTCGATATTTGCACTGATTCGGTGCTTCATGAATTATGCCATATGACTCGCGTGAATCCGGTAAACGGCGATGCTGACGAATGGGCACCTGCGCCGCAATTTCATCGATAATACTACCGCGCATTGGCGCAATATGGGCTGACAGTTGCGCTAAAATGCTAAGGACATGACCGACTGTTTTGATACCTGTATTGAATATTCCAACGGCTGCTCTGATCTCAAACGGCCGAACTCGCGGGTATCCCAATATCAATGATTGATCTGATGTGGTATCCGGTCGACCCCATATCTTCCATCACGATGAATTTAGCGGAAATCCGGGCTATAACGGTTGTTTTTGTTGGGATGTGAGGTCTAAAACCAACGTTTTTCAGACAGAATGTTACCGCCAAAATATCCAACAAATTTTTGTTTACATAATGGATGCCTTTCAGATCAAAATGCTAACATCAAGGTCACATTTATCGACCACTCATCATAACTTTGATTTCATGCCAGCTGACGATTAATTCGTCATTTTTTATGCCGGATTGTGCTGCCGATCGGCAGATCGTCTTCCAAACCAACCCGATCGGGCGATCGTTGCCTTATCAACACTTGACGAGTAGGAATCCCTTATGCGGGCGATGGACTGCCCGTCTTCAGCAAGATGACGGCACTTAACCCGCATCGCCACTACCGAGCCTGGGCGACACTGACGAACTCCCAATTGTACCGCAATATTATCGAATACGTTGCCACCCAATGGCGTCAAATTCGCGGAGCCGCGTCAATGGTCGTTTTGTGTCCCGGCGTTCTCAGCCGTTGTCGGAAATGGGCTTTGACAGTCTGACGCCGGGACCGGTTGAATCATCGCCCTCGATGAAGATGATACCGGCCTCTTCCAAAGCCTTCCGGATTTTCCAAATCGTATCGGTAATTCCACGCAGCATGCCATCCTGTCTTTCCAGTCGTTGAACCGTTGCCAGTCCGATGCCAGCTGCAAATGCAAGATCAGTTTGGCTCCATCCGACCAAACCTCTCGCCGCCCGGATCTGTGGTCCAGTCAAAAACACTTCAATATCGTACCACAATACCAATCGGTCAAGATTGACATCGCCTTCATCATGATGTAATTTACCTCACACATTCCGGTTAAAACATTTCGCTTGGTGCTTTAAATGTCAGAGCTATCGCTCGAAGTTAGCCGATTCGAGCATTTACGTCGCCATTTGATCGAGACGTATCCCGATATCGACGATGAAACGCTGTTCGACACCCTGGAAGGTGCGACCAATCTCAACGAAGCCGTCGGTGCGATCGTCAGGTCCGCTGTTGATGATGAAAGCCTCGCTGACGCGCTGAAAGCTCGAGTCGACAATATGCGCGAGCGGCTGTCTCGCATCCAGCATACGGCTTCACAAAAGCGCCGCGCTGCGCTTGAGGCGATGGAGCAAGTCGACCTTCGGAAAATCGTGGAACCGGATTTCACAATCTCAGTCCGTCCCGGCTCGCCGAGTGTGGTGGTGACCTCAGAGGCAGAGGTTCCGGACAGCTACAAGGTCCCGCAGCCGCCCAAGATTGACCGACGCAAGATCCTCGATGCGCTCAAGGGTGGTGCGGACATTCCAGGTGCCGTTCTTTCGAACAGTCAGAACACCCTCTCTGTCAGGACGAAATAAGATGGCGTTCACCGAAACCCAGATGCGCAAACTGCGCCGCCGTCCCAGCCGGAAATACATCAAAACGCGCGAAAGTGATGGGCGGGAATTTCCCTATCTGGAAGGTTGGCATGCAATTTCGGAGGCCAACCGGATCTTCGGCTACGACGCCTGGAACCGTGAGACGGTCTGGTTTGAATGTGTCTGGCGCCAGGCACAGGGTGCAAAATTTGCTGCCGCCTATCTCGCCCGTGTGCGCATTGTCGTGCGAACCGACCGACACCAGGTGATCCGCGAGGGCTCAGGAGCCGGCGAAGCCATCGCCTCAACACCCGGACAGGCTCATGAACTGGCCGCCAAAGCGGCCGAAACCGACGCAACCAAA
>CALZIL010000088.1 GCA_945787495.1 uncultured Afifella sp. | reverse complement strand
TGGCCGAGCGCCATCATTGCCGTCAGCACCATGGCCGAGCGCGTCTTGCGGTCCAGTCCCGGCCGGGTCCAGATCTCGCCCCAGGCATAGCGGGTGATGAGATCCTGGAAGTCGGCGGTGAATTCGGTCTTGGTCGCCTCGGCGCGATCGACATGCGCATCGCCGAGGACGGTGCGTCGAACCGCCATGCCGGCGGCTTTGCGCTCTAAGTCGGTCATGTCGCTCATTGGCCGCTGCCTCCTGAACTGGCAAGAAAGCCGAAGACGGCCCGGTTGAACGCCTCGGGCTGTTCGATGTTGGACAAATGCGCCGCGTCGAGCGTGACGGATTGCGCGCCCGTTATCGTCGCGGCGATCAGTTCGCCATGGTCGGGCGGCGTTGCCGGGTCATGGGCGCCGATGACGATGAGTGCCGGCATCTCAATGGCGCCAATCGCGCCGCGCTGGTCCATGTCGCGAATGGCGGCGCTGCAGCCGGCATAACCTTGCGGCTTTGTCGTCAGGATCATCTGCCGGACGCGCTCCGCTTCGTCCGGCTGCGCTGCCCGGAACGTATCCGTAAACCAGCGCTCCATGACCGCCTGGTCGATCGCCGACATGCCGCCTTCAGATACCGCCCTGATGCGGTCGTTCCAAAGATCCGGCGGCGGCAGGAAGGCGGAGGTGTTGCACAGCGCCATGCGGGAAAAGCGGCCGGGATGGTTGAGCGCCAGCCACAAGCCGGTCATGCCGCCCATCGACAGGCCGCAAAAGGCGGTCTTTTCGATGCCCAGCGCGGCGAGCAGGTCGATGACGTCGAGCCCGAACCGATCCAGCGCGTAGTCGCCGGCCGGAGCATCGGAGCCGCCATGGCCGCGCTGGTCATAACGGATGACCCGCCATTGCCGTTCCGCCTCGGCCATCTGGCCGTCCCACATATTGAGGTTGGTGCCAAGTGAATTGGAAAAAACCAGCGGTGGCGCGTCGCCCGGCCCGCTGATCTCGTAGTTGAGATGAATCCCGTCGCTGGTTTCAATCTGCGGCATCTTTTCCCCTTACTGGATCTGTTTGCGGGCTTCGCCCAGAACCTTGTCGATCATCGCGTTCGCCGATCCCAGATAGGCCAGCGGATCGAGCGCCCGGTCGATTTCGTCTTGTGACAAATGAGCCGTAATCGCCGTCTCTGCGCTGGCCGCCGCTGCCAGGGTCAGGCCGCCGGCGATGGCTTTTTTGGCCAGCGCCTCGACAATGTGATGGGCCTTCATGCGGCCGGTCTTGGGCGCCAATGCCATCATCAGGCTTTCCGCCAGCGGCAGGCCGCGGGCATCGTCGAGATTGGCACGCATGCGGTCCGGGTCGAGTTCAAGCCCGGCGAGCATTTCGGCAAGATGTTCGGCACCGCCGCCGGCAAGGTTGAAGATCTCGGGAAACGTCTGCCATTCGGCGCCCCAGCCGCCGGGCGCTCGTTCGTGTTCGGCTTCGCCGGCCATCAGCATGGTCGCAACAAGGCCGGCGATGCGGCGGTGATTGGAGCGGATGGCGGCGGCGCCGATCGGGTTGCGCTTGTGCGGCATGGTCGACGAGCCGCCACGGCCGGCCGCCGCCGGTTCGAAGGCTTCGGCGACTTCCGGCTGCATCATCAGCATGATGTCGGTGGCGATCTTGGCGAATACCGTCGAGGCGGCGCCCAGCGCAGCGGCGATTTCGACAAAGCGCGAACGTTCCGAATGCCAGCTGATATGCGGCTCCGGCAGGTCGAGTTCGGCGGCCAAAGCGGCACGAACCGCCATGCCGTCCGGTCCCAGCGCCGACAATGTGCCGGCGGCGCCGCCAAATTGCAGCGCGATATTGTCCTCAAGATTGCGGATCAGGCTGACACGCACGCCGACAAGTCCGGCCGTCCAGTTCGCAGCCTTGAAGGCAAACGTGACCGGCACCGCCTGCTGCAGAAACGTGCGGCCGGCCATGACGGCGGTTTTATGGGTCTCGGCAAGAGCGATGCCGGCGCGAATGGCGGCAGTGACATCGGCAAGGATCAGCTTCAGGCCGCTTCTTGCCATCATCATCAGGGCGCTGTCGATGACATCCTGGCTGGTCGCCCCCCAATGGACCCAGCCGCGCGAGTCTTCCGCTACATGCGCCGTCAGGGCCTTGACCAGCGGAATGGCCGGATTGCCGGCATCGCGCGATGCCCGCCCGATTGCGTTTAAATCGTAAAGGCTTGCCTTGCAGCTTTCAGAAATTGAATCAGCAGCGTCTTCAGGAATGATACCGGTCCGGGCCTGGGCGCGGGCGAGCGCCGCCTCGAAATCGAGCATCACCTGCAACAGCGCCTGGTCGGAAAAAAGCCGCTGCATCGCGTCGGATGCGAAAATCGGCGCCAGCAGGCCGGATTGGGTTGGGTCGTCAGCCGTCATCAGAGCCTGTTTAGCGGTGCTTGCGCGCAAGTGCCATAGGGCCGCGGCGGCCGCTTTGCCATTTGTCACAATGGCCTGATGCGAAGCGCCGTCATCTGACCTATATTGCGGTCATCGGTTTACGTATTTCAGGATCGTCATGGCTCCGCGCGAAATTCCCACCTCCATCGAGGAGACGCTGTCGCTGTTATCGGACGGCGGTTATGTCGCCGATCGCGCTCTGGCGACGGTGCTGTTTCTGAGCCTGAAGCTCGGCCGGCCGCTGTTTCTAGAAGGCGAAGCCGGGGTCGGCAAGACGGAAATAGCCAAGGTGCTGGCCGAAACGCTCGGCCGCAAGCTGATCCGCCTGCAATGCTATGAGGGCCTCGACGTTTCCAGCGCCGTCTATGAGTGGAATTACCCCGCGCAGATGGTCGAGATCCGGCTTGCCGAGGCGGCCGGGGACCGCGATCGCGACAGCCTGTCCAAGGACGTCTTTTCCGAACGCTTCCTCATCAAACGGCCGATCCTGCAGGCGCTGGAGCCCGATGTCGCCGGCGCGCCAGTGCTTCTTATCGACGAACTGGACCGGGCCGACGAGGCGTTTGAGGCGTTTCTGCTGGAGGTGCTTGCCGACAACCAGGTGACCATTCCCGAAATTGGCACGATCCGCGCGCCATGGCCGCCGATTGTCGTGGTGACCACCAACCGGACGCGCGAAATCCACGACGCGCTGAAACGGCGCTGCCTTTATCACTGGGTCGATTATCCCGACGCGGCGCGCGAACTGGCGATCCTTGAAACCAAGCTGCCCGGCGTTCATCATCGTCTCGCCGCCGAGGTCGTCGCCTTTGTCCAGGGCTTGCGCGGCGAAGACCTTTTCAAGAAGCCGGGTGTCGCCGAAACGCTCGACTGGGCGAGCGCGCTGACGGAACTCGACCAGGTGGCGATCGACCCGGAAACGGTGTCAGACACGCTTGGCGTTTTGCTGAAATACCAGGACGATATTGCGAAAATCGAGGGCAGCCGGGCCAAGGAGTTGCTCGACGAGGCGCGGGCGCAAATGGCCGCGGCGGAATAATTGACCGATACGCAGCAGACCAATGGCGGCAAGGCTGTAGGAGCGACCGGCGGGCAGCTCGCGGACAACGTCGTCCATTTCGCCCGCGCGTTGCGCAAGGCCGGCCTGTCGGTCGGGCCGGCGACGGTGATCGACGCCATTCGCGCCGTCGAGACGGCCGGCATCGGCAACCGCGACGATTTCTACTGGACACTGCATGCCGTCTTCGTGTCGAAGCGCGAACACCGGCCGGTTTTCCACGAAGCGTTCGAACTTTTCTGGCGCGAGCGTGGGCTGATCGACAAGATGCTGCAGATGCTTTCGCCGGTGGCGCCGCCAAGACCGGGCGAAAAGGAAAAGCCGAAACCAGGCCAAAGCCGCGCCAGCGAAGCGCTGTCCAGCGCTCAAGAGCGCGAGGAACTGATTCAGCCGGAGATCGAGGTCGATGCCAGGCTGACGATGTCGGCCAGGGAAATCCTGCAAGGCAAGGATTTCGCGCAGATGAGCGCCGCCGAGATTGAAGCGGCCAAGAAAGCGCTGGCGGGCCTGCGGCTGCCCGATGATCTGCTTGAAACCCGGCGGATGCGCGCCGCAACACATGGCTGGCTCGATCCGCGCCGCACGCTCAGGGCATCCATGAAAGTCGGCGGCGATATCATCATCCCGCAATTCCGCGCCCGGGCCAGGATTCGGCCGCCGCTGGTCGCCTTGTGCGATATTTCCGGTTCCATGAGCGCCTATTCGCGGCTGTTCCTGCATTTCCTGCATGCGCTCGCCGAACAGCGGCGGCGGGTTCATATATTCGTTTTCGGCACGCGGCTGACCAATGTGACGCGGCAATTGCAGATGAAGGATCCCGACGAGGCGCTGGCCGGTTGTTCTGAGCAGGTTGCCGACTGGTCCGGCGGCACACGCATTGCGTCGGCGCTGCACGACTTCAACCGTGACTGGGCGCGGCGGGTGCTGGGGCAGGGCGCCACGGTGCTCTTGATCACCGACGGGCTGGAACGCGACACGGAGGCCGATCTCGGCCATGAAATGGACCGGCTGCACCGCTCCTGCCGGCGGCTGATCTGGCTCAATCCGCTGTTGCGGTTCGAGGGATTTGAAGCCAGGGCACGCGGCATCAAGGCGATGTTGCCGCATGTCGATGAATTTCGTACCGCGCATTCGCTTGACGCCATCGGCGATCTTGTCGAGGCATTGTCGGGCAAGAGCGGTGAGGCCGATCCGCGGCGCTTTTTGAGCGCGGCGTGAAGGGGGACGCGATGAACCAGGCACAAGTTTCCGGCGAAATGAGCGATGACGTCCTCGCCATTGCCGAGAAGTGGCGGCAGGCTGGCCGCGAGGTGGCGCTGGCGACGGTGGTGGAGACCTGGGGTTCGGCGCCGCGGGCCACCGGCTCTCATCTGGTGATCGATGCCGACGGCAATTTCGAGGGCTCGGTCTCCGGCGGCTGCGTTGAAGGGGCGGTGATCGGCGAGGCCGCCGATGTGATTGAAAGTGGCGCGCCACGCATGCTGGAATTCGGCGTTGCCGACGAGATCGCCTGGGAGGTGGGCCTGTCCTGCGGCGGCCGCATCAAGGTCTATGTGGAAAAGGTCGCGTGAGACGATGAAGTTCGAACTCTTACAGCAACTCAACCGGGCGCGGGCTGGACGTCGGGCGGCGATCCTGGTGACCGACACGCAAAGCGGCGAACAGCGGCTGATCGAAGCCGGCGAGGCTGCCGCCGGTCCGCTTGCCGAGGCGCTGGCGGCGCGGTTCCGCTCTGGCCGCTCCGGCATGGCGGAGGACGGCGTTACCTTCTTGACCGTTCATGTGCCGCCGCCACGGCTGGTGATGATTGGCGCCGTCCATATCAGCCAGGCCCTCTCGCCGATGGCGCGGCTTGCCGGCTTCGATCCGCTGGTCATCGATCCGCGCACGGCCTTTGCCACGCCTGAGCGTTTTGCCGGCGTGCCGGTCATCGCCGAATGGCCGGACGAGGCGCTGAAAGAGCAGCCGCTCGATGCCTATACGGCGCTGGCGGCGCTGACCCATGATCCGAAGATCGACGACATGCCGATCCGCGCGGCGCTGGAGGCCAACTGCTTTTATGTCGGCGCGCTGGGCAGCCGCAAGACCCACGGCAAGCGGGTGGAACGACTGATGGCGGCGGGACTTTCACAGGAGCTGATTAAGGCCATCGACGCGCCGATCGGCACCGATATCGGCGCGCAGTCACCGGCCGAGATTGCCGTCGCCGTCCTTGCCGAAATCATCGCCGCCCTGCGCAAGGGGCCGGCATCGGTGCGGGCGGCTGCGTGAAATTCGGACCGATCCCGCTCAGCCAGGCAGACGGCGCGATCGCCGCCCATTCGGTGCGGCTTGCCAAGGGTTCGATCCGCAAAGGCACAAGGCTGACCGCCGATCATATCGAAAGGCTTGAGGCCGAGGGCCACACGGCGGTCATTGCGGCGCTGCTTGAGCCGGGCGATGTTGATGAAAACACCGCCGCCAGCCGCATCGCCACCACGATCGGCAGAGTGAGTACCGGGGCACACATAAGCGCCGAGGATGCCTTTACCGGCCGGGCCAATCTCCACGCCGAAGCGGCAGGCGTCCTGACCGTCGATCGCGATCTCGTCGATGCGGTCAACCGCATCAATCCGGGTATCACTTTTGCGACCCTGCCGGACTTTGCCGCCATTGAAGCCGACCGCATGGTGGCGACCGTGAAAATCATTCCCTTTGCGGTGCCCGAAGCGGTCGTTGATACAGCTGTGCGGACGATTGCCGATGCCGGTCGGCCAATCCTCGCCGTCGCGCCGTACAAGCCAAAATCGGTTGCACTCATCGCCACGACCCTGCCGGGCCTGAAGGTCAGCGTGATGGACAAGACGCGGCGGATCCTTGAGGCGCGGCTCAGGCCGGCCGGCGCAACGCTTGCGAGTGAAGAGCGGGTTATCCATGATGAAGACGCGGTGGCGACGGCGATAAAGCGAGCCGCAAAAGATAGCGATATCGTCCTCATCTTCGGCGCCTCGGCGATCACCGATCATGACGATGTGATCCCGGCGGCGATTGGTCTTGCCGGCGGTACGGTGAGGCATTTCGGCATGCCGGTCGATCCGGGCAATCTGCTGCTTCTGGGCGATCTGGATGGCAAGCCGGTTATCGGCGCGCCCGGCTGTGCCCGCTCGCCGAAGGAAAACGGCTTTGACTGGGTGCTGTCGCGGCTGCTTGCCGATTTGCCGGTGAGGGCGGAGACGCTGACCGGCATGGGCGTCGGCGGCCTGTTGATGGAGATCGTCTCGCGGCCGCAACCGCGCCAGCAGGCGATGGATGAAGAGGGACCGGTCGCCGCCGTCATTCTGGCGGCCGGGCAATCGCGGCGAATGGGTAGCGCCAACAAGCTGCTGGCGACCTTCGACGGCGAGCCGCTGGTGCGGCGGACGGTTCAGGCGGCGATCGCTTCGAAAGCCGATCCGGTCATCGTCGTGACCGGGCATATGGCCGATCGGGTCTCGACAGCTCTGGCCGGGCTCGACATCGAAATCACCCACAACCCCGATTACGCCGAGGGCCTTGCAACATCCTTGCGCGCCGGTCTCGCCGCCGTGCCGGCAACGATATCGGGCGCGCTGGTCATGCTGGCCGACATGCCGGGCATCTCCGGCGGCGTCATCGACAAGCTCATTGCCGCATTCTCGCCGGGGCAAGGGCGGTCGATCGTGCTGCCGACGGCGGCCGGCAAGCGCGGCAATCCGGTTTTATGGTCGCGGGCCTATTTTCCCGAACTGATGGCGCTGACCGGCGATACCGGGGCGCGGCACCTGCTCGCCGAACACGACGACGCGGTCACAACCGTGGAAATCGGTGCTGCCGTCGCCGTCGACGTCGATACGCCCGAAGCGCTGAAGGCGGCAGGCGGCGAACTCGCCGACGATGCGTAGGAGATTGGCAGCACTCTCCCATTCACGCTGCTAACACGCTGATATTATTTGTTAATCAGTTTCTGGGATAGTAGATTTCTTGCAGAGGGTGGTGTGACTGGTCCCGTGATTGGAGGAGACCATGAACCGCGAGCTTGGGTTTGAGACCGATTTTGCCGCACAGCTGGCCGGCTATGGCCTGACGACGGCCAATATCCTTTATCGCCTTCCTGACCATCCGACCCTGATCCAGAGTTTTATCTGGCAATTTTACGATCACGCGCCGGAATATCCGCGGCTTGCCGAGTTCATCGACTTCTGGAAGCGCGAGATCGAAGGGCCTATCCACAAGGTCGAAGTCGCCCACAAGCGGCTGATTTCGCCGGCCGAGGTGAGATCGATCCAGTTTGAAGGCCGGCTGCATTAGTTTAATCGACTGAATTGCGTTAAAATAGCACCCGCGTGCTGGTGGCGGCGCCGCCAGCAAGGGGGAAGCGCCATGCGGCAGGTGCGGTTTTCATTCGCTGACCTTACTCTGACGGCCAAGTTGCGCGACACGCCGACGGCAGACGGGATCTGGGACGCCTTGCCACTGGCTGGCCGCGTCATGACCTGGGGCGACGAGGTTTACTTTGGTATCCCTTTCACAGCCGAGCAAGAAGCCGATGCGCGCGATGTCGTTGAACCGGGCGAGATCGCCTTCTGGCCGAACGGCGATGCCATCGCCATCGGCTTCGGCGAGACGCCGATTTCCGCAGCGGGCGAGATCCGCCTGGCCAGCCCGTGCAATATCTGGGCGGATGCGGTGGAGGATGTCGGCACGCTCAAATCCGTCAAGTCCGGTGAGCACGTACAGGTGGAACGGATCTAGGCACGATCTTTTCGTTTCTCCCCATCGGGAAATTTAAACAAGCACAGCCGACTAGGCCGATATGTTCGGAAACTGATTCCGGAATAATGACCGGGACGGCCTTGACCTTCCAGTAACTGGAACCCCATTTATGGGGCCATGACCGAGCCCCAAACACCACACACTGACCACTCGCTGGATCACCATCATCACGGTAACGGCGTTACCAATCGCTGGCTCTTGTCGGCGCATGCGACGTTTCATTGCCTGATCGGCTGCGTGATCGGCGAAGTGCTTGGCCTGATGATCGGCGTTTCGCTCGGCATTGGCGTCTGGGCGACGATGGGCCTGGCGACGGCGCTGGCGCTGTTTTTCGGTCTGGCGCTGGCCGTGTGGCCGGTCGTCAAGGCAACCGGCATGGACGTATCACGGGCTCTGAAGGCGATCTGGGTCGGTGAGGTGATCTCGATCCTCGTCATGGAAATCGTCATGAATGCCGTTGATTACTGGGCCGGTGGTGTTGCGGCGCCGTCCATTGCCTCGGCGGTTTTCTGGCTCGGCCTCGTCTATGCGGTTCCGGCCGGATTTCTTGCCGGCTGGCCGGTCAATCACTGGCTAATTGCCAAAGCGATCAAGGAGCACTGATGAATATCGGACAGGCGTCACGCGCCAGCGGGTTGCCGGCCAAAACCATCCGCTATTATGAGGATATCGGGCTGGTCGAGCCGGCCCGGCGCGGCAATGGCTACCGCGCCTATTCGGGCGCGCATCTGCACAATCTGCGGTTCCTCGCCCGCGCCCGCTCGCTCGGCTTTTCGATTGAGGACTGCCGCAAGCTGTTGTCGCTTTACGGGGACAGCCATCGCGCCAGCGCCGATGTCAAGAAGATGGCGCAGGCGCATATCGCCAGCATTGAAGAAAAGATCGCGCAGCTTGAAGGCATGAAGGCGACCCTTGCCGGCCTGGTGGCGGCCTGTCATGGCGACGACCTGCCGGATTGCCCGATCCTCGACGATCTGGCGGGAGAAGCCGTCGGAGGAATCCATGAATAAGACATGGATCATTGGCGGGTTGGTGTTGGTCGCCGCGGCGGCGCTCGGCTGGATGAATTATGGTCCGGGCAGCCGCACCGCGACGACCGCAAATGCCAGCGTCAATGTGCCGGAACTAAGCGGGAGCACGGCCGAAGGGGCAGGGCTTTTCAAGCAATTTTGCGTTGAGTGCCACGGTGAGAACGGCGGCGGAGCAGACAAGGGTCCGCCGCTTATTCACAAATATTATGAGCCCAACCATCATTCCGACCAGGCATTCATCGTCGCCACCCTTTACGGAGCGCGGCAGCACCACTGGCAGTTCGGCAACATGAAGCCGGTCGAGGGCATCAGCGAGGACGAGGTGGTCAAGATCATCACCTATGTGCGGGCGGTGCAGCGCGCCAACGGAATCAAATAAATCGGTACTTGATTAATCCCCTAGATCAGGCCCATGCCGCGGAAACTGGCGTGGCCGTCGCGGGCGATAATGAGATGATCGTGGACGACGATGCCGAGCGGCTTGGCGACTTCGGCGATCGTCTTGGTCATCTGGATATCGGCTCGCGAGGGACTGGGATCGCCGGACGGATGATTGTGCACCAGGATGATTGCCGTTGCCGACAGTTCCAGCGCCCGGCGCATGATTTCGCGCGGATAGACCGGCGTGTGGTCGACTGTGCCGGTTTTTCTTGTCCAGAAACAGGATGCGAAACTGTTCGCGCTCCTCATAGGCCATGGCCGTGCGGCAATAGTCCAAAAGCGCATTCCATGATGATAAAACCGGCCGCTTGCGCACCGAATCCTGGCCCATGCGCTCGGCAATTGCGCGCAGCAGCTTCAGATCGGTGACGGCCCCTTCGCCGACGCCATCGATTTCCTTCAACCGCTCTGGCGGCGCTGAGAGCACATCGGCCAGAGAGCCGAAGCGCGCCAGCAGCGCCTTGGCGACCGGTTTGGTGTCGCGCCGCGGCAGCGCGCGAAACAGCGCCAGTTCCAGCAATTCATAATCGGCGAGCGAGTCGGCGCCCTTGTCGCGGAAACGGCCGCGCAGCCGGTCGCGGTGACCGTGATAGTGGGCCAGATTGCCGGCTGTATCGCTAAATCCGCTCATCGACAGGGCGATTCAGTAGGGCGGCTGATGGCGCCCGGCCGGCGAAAGCGTGAAGATTTCCACGCCATCTTCGGTGACGCCGACCGTATGTTCAAACTGGGCCGATAATGACCGGTCGCGGGTCACGGCCGTCCAGCCGTCCGATAAAAGTTTCACATGCGGCCGGCCGAGATTGATCATCGGCTCGATGGTGAAGATCATGCCCGGCTCCAGGGCGATGCCGTCGCCGCGATGGCCGTAATGCAGAATGTTGGGCGGCTCGTGGAAGGCCCGGCCGACGCCGTGGCCGCAAAAGTCGCGGACGACGGAGCAGCGCTCGGCCTCCGCGTAGGACTGGATGGCATGGCCGATGTCGCCGAGATTGGCGCCTGGTTTGACGGCGCCGATGCCGCGCATCAGGCATTCATAGGTGACATTGACCAGACGCTCGGCGGCGCGGCGGATATCGCCAACCGGGTACATGCGGCTTGAATCGCCGTGCCAGCCGTCGAGGATCAGCGTGACGTCGATATTGACGATATCGCCGTCGCGCATCGGCTTGTCGTTGGGGATGCCGTGACAGACGACATGATTGACCGACGTGCAGCAGGATTTGCGATAGCCGCGATAATTCAGCGTCGCCGGTATGGCATCATTTTCGATGGCAAAACCGTGGACGAAATCGTCGATCGCCTGAGTCGTCACGCCCGGCGCGACAATGTCGGTGAGCGCATCGAGACAGGCGGCGGTCAGCGCGCCGGCTTTGTGCATGCCGGCAAAGCCGTCATCGCCATAATGATGGATCGCCCTTGTGCCGCGGGCGCTCTCAACCAGATCTTGCATGTTCGGTCCGTCTTGGAAGCTGCTGTTTCCTATCTAATCGAAGGCGAACCCGGTTGTAAGACCCGCTTATCGATCGGCACCTTCATTGTAACCAGAATATCCGACGCCGAAACAGTGCACGAATATGCCAATGCCTCAACGCCGCGCCGGCGGGCGTGGTTAAAAGCGGCGGCGTATTTGGGATCGATGTCGCGCGCCAGATCAAAGCGGGCGCCATCGGCGCGCTGGATGATGAACAGCATGAGTGCGCGATGGCCGGCCTCGGCCTGGTCGCCGAGTTCGTCAAGATGCTTGGCGCCGCGGGCGGTGACGCAGTCGGGAAACTCCACCAGCCCCGGCTGACGGCGCAGATGGACATTCTTGACCTCGACATAGCAGACAGGCCGGTCCGGGTGTTCGAGCAGGATATCGATGCGCGAATTGCGGCCGTAGCGGACTTCGCGGCGCAAGGTGTCGTAGCCGGCAAGCTCTGCGATCGCACCGGCGGTGATCGCTTCCTCGGCGAGCCGGTTGGGCAGGCCTGTGTTTATTCCGACCAGCGTGCCATCGGCTTCGACAATCTCCAGGGTGAGCGGATATTTGCGTTTCGGGTTGGCGGCGCGCGAGACAAAGACGCGCGAGCCCGGCGCGTCAAGGCCGAGCATGGCGCCGGGATTAGGGCAGTGGACGGTGTCCGTCGAACCGTCCGGCCATTCAATATCGGCAAGGAAACGCTTGTAGCGGCGGATCAGGCGGGCTTCCATAAGCGGGTCGGGAAAGTGCATTGAAGTCGCCTAATGACTGGCGGCCGGAATTTCAATGGCGGCTGCGAGCGGGATGGTAATGAAGGAGCGCGGGCAAGAGATGAATCAACCGGAGACACCGAGCGCGGCCGTTCTCGTTATCGGCGATGAAATCCTGTCGGGCCGGACAAAGGACAGCAATAGCGGCTTCATCGCCGATACGCTGACGGACCTGGGCATCGATCTTGAGGAAGTGCGGGTCGTCGCGGACCGCAAGCAGGCGATCATCGAAGCGGTGCGGGCGCTCAGCGAAAAGTACGACTATGTCTTCACCACCGGCGGTATCGGCCCGACCCATGACGACATCACCGCCGATGCGGTGGCGGAAGCCTTTGACGTCTCGATCGACGTTGATCCGCGAGCCCGCGCCATCCTCGAAGCGCGTTACAAAAACACCGATATGGAGCTCAATGCGGCGCGCTTGCGCATGGCGCGGATTCCGGACGGCGCCGAACTGATCGAAAACCGCATCTCCGGCGCGCCGGGCTTCAAGCTCGGCAATGTCCATGTCATGGCCGGCGTGCCGGCGGTGATGCAGGCGATGATGGACGCGATCATCGAAACCCTGCCGGCGTCTGCCGCGATGCTGAGCGAGACGGTGGAGGCGGGACGCGGGGAGGGCGATGTGGCGGCGCTTCTTGAAACGCTGCAGGCAGACTTTCGGAGCGTCCGCATCGGCTCCTATCCCTATCATGACGGCACCCGCTTCACGACGCGGATCGTGCTCAGAAGCCGCGACGCTTCGGCCTTGAAGGCGGCCCGCGCCGCATTGGACGCGGCCCTTGAAACGGGCTAGGCCGTAGTCGCTGAAAAAACAGGCGGGAAACCGAAGTCGTGGAAGATCAAGCAAACCAGGAAAAAGCCTTTCCGGTCTCGTGGGACCGGTTTCACATCGATGCGCGGGCGCTGGCATGGCGACTGGCGGAAGCCGGGCCATTCGAGGCGATCGTCAGTATTACCCGCGGCGGGCTGGTGCCGGCGGCGGTCGTCTCGCGCGAACTGGATATCCGCCTGATCGAGACGGTTTGTGTCGCCTCATATCAGGACTACAAGACACAAAGCAAAGCAACCGTCATCAAACCGGTCAGTCAGGATATTCGCGAGCTCGGCAATGGTGGTGAAAAAGTGCTGATCGTCGACGATCTGGTCGATACCGGCTCGACCGCCTCGCTGGTGCGCGAGATGCTGCCCAAAGCGCATTTCGCCACCGTCTACGCCAAGCCCAAGGGGCGGCCGCTGGTCGACACCTTCATCACCGAAGTCTCGCAGGATACCTGGATCTATTTCCCCTGGGACCTCGGCCTGTCGTTCCAGCCTCCGATTTCCGGCAATGGGGCCTGAGCCGACTTGCCCTGAGGACGGTGCGCGGCTAGTGCCTTGGCGTTGCGTAACGGCTAAGCGGGCGTGGCGGAACTGGTAGACGCAAGGGACTTAAAATCCCTCGACCGAAAAGTCATCCGGGTTCGAGTCCCGGCGCCCGCACCAGCGATGACAGGAAGACCGGGGACCTTGGCCAGCCATACGCGGCCATACGCCTCGGCATCCTGCGCGGCAGTCCCGTAACACCGAACGCCGGTACCGCTCGATCGCAGGCCACCAGCACCCGTCGCCATCAGCCAAACAAAGCCCAACTCGACAGCGTCCAAACCGTGCGGTAACCTTTCTCTCAGCTTCGTACAGTGTACTGATCAGGTACCGGTTTCCAATATGACTATGCGGATATTCTTGATCGCTTTGCTCGTCTTGCCGGCTGCCTACCTGATCGGCCATATCCTTCTGGGTGATGGCAACAAATTTACTCTCGGGCGGTCGGGCGGTCTGGGTATCGAGGCGCCTCGATAATTTCCTTGCTGCGCCCGGACGATGGCGGGGGCGTCATGGACGCGGTAGCGGTTTCGTCACTGCGGATGCTGCGCCAGCCATTCGCGAGCCATGAGCCGGGCCTCCTCGATCTGGCCGTGGGTCATGCGCTTGACGAGGCTATCGCGATTTTCCTGTGCATTCTTGTGACCCTGCGCGGCGGCAAGGGAGAACCACATATGCGCGGCAGCGTAGTCTTGCGGCACGCCTTGGCCGTCGCGGTACATCAGGCCAAGGTTGTATTGCGCGTTGGCAAGACCCTGATCGGCAAGTGGTTCCAAGACCTGCAACGCAGTCCGGAAATCGCCACGCTCGATGGCCGCCAGGCCGTCCTCGCGCGGTCCGCCATTCGCCGCATTCGTGACTGCCATGATGGCCAACGCCAGGAATCCGCTTTGCAGAACTGCTTTCATCGCTTCAGCCCAGATTCCTTCCAGTCCAATTCGACTAACCGGCATGATATCCGATTTCAATACTGTTGCAGTGCAGCGTGATCGGCTGGCCGGTTGGGCTATAGATGGTCGATGGGGATTTTGGGTCGGGTTGCACGATGAACGATGCGCGCGCCGA
>CALZIL010000087.1 GCA_945787495.1 uncultured Afifella sp. | reverse complement strand
GGCAAGGACATCACGCTGCAAATCAGCGCCAACAATTACGATCAGGTGCTGGCCGTCACCCGCCAGATGCGCCGCCATCTCGACGGCGTCGACGGTCTTCTGGACGTGGAAGACGACACACCCCTGCCCGGCATCGAATGGGAACTGAAGATCGACCGCGAGGAAGCCGGCCGCTATCGCGCCGGCATCGGTTCCGTCGGTTCAATGATCCAGCTCGTCACCAATGGCGTGATGATCGGCAAATACCGGCCGAACGACGCCGACGACGAGGTGGAAATCCGGGTGCGGCTGCCGCAATCGGAACGCACGCTGGACCGCTTCGATGCGCTCAAGCTCAGGACCCCGAACGGCCAGGTGCCGATCGCCAATTTCGTCACCCGCGAGGCCAGGCCAAAAGTCTCCTCGATCACCCGCAAGGACGGCCTTTATGCCATGAACGTCAAGGCCGGTGTCGACCAGAGCGATGGCACCACGGTCGACCAGAAGGTCGGCGAATTACAGACCTGGATCGATCAGCAGAGCTGGCCGGAGGGCATCTTCTTCCGCTTCCGCGGCGCCGATGAGGAACAGAAGGAAGCCGGCGATTTCCTGAAGAAGGCGATGCTTGGCTCGCTGTTCTTGATGTTCATCATCCTGGTGACCCAGTTCAACAGCTTCTACCAGACGGTAATCACGCTGATGACCGTCGTGCTGGCGGCGGCCGGGGCGCTGATCGGCATGGTCGTCACCGGTCAGAAATTCTCCATCATCATGACCGGGACGGGCATCATCGCGCTGGCGGGCATTGTGGTGAACAACGCCATTGTGCTGATCGACACCTATAACCGGATGCGGGCGGAGGGCGCGGAGGTTCGCGACGCGGTGCTGAAGACAGCGGCGCAGAGGCTGCGGCCAATTCTCTTGACGACAACCACGACGATCGCCGGCCTCATTCCGATGGCGACACAGGTCAGTTTCAACTTCTATGACCGGGTAATCTCCGTTGGCGGCATCACCTCCGTGTGGTGGGTGCAGCTGTCCACGGCGGTGATCTTCGGCCTGGCGTTCTCCACCATATTGACGCTTGTCATGGTGCCGGTGCTGCTGACCCTGCCGACAAATGCCGTCCACGCCTATGCCAGCAACGCGGCGCGGATCAGCCATCTCAATGCAACGGTCAAGGCGATGATCGCGCGATCCTTCGGCCGCGGCGAACCGATTGCTGTCGCCGCCAATGATGCCGATCCAATGCGGCAGGACAACAAGCGCGACGGCAGTCCGGCCGTAGACCTGCCGCTAGCGGCCGAATAGCCAAAAGCGAGATCGGATGGATTCTAGTCGTCCGCCGGGCCGGTTGCGCCGGTGTCCTCCGGCGCGGCCTCGGCGGCATGGCGCTTGCGCCAGGTGCGCCAGGCGAACGGCAGATGGGCGAGATAGAAGATCACACCGACAGCCAGAACCGAGAACGGATAGCTGATCAGCAGCGCAATAAACAGCACCGCCATGACCAGGAACGGCATGACGGAATCGGTCGGGATGCGCTGGCCAAGACGCTTGCCGGACCAGGTGGGGAAACGGCTGACCATCAACAGCGCGATTGCCGCCGTGTAGACCGCCACCAGCACAGCGGCCTCCGGCGGCACCGGAATGCCGATTTTGGACAAAGCCAGCGGCAGCAACACGGTCATGGCGCCGGCCGGCGCGGGAATGCCGACAAAAAAGTCCTTGTGCCAGTCCGGGCCGGGCTCGGCATCCAGCGCCGCATTAAAACGGGCGAGGCGCAAGGCGGTACAGATCGCCAGGGCCAGGGCGACAATCCAGCCGAGCGCCTTCAGGTCCTGCAACCGCCAGACGTAAAGCAGGATCGCCGGGGCAACGCCGAAATTGACGAAATCGGCCAGCGAATCGAGTTGCGCGCCAAAGCGTGACGTCGATTTCAGGAGCCGGGCGACGCGGCCGTCAATGCCATCCAGAATCGCCGCAAAAATCAGCGCTCCGACCGCCAGTTCAAAGTTGCCCTCAATCGCCAGGCGGATCGCCGTCAGGCCGGCGGCGATGGCCAGCAACGTCACCATGTTGGGCAAAAGCGCGCGGAACGGTACCAACCGGCGGCGACGCAGGCGTCTATCGAGCGCGTCGGCATGGCTTTCTTGCGGCCCGCCCTCGTCTTCCGGATCGACCGGTGGGAAAAGGCCCGTCATATCACGTCTTGCGGCTGGCAAAGGGCGGTTCTGGCGCCGTGCCCGGCAGCCAGGCCAACAGGGTTTCGCCGGCAATGGCACGCTGTCCGGGATGGACAAGCACCGTCGATCCCTCCGGCAAAAAGACATCGAGCCGCGAACCGAACCGGATCATGCCGATGCGGTCGCCCTGTTCCAGCGGCGCGCCCATTTCCGTCCAGCACAGAATGCGCCGGGCAACGAGACCGGCGATCTGGACGACACCGATGCGCTCACCACCGGCCGTGGCGATGACGATGCCGTTGCGTTCATTGTCCTCGCTGGCCTTGTCGAGATCGGCGCTGAGAAACTTGCCGGGCTTGTATGCGACCGTCTCGACCATTCCGGCCGCCGGCGCGCGGTTGATGTGGCAGTCAAAGACATTCATGAAAACCGAGATGCGCGCCAGCGGTGCCTCGCCAAGGCCGAGTTCGGGCGGTGGCACGGCCTCCACAAGAGGTTCGATGCGCCCGTCGGCCGGGCTGACAATGATGCCGGGATCGACCGGCACGGTGCGCACCGGGTCACGGAAGAAGATCACCAGCCAGCCGGTGAGGATGACAAAGAGCCAGAACGCCGGCTCCCAGACAAGGCCCAGGACCAGCGCCGCCAGGACGGCGCCGACAATAAAAGGCCGGCCTTCCTTGTGGATCGGCGGAATGGCCTCGGTGATGGATTGCATGATCGACATGGCGGCCTTTTAAGCCGCCAAGGCAGTCTGCGGAAGGGACGAATTGGTCGCGCCGGCTTGGAGCCGGGTCTCTAAGTGGTGCCCGAAAACCCTCGCCGTGCGATCGGCGGCAGATCCGGGTCGCGCTGTTCGCTTTCCGGCGGAAAGAAGGATGCATCGCGCTCGCGGGTCCGGCGCAGGCGTTCGGCCGCCTCGTCGGCCTCGCGCTGGCGCGCCCACATCGCCGCATAGAGGCCGCCCTGGTCCAGCAGTTCGGCATGGGTGCCGCGCTCGGCGATCTCGCCGTCCTTGAGGACGATGACGGTATCGGCATTGACGACGGTCGACAGGCGATGGGCGATGACAAGGGTCGTGTGGTCCTTGGCGACCGTATCGAGAGCCGCCTGGATTTCCTGTTCGGTAGCGGTGTCGAGCGCCGATGTCGCCTCGTCGAAAATCAGTATCGGCGGGGCTTTCAGGATCGTGCGGGCGATGGCGACGCGCTGCTTTTCGCCGCCGGACAGCTTCAGGCCGCGCTCGCCGACCGGCGTGTCATAGCCTTCCGGCAGACTTTCGATGAATTCGCCGATCTGCGCCATGGCCGCGGCCCGGGCAACGGCTTCATCATCGGCGTCCCAGCGGCCATAGCGGATATTGTAGCCGATGGTGTCGTTGAACAGCACGGTGTCCTGCGGCACCATGCCGATTGCGGCGCGCAGGCCCTCCTGCTGAATGTCGCGCAGATCCTGGCCGTCGATCAGGATGCGGCCTTCCGTGACATCGTAAAAACGGAACAAAAGCCGCGAAATCGTCGACTTGCCGGCGCCGGACGGCCCGACAATGGCGACCATCGCGCCGGCCGGCACATCGAAAGTGATGCCCT
Organism: uncultured Afifella sp.; assembly: GCA_945787495.1. Classification (GTDB taxonomy): domain Bacteria; phylum Pseudomonadota; class Alphaproteobacteria; order Rhizobiales; family Afifellaceae; genus CALZIL01. The sequence goes on along the minus strand of CALZIL010000087.1, from coordinate 13,864 downwards.
TCAGGATCGGCCGCGATGCATCATATCTGAAGGATACATTGTCGAAGCGGATGGCGCCGTCGGTGACTTTCAGCGGCTTGGCGTCCGGCTTGTCACGGACTTCCGGCTCGACCTTCAAAAGCGCGAACATCTGCTCGATATCGGCCAGACCCTGCTTGATCTCGCGATAGACGAAGCCGATGAAGTTGAGCGGGATCGCCAGCTGCATCAACAGCGCATTGATCATGACGAAGTCGCCGATGGTCTGGGTTCCGGCCATCACCGCGCGGGCCGACAGGATCATGCAGATCGCCATGCCGGTCACGAAAACCACCGTCTGGCCGAAATTGAGCCAGGCTAGCGACGTCCAGGACTCGGTCGCGGCTTTTTCATAGCGTCCCATGGAGCGATCGAAGCGCTCGGCCTCCATGCGCTCATTGCCGAAATATTTGACCGTCTCGAAGTTCAGAAGCGAGTCGACAGCCTTGGAATTGGCGTCGGTATCGCTGTCATTCATTTCGCGGCGGATGGTGATCCGCCAGTCGCTGGCGCGCACGGAAAACCAGATATAGGCCCAGATTGTCACGGCGATGACGAGGACATAGCGGAAATCGAAATTGTACCAGATGACGCCGGCCATCAGCGTGAATTCAAGGATGGTGGGCAGGCTGTTGAGGATGGTGAAACGGACGATGGTCTCAATGCCCTTGGTGCCACGCTCGATAATCCTGGACAGACCGCCGATGCGCCTCTCCAGATGAAAGCGCAGCGACAGCTCGTGAACATGGACAAATGTCCTGGTGGCAAGCCGGCGCACCGCATGCTGGCCGACACGGGCGAACAGGGCATCGCGGAGCTGGTTGAAGCCGATCATGAGAATGCGGCCGACGGCGTAAGCCACAACCAGCATCAGCGGTGCGACGAGAAATGCCGGCAGGAAAGCCGGGCCGCCGCCGGCACCGGTCAAGGCGTCGGTGACCCATTTATAGGTGTAAGGCACCAGCACGGTGATGACCTTGGCCGCAATCAACGCCAGAAAGGCGACCAGGACGCGCTGCTTCAAATCCGGCCGGTCAGCCGGCCACATATAGGGCCACAGATTGGCGACGGTCTTAAATGTCTGGCCGCGATCGGCCGTAATCTGCGGCGAGTTGGCGTCCGGTTTTGCGGCCGTGTCAGCGCTCGCCATTATCGGCCTTCCCTTGCCGGCCGGCGCCAGGCGTTATTGCGTCCAGCCTTTATCGCCGACAGGCAACATGAAGACCTGACCCGGATAGATCCGGTGGGGATTGCGAATCTGGTCCTTGTTGGCCGTATAAATCGTCGTATAGCGGATGCCGCGCCCATAAGTGCGGCGGGAAATGGTCCACAGATTGTCGCCACGGCGGATGATGACGGCATTGGGTTTGGGCAATTCACCTTCAGCAGCGGCGCCGGCCGGCGCGCCGCCGGCTGCCGTTGGAACGAGGACCGCCATGTTGACCTGTTTGGTGAAGGGCACTTCAGCACGCGCAACGACGCTTGTCCTTCCCGGCGCAAGCTGGTCGGCGCGGACAATCACCGTACCGGCCGGCACTTTCGCTTCGGTCTCCAGCAGCCATCGGCCATTATCCAATGCCGTCGTCTCGCCGGTCGGTTCGCCGTCTATATAGACGCGGATAATCTCGCCCGGTCTGGCCGTGCCGGCAGCGTAAAGCTTATCGCCTTCCACCTCGACCGCCTCGACGCCCAGCGGCACTGGCGGAGCCGAAGCGACTTCCGCACCGGCCTGCCCGCCATCGGCGACCTCAGCGCCGGAGCCCTCGACCGGTTTCTCACCGGCCGCCGTCTGCGCCGGCGGCTCGGGTGTCACCGGAACCGTCGGAGCGGTTTCCCTCGCCTCTGCCGGCTTCACGGGAGCCACCGGAGCGGTTTCGGCCGTCTCAGCCAATTGCGGTGGTGTCCCGGATGCCAGCGGCTGTGAGGCCGGCATTGTCGGCTGGCCGGACGCGCCCTCGGAGGTCGGCAATTCCGGCGCGGCGGCAATCTGCGTCTCGCCAGACTGGGGATCGGCAGAGGGTGCCACCGCGATGACGGTTTCACCCGTTGCGGCGACTTCCGTGCCCGGCGCTGCGCTGGCGGCCTCATCCGGCTTTGCCAGGATTTCGCTCGCCGCGCCCGGCTCGTTCATCACCACCAGAACTTCGCCCGACGGGGTTTCGGGAACCGCCACCGCAACATTGGTCTTGGAATAGACGCTGACCCCGTCGGCACCCAATGTGCGCAGCGCCAGATCGTGACCGCCGGCGGCAAGCGGCTTTTCAAGAACCAGGACGAATTCGCCGGCGGCGTCGGCAGTCGTCATGGCGATAACGCTGCCGTTGGACAGAAGCTCAACCACAGCATTGGGCACGGCCCGCCCGGCAATAACCGAGTCACCAGACGGCTCGACACGGACGATATCGAATGACGGTTGCGCGGCAGCGCCAGGCGCATCGGGCACTGTGGGCGCGGCACTCGTCTCAGTATCCGGCACTGCGCTCTGCGCCGAACCGGTTCCTGCGTCCGGAGTCAAAGCGGCAACCTTGTCACCCTTGGCGGCGGCATCGTTTGCGCCGCCTTCAGCGGCAGCGGCAGCCGGTTGCTCGCCGGAGCCAGATGAGGCTGTTTGGCTTTCAGCGGTCCCCGATTGGTCAGTTGCCGCTGATTCGGCGGACTGATCCGGCGTTCCGCCGGCGGTACCTGAATCCGCCGTTGCGGCCTGTCCGGACCCGGTTTCGGCAGATTGCGACGCCTGGCCGGAGCCAGACGTATCGCCATTGGCCACGGAGTCTGCGGCCGGCCGCAGCCACTGGTTCCACGACAAGGCGAAGATACCGGCAAATATCAGAATGCTGAATACAATCAGCAGGGGCTTCAAGGGTTTTGGCATGGCACATCTGTTCTACGGCAGGATCGCTGTGACCCGCAGCCGCGTCCATTTATTGGTTCCTTATGTAATCTCATGGGTTTGACACCTCAAGTCACGTTAATTCGAGCAGCGCAGAACAGCGACTTCTTGACGCTATGTGCCTCCAGTGCCAAGGCTTTCGGTTATGGCAACACTGAATCAGGTCTGTGTCTATTGCGGTTCGGGCGCCGGGGAAAACCCCGCATACGCCGAATCAGCCCGCATTCTCGGCCGTGCTTTGGCCAAAGCCCGCATCCGGCTCGTCTATGGCGGCGGCTCGGTCGGGCTGATGGGAATCATCGCCCGCGCCGTGCTCGATGTGATCGTCACCGAAGACATGCATGAGCGCAAAATGCTGATGTTCGAACGGGCCGACGCCTTCGTCGCCCTGCCGGGCGGCATTGGCACGCTGGAGGAATATATCGAACAGCTCACCTGGGTCCAGCTCGGGCAACACCAAAAACCCATGCTTTTAGCCAATATCGCAGGCTTCTGGCAGCCGCTGATCGACCTTCTCGATCACATGCGCGCCGAACACTTCATCCGCGACGGCATGGAGGTTTCTCCGCTGGTGGCCAACAAAGCCGATGACATCGTGCCAATTCTGGTGGAGGCCTGCGCGGCGCGACCGCAGGAGGCGATCGACCTGCCGGCGGACGTGGAGGAAATCAGGCGGCTTTAATACCAAAGATCCTCACTATTCGGCCGCTGCGGTCATCGGTTCCCCGGTCGACCCTTTCAACAGCTTGTAGGTGATGGCGTCGAGCAGCGCCTCGAAGGAGGCGTCGATGATGTTGGACGACACGCCGACGGTGAACCAGCGATGGCCGGGACCATCGCGGCTTTCGATCAGCACGCGGGTGATGGCTTCGGTGCCACCATTCAGGATGCGCACCTTGTAGTCGACCAACTCCAGGTCATCGATCATGGCGTTGAGCTCGCCGAGATCCTTGCGGAGCGCGAGGTCGAGCGCATTGACCGGACCATTGCCTTCCGCCACCGACATGCGCCGTTCGCCGCCAACGTCGACCTTCACCACCGCTTCTGACTGGGTCACCAGTTCGCCGACGGCGTTGAAGCGGCGCTCGACATTCACCGAGAAGCTTTCCACGGCAAAGAATTCCGGCACCTTGCCGAGACGGCGGCGCGCCAGAAGTTCCAGCGAGGCATCGGCGCCCTCATAGGCATAGCCCTCGGCCTCGCGCGCCTTGACGTCGGCGAGCAGGCCGTCAAGGCGCGGGTCGGCCTTGTCGATAGCCATGCCGAAGCGGTGCAACTCAGCCACAAGATTGGATTTTCCGGCCTGGTCGGAAACCATGACGCGGCGGCGGTTGCCGACTTTTTCCGGCGGCACGTGTTCGTAGGTTTCCGGCTCTTTCAGGATCGCCGATGCGTGAATACCGGCCTTGGTTGCGAAGGCCGAAGAGCCGACATAGGGCGACTGGCGGTTTGGCGCGCGGTTTAGCATTTCGTCGAAGGTGCGCGAGACATGGGTAAGATGAACGAGCCCGTCGTCGGTAATGGCGGTCTCAAACCGCTCGGCATAATAGGGTTTGAGCATCAGCGTCGGGATCAGCGTGACCAGATCGGCATTGCCGCAGCGCTCGCCGATGCCGTTCAGCGTGCCCTGGATCTGACGGGCACCGGCGCGCACCGCGGCGAGCGAGTTGGCGACCGCCTGGCCGGTGTCGTTATGGGCGTGGATGCCGAGTCGGTCGCCCGGCACCACGGTTTCGACATCGGCGACGATGCGCTCGACCTCTTCAGGCAGCGTGCCGCCATTGGTGTCGCACAGGACCACCCAGCGGGCGCCGGCCTCAAGGGCGGTCCGGGCGCAGGCCATCGCATAGTCGCGGTTGGCCTTGTAGCCGTCAAAGAAATGCTCGCAATCGACCAGCGGTTCGCGGCCGGCCTCGGTGGCGGCGATGACGGAATCGCCGATGCCTTCCAGGTTTTCCTCATTGGTGCAGCCGAGCGCCACCTTGACGTGGAAATCCCAAGCCTTGGCGACATAGCAGATGGCATCGGCCTCGGCCTGCAACAGCCCTTGCACGCCCGGATCGTTGGCGACGGAACGGCCGGCGCGCTTGGTCATGCCGAAGGCGGTGAATTTGGCATTCGCCGTGCGCTTTTTTTCAAAGAACGCGGAGTCGGTCGGATTGGCGCCGGGATAGCCGCCCTCGACATAATCGACGCCGAGCGTGTCGAGCATCTTGGCGACCAGGATCTTGTCTTCCAGCGAGAAATCGACGCCCGGCGTCTGCTGGCCGTCGCGCAATGTGGTGTCGAAGAGGTAAAGGCGTTCCTTGGTCATTGGCCCGTTCCTTCCGGTGGCCAGGTCTCGGTGTCGTGGCCGGGGTGCTGGTGGCTGACCAGACCCGCCATGAATGTTTCCCATTCGCCGCCCGGCTCGGAAATTCTCACCGGCAGGTCGGTCAAATTGTCGAACAAAGCGAGCTTGTCGCGCGGATTAACCTGGATGGCCGGTGCGACCTTGTCGGGATCGTCGAAGGCGCCGATCGCCAGTTCCAGCCCGTATTTCGTTTCATAGGCCAGCGGCGTGCCGCAATTTTCGCAAAAGCCGCGGCCGGCGCCGCTGGAACTTGCAAACCATTTCGGCTCGCCGCGCGTCCAGGTGACGGCGCCGCAGGTGACCAGCGGGCCGAAGAAGCCGCCAAACGCCTTCTGGCACATGCGGCAGTGGCAGACCGAAGGGCGGCCGATTTCGGCGGCGCGAAAACGCACCGCGCCGCACTGGCAACCGCCGGAAAGTGGCGCATCGGTCATCTCTTGACCTCCCATGTCGTCACGAGTTCGCCGGTGTCGGGGTCCTTGGCGTCCATGAGCTGGATGCCCATGGCGTCGAGCTCGTCGCGGATGCGGTCGGCCTTGGCCCAGTTCTTTTCAGCGCGGGCGGCGGCGCGGGCAACGATGAGGGAGTCGATTTCGCCTTTCTGCGCATCGAACCGCGTCAACTCTTCTCGATAAAATCGAAACGGATTTACTCCTAAGAAAAGGCAATCGTTTAGAAGCGTTTCTGCCGGTTCAGGCCATACACCACCCTTTTGATCAGCTTGTCTGACGACATCAAAAAGATGCGAAAATACGGCTTTCGGTGTGTTCAAATCGTCGCAAAGCGCATTCAAAAGACCTTCACTAGGAATTGGTTCAGAGAATTCTTTGATTTGCTCGACACGCTCATTTTCGGCGAAACCGAGACCTCGAGCACAAACTTGATGAAATGTGTGAAGGTTCGCACCTGCTGTCGCTAACGAGTTCTCTGTCCAATCAATAGGTTGGCGGTAGTGGGCAGATAACATCCCGAGTCGAACAGCGTCTCCTGGCCATGGCAAACCGCCGAACTTGTCCGTGTGCAACAGATCGCTGATCGTCACGAAGTTGCCGGCGCTCTTGGCCATCTTCTCGCCTTCCACCTGCAAAAAACCGTTGTGCAGCCAGTAATTGGCCATCTCCTCCGTGCCATGGGCGCAGCGCGACTGGGCGATCTCGTTTTCGTGGTGCGGAAAGACCAGGTCGACGCCGCCGCCGTGGATGTCGAAGGTCTCGCCGAGATGTTTTTCGCTCATCGCCGAGCATTCCAGATGCCAACCGGGGCGGCCCCTGCCCCATGGACTGTCCCAGCCCGGCTCCTCGGCGCTTGAGGGCTTCCACAGGACAAAGTCCATCGGGTCGCGCTTGTAGGGCGCAACCTCGACGCGGGCGCCGGCGATCATCTCATCGAGCGGCCGCCGTGACAGCTTGCCATATTCGGCTTCGCCTTTTGAATTTTTCCAACTCTTGACGTCGAAAAGCACATGGCCTTCAGCTTCATAGGCACAGTTCTTGTCAATCAAGGTGCGGATCATCGCGACCATTTCGGGGATATGTTCGGTGGCGCGCGGCTCCACCGTCGGCTCCAGGCAGCCGAGTGCCTTGATGTCGGCGTGGTACTGCGCCTCCGTTGCCGCCGTCACTTTGGCGATGGCGTCGTTGAGCGGCAGTTCGGGGTGGTCCTCGGCTGCCCGCGCGTTGATCTTGTCATCGACGTCGGTGATGTTGCGGACATAGGTGACGTGGTCGGCGCCGTAGAGATGGCGGAGCAGCCGGTAGAGCACGTCGAAGACGATGGCCGGGCGGGCATTGCCGATATGGGCATCGTCATAGACCGTCGGCCCGCAGACATACATGCGCACGTCGCTCGCATCGATCGGCACGAAATCCTCTTTCGTGCGCGTCAGCGTGTTGTGGAGCCGCAGGCCCTTGAAACCGGAAGCGGGCTTTTCACCCATAATCGTCCCCTTGCCCGCCGGCGGGGTCGTTCAGATTTTGTCAAAAGGCAAAGAACGGCCAGCCGGCGGATGTCGCTAGCTGATAATAATCGCGAAAATGCAAACAGCGCGTGAAAGCGCAGCGGTGCCGTTCATGGGCCGAGCTTATGACGCCAAGCGGGGCAGGCCGTCAAGGGGTGGGTCAAAACAAGGCTTTCAATTGGTTTCCGGGCTGAGCGCCGGATGAACCATTTGGCGCTCTCGCGCGTCAAAGGCGTGTTGGGGCACGAATAGGAGACAGACCCATGCTCACACTCTTAACCCGTACATTCATCCGCACCGCCGCGCTCTGTATGATCGCGGTCTTCATCGCCGCCGGCTCTGCTTCCCTGGCCACGGCGAAGACGACGTCGTTCTTCAAGCCGAAATGGAACGGCGACCGGCTCGACTGGTGCGTCAACTGGGCCCAGGGCTGCGGCCAGCAGGCCGCCACCGCCTTCTGCAAGGCCAAGGGCTATAACAATGCCACCGGCTTCTCCATGGACCCGAATATCGGCGCCGTGCAGCGCACGCGGCTGATCGGCACCGGCGCGGTCTGCGACCAGGGCTTTTGCGACGGCTTCAAGGCCGTTACCTGCACCAAGCCCAATCCGGTGGCGTTCTTTTCCAAGCCGAAATGGAACGGTGACCGCCTCGATTGGTGCGTCAACTGGGCCCAGGGTTGCGGCAAGGCCGCCGCCGACGCCTTCTGCAAGGCCAAGGGCTTCCTTCACGCCGGCGGTTTCTCGATGGATCCGGATATCGGCGCCGTGCAGCGCACGCGGCTGATTGCCACCGGCGCCGTCTGCGACCAGGGATTCTGCGACGGCTTCAAGGGCATCGCCTGCAAGAACTGACGATGCGAGACGACAAAACGAAGCCCGGCGAACGTTTCGCCGGGCTTTTTCTCATCTCGTTCACCAGTTTGAACGGCATCTGAACAGCCCCCTCAGGCGCGGTTCAACCGGCAGCGGATATAATCAGCCTCATCATAGAGAGGGCAGGTTCATGGTTCGCTTTCTTTACACAATTCTTGTCGTTTCCCTGCTCAGCGCCAGCGCCGTCATGGCCAGCAGCATCGACGACCGGCACGGCAAGCTCAAGGGCGGCGCCGGTTTCGTTCTGATGACCAGCATGCGGCGGTGAGATTCGCTGCGGGAAATATAAAATTTTATCATAATTTGTTTTTATTTTCCACTATTCACCAATTTACTACAACACTGGAGTTTATTTGCTAGGATGGCTATTTTTCGATCAATTAAACACCTCGCCAATAAAAACATTAACTGGAGGCAGGCGATGTGGAAAGTTACACTGAGATCCGGCTATTGGCTGGCCCTGACGTTCCTGATCACGGCCAGCGCCGTTGTGGCAATGGACATTGACAGCCGCCATGACCGCGTTCAGGGCAAGGTCATCGTCCTGTCCTATATGTGATCGGAAACAGGCTTTCGGGGACCGGCCCTTATGGCGCGGCCGGTCCTGCCCTGCAATTCCGCCTTGCAATTCCATAAGCGCGCCGCTCTGCTAGCGATTGGCAGGCGGCCAATGCGGATTGCGGGGAATCATGACGGACAAACGGCCGGCAAGCGGCGAACTCGACCAGAACGCGCTTTTCTATCACCAGAATCCGCGACCGGGAAAACTGGAGATCCAGGCGACCAAGCCGCTTGGCAACCAGCGCGACCTGGCGCTTGCCTATTCGCCCGGCGTCGCCGCGCCGTGTCTGGCGATCGCCGAGGATCCGGCAACGGCCAGCGACTATACCATCCGCGGCAATCTCGTCGCTGTCGTCACCAACGGCACGGCCGTCCTCGGCCTTGGCGCCATCGGTGCGCTGGCATCCAAGCCGGTGATGGAGGGCAAGGCGGTCCTGTTCAAGAAGTTCGCCGGCATCGACGTTTTCGACATCGAGGTCGACGCGCTGGAGGTCGAGCGCTTCGTCAATGTCGTCGCGGCGCTGGAGCCGACTTTCGGTGGCATCAATCTGGAGGACATCAAGGCGCCGGAATGTTTCGAGATCGAGGCGGCTTTGCGCCAGCGCATGAACATCCCGGTCTTCCACGACGACCAGCACGGAACGGCGATCATCGTCGGCGCGGCGGTAAGGAACGGGCTGGAACTCGCCGGCAAGGACTTCGGCAGCGCCAAGTTCGTCGCCTCGGGCGCCGGCGCGGCGGCGCTGGCCTGTCTCAATCTTCTGGTGCTGCTTGGCGCGAAACGGGAAAACATCTGGGTCACCGACATTGACGGCCTTGTCTATGAAGGCCGCGAAGCCAGCATGGACAAGTGGAAGGGTGTATTTGCGCAAAAGACCGACAAGCGGACGCTTGCCGATGTGATCGCCGGCGCCGATGTGTTTCTCGGCCTTTCCGCGCCAGGCGTGCTGCAGCCCGACATGGTGCGACAGATGGCCGACAGGCCGCTGATCCTGGCGCTGGCCAATCCGGTGCCGGAAATCATGCCGGAAGTCGCGCGGCAAGCCCGGCCCGACGCGATGATCTGCACCGGCCGCTCCGATTTTCCCAACCAGGTCAACAATGTCCTGTGCTTTCCCTATATCTTCCGCGGCGCGCTCGATGCCGGCGCCAGCGAGATCAATGAAGACATGAAGATGGCGGCGGTCGAGGCGCTCGCCGCGCTGGCCCATGAGGAGCCGTCCGATATCGCGGCGCGGGCCTATGGCGGTGACAGCACGACCTTCGGTCCCGATTACCTGATCCCCTCGCCGTTCGACCAGCGTCTGATTCTCAGGATCGCGCCGGCCGTGGCGCGCGCCGCCATGGACAGCGGCGTCGCAACACGGCCGATTGCCGATTTCGAGACCTATGAAGACCGGCTGAACCGTTTCGTTTTCCGCTCCGGCCTGATCATGAAGCCGATCTTCGCGGCCTGCCGGGATCCGCTGCAGCGGGTGATCTATGCCGAAGGCGAGGACGAGCGCGTGTTGCGCGCCACGCAGGTGCTTTTGGAGGACGGACTGGCCAAGCCGATCCTGATCGGCCGGCCGGATGTAATCGCCAGCCGGGCTGAACGGTTTGGCCTGAAAATCCGCCCCGGCGATTTTGCCGTGGTCAATCCGGAGGATGATCTACGCTATCGTGACTATGCCGATACCTATTTCGCCCTTGTCGGCCGCAGGGGCATTCCGCCGAATGCGGCGCGCCGCGTGGTCAGAACCAATACGACGGTAATCGGCGCGCTGGCCGTTCATCGCGGCGATGCTGACGCGCTGATCTGCGGGCTGGAAGGCCGCTTCCAGAAACAGCTGCGCGACATACGCAATGTTCTGGGCCTGGCCGCGGGGGTCCGCGACCTTTCAACGCTCAGCCTTCTGATTTCCGGCTATGGCACCGTTTTCCTGACCGACACCTATGTCACCCATAACCCGAGCGCGGAGGAGATCGCCGAAATGACGTTGCTCGCCGCCCATCACATCGAGCGGTTCGGCATCACCCCCAAGGCGGCGCTGCTGTCCTATTCCAATTTCGGTTCGCAGAGCACGGTCAGCGCCGGCAAGATGCGTGAGGCGGCGCAGATCCTGTGGCGTCAGGCGCCGGAGCTTGAGGTCGATGGCGAGATGCACGGCGATGCCGCCTTGTCGGAAGAGTTGCGGCGGCGGGTCATGCCGGAAAGCCGGCTGACCGGCAATGCCAATCTTCTGGTTTTTCCGACGCTTGATGCCGCCAATATCGCGCTCAATCTGATCAAGGTGATGACCAACGCGCTGCATGTCGGGCCGATTCTTCTTGGCGCTGGTGCCCCGGCCCATATCCTCACCCCCTCCGTCACTTCGCGCGGCATCGTCAACATGACGGCGCTGGTCGCCATCGAAGCGCAGGAACGGGCAAGCCGGGAACCGGTCGAAGAAAGTCCTAGTTGAGATAGTCGGCACAGCGCGGCGCCGGCTGGTCGCCCCAGGGCATGATCGGAACGGTCGAGGTGGAATTCTTCGGCGAGCCCTCGATCAGCTTGTCGGAATAGACCAGATAGACCAGCACGTTTCGCGTGACGTCACAGCCACGGACGATCTGCATCTTCTTGAACAGGATCGAACGGCGCTGTCTGAAGACATCATCGCCCTGCTCGAACTTTTGCTTGAACGCCACCGGGCCGATCTGCCGGCAGGCCAGCGACACGTCGGACACTTCCTCGGCAACGCCAAGCATACCGGAGACGCCGCCCTTTTCCGGCACGGTGTAGTGACAGGCGACGCCTTCGACCAGCGGGTCGTCGATGCCGTAGGTGGCGAGCTTGTGGTCGGGCGTCAGCAGCTTGAAGACCGTCGATTTCTTGAAAATCAGGTCCGGGCCTTCGGCAAAGGCCGGGCCTGACAATCCAGCCGACAATCCAATGGCGATCAAAGCGGCGAGTATCAAACGCATGGTTCCAGTCTCCGTCTGGTATGCCTGTCATCGTGCAAAGCATCACTTGGGGATTGCCATGCCGGTCCGCCAGAGGCTTTTGCCAAGCAGCGCTATCGGCTATCGGTTCGCCCGCGGTTCAGCGATACCGTTTTATCGGACACCGGCATGGCCGCGACGTATTCATGTGTTATAAAAATCGATTGTGAAATGGGGCGAACGGCATTGGCACAACGATTGCCGACATTTTTTGCATGCGGTCTGATCGCTCTGGCGATCGTGGCCGATTCCGCGTTCGCGGCTTCGACCTGCGCCGATCTTGGAGCGGAACTCAAGCGTCTTCGTTCCGGGTCAGGGCAAGTCAGCGCGAAAAAGGCGGCGAAATATCAGCAGCAATGGATGAAACAATCGGATGCGCTGGCGCGCGAGCGGTCGAAAGCGCGGCGGGCCAATTGTTCCGGACGCAAGTTCCTGTTTTTCCGGTCCAAGCCGGAGCCGGCCTGCCGGAAAATCGTCCCCAAAATGAAAAAACTGCAAGCCAGCGTAGCCAAGCTCGACCGCCTGCGGCGGCAGAATAAGGGCGGCGGCGCGGTTTCACGCCGCAACCGCGTCGCCCAGGTCCGCACGATCATGCTGCAGAACAACTGCTTCACCGACACCCAGATGGCCAGCTTCCGCAACCGGGCGGAATTCGAGGCCTTCTTCAACGGTGATTCCGAACTTGAAAGCGCGCCGGGCTACACTTTCAGGACATTGTGCGTGCGCGCTTGCGATGGCTATTACTTCCCGATCAGCTTTTCAACGACGCGCAACCAGTTCGCGGCCGATCAGGTGACCTGCGAGGCGATGTGCCCGGGCGCGCCGGTGGAACTTTATTATCATGACAATCCGGCCAGCGCTTCGGAGAACATGGTCTCGCTCAACGGTGTGCCCTACGAAAGCCACCCCGCAGCGTTCCAGTACCGGTCGAAATACGACAAATCGTGCAGTTGTGGCAGCAACCGCCCACCGCTCTTTACCGTCGCGGGAAAATTGCGCTTATCGGAAGTGGGCGGCACCTTGTCACTCGCAAATTCGGATTCGACCGGCGGGACCGGCTATGTCCCCGTTCCGGTCGCCAAACCGGGCTTTGGCGAGGACCCTGAGACGCTGATTAACCGTTCCGGCGATTTTCAGATCGGCGCGATCACCAGCCTTGTCGGCGCCACTGGTTCGATTACGCGCAATGGCCGGACGGTGCGGACAGTCGGGCCAGTGCATTGGAGCGACCAAGCAAAGGAAGAAGTTGTCCTAATTCCGGTCCCGAACTGACCCCGGTCAGCGCCAGCCTAAGCGGCATGAAGAGCTGACGGCCCTTGCGGCCTGTAGCCGCCTTCAGCTTATCCGTCCAATTCCGCCAGGTGTCCTGATCCCAAGGCTCGGGCGGCAGCAGCGATGCCGCGGTCGCCAGCAAATCGCTGTCATCGGGCTCAATAACCGGCTCGATCGGCCCGGCAACCACCTGCCACCAGATTCTCGCGTCTTCCAGCCGTTCCAGATTGCCGCGCACCGCCAGCCAGAAGGCTTCGCCGCCACCGATCCCGGCCGCCTGCAACCGATCGGCAACGCTTTCATGCGGCAGTTCGGCAAGCAGCCTGGCATTGAGATGACGCAGTTCGTCGGGGCTGAACCGGGTTGCCGCCTTGTTGACTGAACCGGGTTGCCGCCTTGTTGACTATGTCCGGCCTGAAGATTTCGGTGAGGCCGGCGAGATCATGGACCGGCCGCACCGGCTCGGCGGTGCCGATCAGCGTTGCGTAGGCAGCGACCGCGGCCGCTTCCAGCCCCTCCTCGCGCAAGGCGGCGATGGACAGGGCAGAATCGCGTTTCGACAGCCCCTCGCCGCTTATCGACTGCAACAGATTGTGGTGGCCGAAGGCCGGCGGCGCGGCGCCGAGCGCTTCAAAAAGCGCGATCTGCGCGCCGGTATTGGTGACATGGTCGTCGCCGCGGATGACGTGGTTCACGCCCATGGCGATGTCGTCGACGACGGAGGGCAGTGTATAAAGATAGCTGCCGTCGGCGCGGATCAGCACCGGGTCGGACATCGAGGCCAGATCGATGGACTGCTGCCCCCGGAACAGGTCGTTCCAGGCAACATCCGTGCGCCGCGGCGCCTGCGGATCGCCGGCGTGATTGGGCAGCAAAAAGCGCCAATGCGGCTTGCGCCCTTCCGCTTCCAGCTCGGCCTTCTCAGTTTCGCTCAGCTTGAGCGCGCGCCGATCATAGACCGGCGGCCGGCCACG